>NZ_CP145809.1:2896458-3218286 GCF_038049925.1 Georgenia sp. M64
ACCTCGCCGGCGCGGGTCACGATGGTCTCCAGGGTGCGGGTAGAGGCCAGGGTGGCCTCGTCCAGGATGACGAGCTGGCCCGGGCGGAAGTCCGCCCTACCACGGGCGTGGTCGTGCACCCATTTCGCGGTGTTCTCGCACCCGATGCCGATGTCCTCGGCGAGCACCTGCGCGGCGGCGGCCGACGGCGCCATCCCGATCACGGACCCGGGCCCGTGCGCCGTGGTCCAGGCACCGGCCAGGGCGGCCATCGCGGTGGACTTCCCGGTCCCGGCCGGACCGACCAACAGATCCAGGCGTCGGCCCGAGGTGAGGATCTGCGTGATCGCGGCGGCCTGCTCCCCGCCGACCACCACACCGTCACCCCGGCCGCCCTGCACGGTCTCGACGATGGGTGGCGGGACGACGAGCGCCGGTTCGTGGTCCTCGGCCAGGGCGAGCAGCCGGTCCTCCGCGGCGAGCAGACGCTCGCTCGAGTAGTACGTGGAGTGCCGCGGCCGCAGGGTGCTGGTGCCGTCGTCGCGCCGCATCCCCGCCGGGGTGGACGCGACCTCGGCCGGGGTGAGCGGGACCGACCGCCGGGTGGCGGCGTCGGTGATGAGCGCGATCGCCTGTTCGCGGTCCGCGGCCGACTGGAAGCGCCAGCCCATGGTGCGCCGCGAGGCCTCGGCCCAAAGGTTCCAGAGCCGCCAGGTCGACCGCCGCTCCGCCACCGCGTCCACGACGTCGGCGGCGGCCTGGTCGATCAGGAACATCGGCACCGACTCCCCGGTGAGGACCGGCACCGGCTGCATCGTGGTGAGGGTGCGCGCCCACTCGGTCGGGTCACCGCCCACCAGGTCCCGCGCGCGCGTCCGCCACTCGGCCGTCAGCTCCGACAACGCCCGGACGGTCTTCTCAGGCCGGGTCTCCAGGGTGGCCGCCGCGCGCAGCTGCACGATCCGTCGGCCGGACGGGCGGCGGCCGTGCGCGGCCACGTAGGCGGCGATCTTCGCATCGGTGGCGACGTCGATCGCCCGGGCCCGGCTGGAGAACTGCCCGATCAGAGCTTCACTGACGCCGCGGATCTCCCACTGGCCGGTGCGGTCCACGCCACGGTCGCGCCGCTCCCACGACAGCCCGAACGAGCCCGTGAGCCGGTCGGCCAGCACCGCGTTGTAGTGCTCGGACAGGCCGACCATCGCGTGGTGGACGGCCCGGGAGTCCAAGGTCCGCCACCGCCCATCGTGGGCGGTCATCACCTTGTTCGACACCACGACGTGGGTGTGGAGCTGGGGGTCGTTCGCGCGGGAGTCCCAATGGTCATACGCCGTCGCGGCGACCCCGACGACGGGCACCTGCGCGATCCCGGCGTGCCCGGTGCGGGTGGCGGCGACCTCCCGCTCGAAGAGGTCGAGTACCTGCGCCACGGCGGCGTGGTGGGCCTCGACGATCAGCTCCTGGGTATTCGCGTCAGCCAGGCCCCACAGCACCGACACCGACTTCGGCACCGAGAACGTCAGATCAAACCCCGCGGTCGCGGTCTGCGGCCCCCGGACGGCCTGCTCGCCCTGGATCCGGGTCACCTCGGCGTCGAACTCCCCCGCCAGCAGGGCCCGGTCCACCCGCGCGGTCAGCGCCGCCGTCCGCTCCGCCACGCTCGGGTACTCCCGGAACGGCCGGCCCAGGCTGGCCCCCGTGACCGGGTCGCTCCCGCGCCCCAACAGCATCTGCAGCTGCTCCGGTGTCACCGCCATGCCCGGGCGCAGCTCCCCAGCCCCGAAGAAGACGACCCCCGTGCCCAGCCACACCCCAGGCGGGGTACCCGCCTCGGTGAAGTACCGCGTAAACCCGGCCGCCCGGACGGCGTCGCCGTCGCCCTGCACCACCGACCGCAGCAGATACCCGTACCCCTTCCCCGCCGAGACCACCCGCATCGAGACCGTCACACCCACCAGGTGCGCGACCCAATCCACCTCGGGTGCCAGAGGTGTGAGGACCACCACCGGCGACCCGTCCCGGACCACGCCGACCGGGCGGCCGGCACGCGGACAAGCCGTCCACGCGAAGGTCGGCTCCGCCACGCCTCTCCGGGTGACACCGGACGGACGGCACGTCGGTGGTACGGGCCTCTGGCGTCGTGGGCACACCTGGTAGTCGAACGGGCCTTCTCGGACGTTGTCGCCGGCGTGGGCGCGCTGGTCGACGAGCTACCGCAGGAAGGCGGAGAGGAGTGACCTCAGTCCGGTCGCCAACACGCGGCGACCTTCTCCCCGTACGCACCGTGACCTGGGCGGATATGCGCCGTCATGGTGCGTACGGGGTGCGTACGGGGTGCGTACGGGGTCAGGCACCCCGTACGTTCTCGGCAACGCACCCACGCGAGAGTAAGACCCATGGAACCCGCGATCGCACACATGAGCTGGACGCCGGCAACGCGACGCTCGCCGACGACCGCACCCGTGGGGGAAGAGAGCGGTGGTGACGACTCGTCACGACCGCAGACGCGGCCACCATCCCCGGGTAAGTGCGCGGTGGGGCCGGCACCTCGGGGGAAGAGAGCGGTGGTGAGGACTCCTCACGACCACGTCGGGCGTTCACTTCTCGTCGTTGCTGTCACGAGGAGCGAGTGACTCGAGGATCTCGGCGGTCACCGGGTTCACCTTCTCGTCAGGCTCGATGTAGTGCTCCTTAGTGATCTGGGATGAGGTGTGGCCGAGCATCTCGGCCGCGAGGTCCGCACCGCCCGCCCGGTCGATCACCGTCGCGACGGTCCGACGGAACGAGTGCGGCGTGACACCGGCGATGCCGGCCTCGTCCAGGATGGCGCGCAGACGCCGGCGCACGTTGTTGGTCGTCAATGGGGTGTGGTTGCGGCTGAAGAAGATCAGGTGCTCCGGGTCCTCGGCGACGAGCGCGACGAGCCGCTGGCGCAGCACCTCAGCGGTGAACGACGGCACAGCGACGGTTCGGGCCGACTTCGCCGTCTTGGGGTGCGGCTGCCGGTGGGTCGGCTTACCTGTCGGCGAGACGATCGTCCCGCTGAGCCGGACGGTGGCGGGCGAGACGGTGACGTCGACGTCACACTTGCGGATCGCCAGCACCTCGCCGATCCGGGCCGAGGTGCCGAGCATGACCTCGATGATCTGGTCGAGCTGGCCGTCCGGCGGTGGTCCGGGCATCCCGGGCTCTCGGCGCCATCCCCGCACCGCGGCCCGGATCGCGTCGACCTGGTCCAGGGTCAGGGCCATCGCCCGAGTCGGCGGCTTCCTGAGCCGGGCCGTGTCCCGGACCGGGTTCTCCCTGAGCGCGTCGTAGCGGACCGCCAGGCCGAGGGCGAGGCTGAGGACGGTGCGCGCCTGCTTGGCCATGCTGTAGCTCCTGGTCGTGGCCAGCGCTTTGATGAACCTGTCGACCCTGCGGACGCTGATCTCGCGCAGCGTGTAGTGCTCGAAGGCCGGCATCACCAGCTGCCGCATGTTGCGTTCGTAGAGCGCCCTGGTGCTCGGCGCGAGCTTGCCCTCGAGATCGAGGTCCTCGAGCCAGATGTCGACGAGGTGCCCGAAGGAGGTGTCGGGGGTCAGCTCGCCGGTCCCGGTGGCGTAGTCGGCCCGGCCGGCGAGCTTCTCCTTCAGGCGATGCTCTGCCGCCTTGCGCGTGGTGCCGCTGGCCTCGACCCGCCGGAGCCGACCGTCGAGGTCTCTGACGCGCACCCGGGCTCGGACCACCCCGCCCGCCAGTGCGGTGAACTCGATGTCGCCGAACGTGCCGATCGGGGTGCGGGGCCGTGCCACCTCAGCTCACCTCGTCAGATGATCGCGTGGCGTCGCGGACCGCTGGGCGTCCACCCACGCCGCGACGTCCGAGACGGCGAACTTCAGGTGCCGGCCGACGCGGAACCCGCGCGGGCCGTGCCCGGTCTGGCGCCAGTCGTAGACCGTCCGGACGGGTACGCCGAGGTACTCGGCAAGGTCCTGGACGCCCAGGAGCGGGTCCAGCCCGCTCCACTGTGTCGTTGAGGTTCCCATGCCTGCCAGGTGCGCCGCACGCACCGTGGCAGCCGTGACACCCCGGCAGCGACCGGCGTCGACCGCACTGACGACCCGATCCGACCTCGACGTAGAGATCAAAGTGGAGGGTTTGTGGAGGGTGGATCAAATCTCTAGACACCTCAGGCCCGGGAATCCGCAGATTCCCGGGCCTGATTCGTAGCGGGGGCAGGATTTGAACCTGCGACCTCCGGGTTATGAGCCCGGCGAGCTACCGAACTGCTCCACCCCGCGTCGGTGACTCCAGGTTACGTCCCCGGCTCCTCGCGGAGCAAATCGTGGGGCCGTGCCCTGGGTCACACGGCTCAGCCCTGGGCGGCCTCCTCGGTGGGCTCCGCCGTCGGCTCGGCGGTGGCCTCGCCGTCGGGCGCGACCTCCCCGGTCGCCTCGGCGATCTCGGCCTCGGCGGCGAGCGCGTCCTCGATGGCGGACTGGAGGCGCTGCTGCGCCTCGCCGTAGGCCGTCCAGTCGCTCTCCGCGAGAGCGGTGTTGCCGTCGGCGATCGCCTGCTGGGCCTCGGCCAGGGCGTCGGTGAGGCGCTCCTGGGCGGCGGCGGGGACCTCGGTGGTGCCCTGGGGCTCCTCGCCCGCAGGGGCGTCCTCCGGCGGGGCCACCTCGGCGTCGCCGGCCTCGGCACCGGAGTCGCCGCCGAAGACCTCGTCGAGGGCCTCGTCGAGCGTCGACGCGAAGCCGATCTCGTCGCCGAAGGAGACGAGCACGCGCTGCAGGAGGGGGTAGGACGTGCCCTGGGCCGACTGGACGTAGACGGGCTGGACGTACAGCAGGCCGCCACCGACGGGCAGGGTGAGGAGGTTGCCGAGCTGGACGTCGGAGTTGCCCTGCCGCAGCAGGTTCAGCTCCGAGGAGACGCCCGGGTTGGAGTTGAAGTTGTTCTGGACCTGGCCGGGACCGGGCACGGTGAGGTCCGAGGGCAGCTCGAGCAGACGCATCTGCCCGTAGTCCTCGCGCACCTCGCCGGCGGCGTCCCCTGTCTCGGAGTCCACGGCGAGGAACCCGGTGAGGATGTTGCGGTCGGTCTGGCCACCCGGGATGAAGCTCGACGTCAGGGAGAACTGCGCCTCGTCCTGGGCGGGCATCTGCATCGTGAGGTAGTACGGCGGCTGCGGCACCCCGGCGGCGGCCGTCGGGTCGGTCGGGATGTTCCAGAAGTTCGACCCGGAGTAGAACGAAGCCGCGTCGGTGACGTGGTACTGGCTGAGGAGCTGCCGCTGGACCTTGAACAGGTCCTCGGGGTAGCGCAGGTGGCTCATGAGGTCGCCGCTGATGTCCTCGACCGGCTGGACGTGGTCGCCGAAGATGTTCTGCCAGGTGTCCAGGATCGGGTCGTCCTCGTCCCACTCGTAGAGGGTGACGTCGCCGTCGTAGGCGTTGACGACCGCCTTGACCGAGTTGCGGATGTAGTTCACCTGGGCCGGCGCCACGCCGACGGCGGCCGGCACCCCGTTGACCGTGGTGAGGGAGTCCGTCGTCGCCTCCTCGAGGGACTCGCGCGCGGAGTAGGGGTAGTCGTTCGTCGTGGTGTACCCGTCGACGATCCAGACCAGCTCCTTCGGCGTGGCCTCGTCACCGTCCATGTCGACGACCGCCGGGTAGGCCTTGGCGTCGAGGGTGAGGTACGGGGCGACCTTGGACACGCGCTGGTGCGGGTCGCGGTCGAAGAGGATCTGCGACTCCTCGGTCACCCGGTCGGAGAAGAGGATCTGCATGTCACCGAACTTCAGCGCGTAGAGGAGCTTCGCGGCGAAGTTGCCGATCGACGGCCCGCCGTCGCCGGTGTAGGTGTTGTTGACCGCGCCGTTGGGAGCGTCGTCGTCGGGGTAGTCCAGCTCCCACGGGTCGGTGCCCTCGGGCGCCCCCACGATGGAGTAGTCGGGGCTGAACTGGCCGAAGTAGACCCTCGGCTCGTACTCGCCGAGCTCACCGGTGCTCGGGATGCCCTGCTGGAAGAACGCCGGCCGCCCGTCCGAGCGCGTGGTGTTGCCGTACGCGGCCACCACGCCGAACCCGTGGGTGTAGACGGTCTTGTCGTTGACCCAGGTCCGCTGCTCCGCCCCGAGGCCGTCCTGGTTGAGCTCGCGGACGGCGATGACGGTGTCGCGGCTCTCGCCGTCGATCTCGTACCGGTCCACCGCCAGGGTGGTCGGGAACCCGTAGTACTGCCGGTTCTGCTGGAGCTGGTTGAACGTCGGCGAGACGATCTGCGGGTCCAGCAGGCGGATGGAGGCGGTGGACTGGCTGTCCTCACGGAGCTGGCCGGCCTCGGCCTCGGTGGTGGCCGAGTACGTCTCGACCTCGATGTCCTGCAGGTCGTAGGCGGCGAGGGTGCCGTCGATGTTGCGCTGGATGAACTCCCGCTCGAGCTCGATCGCGTTGGGCTCGACCTGGAAGCGCTGAACGACGGCGGGGTAGGCGGAGCCCACGACGATCGCGGAGACGATCATGACCCCGATGCCCGCGACCGGCAGCCGCCAGGTGCCGCGGAAGGCGGCGACGACGAAGAGCACGGCGACGACGACAGCGATGCCGGCGAGGATCGCCTTGGCCGGGATGTTGGCGTTGACGTCGGTGTAGGACGCCCCCGCGAAGCGGGCGTTCTCCCCCACCAGCACGGAGTACCGGTCGAGCCAGTAGCTGGCCGCGATGAGCAGGACGAACACCGCCGCGAGGATGCCCAGGTGCAGACGGGCGGCCGGGGAGATGCGCTGGGCGCGCGGCGCCAGGGAGATCCCGCCGTAGAGGTAGTGGGTCACCACGGCCGCGGCGGCGGAGAGGAACACCACGGTCATGAGGAAGGAGATGAGCATCCGGATCACCGGCAGGGTGAAGACGAAGAAGCCGATGTCCAGCCCGAACTGGGGGTCGTTGATCCCGAACTGCTCACGGTTGAGGAACGTCAGCACCTCGCGCCACTGGGCGGACAGCGACGACCCGGCGAACAGGCCCAGGACCAGCGGCGCGCCGATCATGATGAGACGGCGCAGCGGCTCGATCGACTCGCGGTACTTGTCGAGGTTGCGCTCCTCCGGCGTCGTCGGCGGGTAGACCTGCCGCTGGGAGTAGGCGAGGTGGAGGTTGAGCCACACCGCCCCGCCCATGAGCAGGAAGCCGACGGCGAACAGCGCCGCGCGGGTGGTCCACTCACGGATGAGGACGTCGGTGAAGCCGAGCTGGTTGAACCACTGGACCTCGGTCCACACCTGGGCGAGCCCCATGACGACGGCCGCGAGGACGGCGAGGACGACGATCGTGGGGACGAGCGCCCCCCGCCGCGGCGCGGGTCCGTTCTGGCTCGGTGGACGGGGGACGGATGGGGACGTCACGGAGCAGCACCTCAGCTGATTGGTCGAGCATGATGGGGACGGGCGCCTCGCGCGCGTGCCCTGCGTGCTCAACGTGCCGCCCGGGTCCTAGGTTCCCACACCGGCGACGCTTTCCGGCGCGGCCCGACCGCCGGTGGGTAGGCGATCATGGGGTCATGACCGACGCCCCCCAGCTGCCCACGCCCCGCCTCCAGGCCCTGCGCACGGCCGTGCGCGACATCGAGCGCCACGTCGCCGGCCTGGGCTGGGACTCCCCCGTCCTCGTCTTCGCCCTCGTCAACACCGCCGGGGCGCTGGCCGCCAACCCGGCCCTCGAGCGGGACCTGCCCACCGACGCCGTCCTGGCCGCCCAGGAGGACCCCGAGCACCTCACCAGCATCGAGCAGGACGGCCTGCCCGAGTCCGCCACCCTCGAGGAGCTCCTCGGCCGGCTCGCGTGGCCTGAGGAGGTCGACGGCGCCGCGATCGTCGTCGAGCGCATGGTCGTGCCGCCGGAGGCCGAGTCGGGGATGCCCCGCGAGGCCGACGCCGCGGTGGAGTACCTCATGGCCCACCCCGACCGGCAGGACGTGCGGATCGCCGCGGGCGTGCTGCGCACCGGGGAGTCGTGGTGTGCGCTGCGCACCCGGGCCAACGACTCCGACGAGGAGGTGGGTGGCTCTCCCGACGCCGTGCCCGGCCTGGTCGAGGCGCTGCGCGACACCTTCCGCTGACGGGGCGCCGCCGTCCGGGCGCCGCCGTCGGTCGAGGCCGCGGGGCCTATCCCGGGCAGGAGGGCAGGTCCTCGCCGCCGCCCGTCCCGATCTCCTCGACGGCGGCCCGGGCCTCGGCGAGGGTGCCCACCGGCACCACGCGCAGGCCGGCGGGGACGTGCCCGACGACCTCGGCGCAGTTGCCCGCGGGGGCGAGGAACCACTCGGCGCCGTCGCGGCGGGCACCGACGAGCTTCTGGCGGATGCCGCCGATGGCGCCGACCTCGCCGGCGAGGTCCACGGTGCCGGTCCCGGCGACGACCTCCCCACCGGTCATCTCGCCCGGCGTGAGGGTGTCGACGATCCCGAGGGCGAACATGGTCCCGGCGCTCGGGCCGCCGATGTTGTCGATGTCGAACGAGACGTCGACGGGCAGCTCGACGTCCGGCAGCAGGCCCACCCCCAGGATGCTGCCCCGCGGCGCCTCGACGTCGGGGGCGGTCACCGGGGCGCTCGTGGTGACCTCGACGACCTCCGCCGTCCCGTCCCGGTCCACGCCGACCCGGACCACCGTGCCCGGGGGCGTGACGTCCAGGACGCCGACGAGGTCGGCGAAGTCGGCCACGTCGGTGCGCGCCTCGCCGGCGGGCTGGACGGAGGTGATGACGTCGCCGGGGCGGATGACGCCGTCGGCGCCCGAGCCCTCGGCGACCTCACCCACGGTCATGACCATGGGGACGTCGTAGCCGACCTCGGTCAGCGCCGCGACGGTGGCGTTCGTCTGCGAGGAGGTCATCTGGGCCGAGGACTGGTCCTCCAGCTGCTCGCGGGAGACGCCCTCGGGGTAGACCGCCTCGCGCGGGAGGACCACCTCGGTGCCGTCGAGCCACGCCCCGAGGGCCCGCAGAGCGCTCACCGGGCGGAAGCCCGGGCCCCCGAGGTAGGAGACGGTGGTCAGGCGCAGCTCGCCGCTCGTGGGGTAGGTCTGCGCGCCGTCCACCGTGATGAGCGGCTCGCCGTCGTGCTCGGCGAGGGTGTCGACCGTCGGTCCGGGCTGCTGGACGACGTAGGGCAGCGGGACCATGGCCATGACGAGGAGCAGCAGGGCCACCAGGGCGCCGGAGACGACGAGGGTCACCGCGCGCCGGGGCACGAGGGGCTCGCCGTCGCGGGGCCCGACCCCTCCTGCGGCGGCGGTCTCCTGCTCGATCACCGGGACATCATGCCCCACCTGTCTGGGAGCAACCCGGGGGCTGCCCGGGAGGATGCCGGGAGCCACGGACGGCCTCGCCGGGAGGATGCCGGGAGCCACGGACGGCCTCGCCGCGAGGAGGCCGAGATCAACGGACCGGCCTCGCCGCGAGGATCCGGGAGCTCCTGTCCCGCTCGGCAGGTGCGCCCTGAGCGAACCGGGCCCGCCCGGCGGGTCCCGGCCGGGCCCCGCCGGGACCCCGGCGGTTACCGTGGTGGTCCACGACCAAGGAGCAGCGATGAGCCAGCACCCCGACCAGCCGGCCGGCGGCGAGCCCGAGAGCTGGGAGCAGCTCCTGCGCTCGATGATGGGACCGGAGGCGGCAGCCGAGGCGATGCGCGCGATGCGCGCGTCCGGCCTGGACCCGGACGCCATGTCGAAGGCGGCCGGCCTGCCCACCGACCGCAACCAGCTGATGATGATGATCGGGCAGATGCAGCAGCTGCTCGCCTCCGGCGGGGGCGGCCCGGTCAACTGGGACCTGGCCCAGTCCCTCGCCCGGCAGAGCGCCTTCGCCGGCGGCGACCCGGCCGTCACCGCCGCCCAGGCCGAGCAGGTGCGCTCGGCCCTGTCGGTGGCCGAGCTGTGGCTCGACGCGGCCACCGAGCTCGGCCCCGCCGGCGGCCGGCACGAGGCGTGGAGCCGGGCGGACTGGGTCGAGCGCACCCTGCCGGCGTGGAAGGGCCTCTCCGAGCCGGTGGCGACGTCGCTCTCCCAGGCGCTGGTGGACACCATCGCCGCTCAGGCGGAGCACCTTCCCCCCGAGGTCCGCGCCATGGCCGAGCAGGTGGGCGCGGCGCAGGGCATGCTCCGCCAGCTCGGCGGCGCCGTCTTCGGGATGCAGCTGGGCCAGGCCGTCGGCGCGCTGGCACGCGAGGCCTTCGGCACCTCCGACACCGGGCTGCCGCTGGTGGAGGAGCCGGTGGTCGCCCTGGTCCCGGCCAACGTCGCGGAGTTCGCCGAGGGCCTGGACGTCCCGGCCGACGAGGTGCGCCTCTTCCTCGCGGTCCGCGAGGTCGCCCACGCCCGCCTCTTCACCCACGTGCCGTGGCTGCGCGGGCACCTGCTGGGCATCGTCGCCTCCTACGCCCGTGAGATCACCATCGACACCGGCGCGATGGAGGAGGCGGTCCGAGGCATCGACCCGACGGACCCCGAGCAGCTCCGCGAGGCCTTCTCCGGTGGCGTCTTCGCCCTCGACCGGTCCCCCGCGCAGGAGGCGGCCCTGGTCCGTCTTGAGACGGCGCTCGCGCTCGTCGAGGGGTGGGTCGAGGAGGTGACGGCCCAGGCGGTCGCACCGCACCTGCCCGCCGGGGTGCCGCTGCGCGAGATGCTGCGCCGGCGCCGGGCCAGCGGCGGACCGGCCGAGCAGACCTTCGCCAGCCTCGTCGGGCTCGAGCTGCGGCCCCGGCGGCTGCGCGAGGCCGCCACGCTGTGGGCGAGCCTGGGCGCCCAGCGGGGCGTGGCCGACCGCGACGCGCTCTGGTCGCACCCCGACCTCATGCCCACGCCGGAGGAGCTGGACGACCCGGGCGGGTTCGTCACCTCGCGCCAGGCCGCGCGCGATGCCGAGCACGACGTCGACGAGGCGCTCGCCGCCCTCCTCGACGGCACGCTCGCCGGCGGCGGCGGGGACCGCGGCCCGGACGATGCCACCGAGCAGGCCGGTGAGGCCACGGAACCGGACGCACCAGGCGACGCGACCGGCGGCGCACCGGGCGACGAGACCGGCGACGAGACCGGCGGCCCGCCCCGCGCCTGAGCCTGTGGACGAGCCCGGCGGGCCGGGCCCGTGGCGTGCCACCGTTCCTCCCGTACGCCGGGCCGCCGGCGGGAGGGAGGGGCACGGTGCGACTGCGACCCGGCCTGACGGTCCTGTGGCGCCGCCCCGGCGAGAGCCAGGTCGGCACGGACCCGCGCTGCGCCGTCGTCCTGGAGGGGCTGACCGAGGGCGAGCAGTGGCTCGTGGAGGCGCTGCGGCGCGCCCCGACAGCAGCGGACCTGCTGCGGCTGGGCCGCACGCGCGGGGTCCCGCCCGAGCGGGTGCGCGAGCTCACGGACCTGCTCGAGCGCTCCGGCGTCCTCGACCCCTCCGACGCCCCGGGGCGCGACCCGGTCGCGCCCGAGGAGGCCTACTGGTCGCGACTACGGACGGACGGCGACGGCGCGGCCGTCATGGCGACGCGGGCGGCCGCGCGGGTGGCGGTGCGCGGGGTCGACCGGCTGGGGATGTCGCTGGCGGTGACGCTGGCCGCCTCGGGTGTCGGCACGCTGCTCCTCGACGACGACGCACCCGTGACCCCCGCGGACCTGGGGGTCTTCCACCCGCGGGACGTGGGCCGTCCGCGGGGGCGGTGCGGGACCGAGCACCTGCGGTCGGCGTTCCCCACGCTGCGCACCTCGGCCCCGCCGGGCACGCGCCCGGACGTCCTGGTGGCGGTCTCCTACGGCGTTCCCGACCCGGTGCGGCTGCGTCCGCTGCTGCGCGAGGACGTCGTCCACCTCCCGGTGGTCGTCGGGGACGTCGACGTCGTGGTGGGACCCCTGGTGGTGCCCGGTCAGGGGCCGTGCACCCGCTGCCTCGACCTGCACCGCACCGACGCCGACGATGCGTGGCCGGCGCTCGCCACCCAGCTGCGGGTCGCGCCGCAGCCGGGCACGGAGGTCACCGTCGCGGCGCTGGGCTCGGCGCTGGCGGCCCACCAGGTCCTGGCCGCGATCGACGGCCGGGAGGTCGGCGTCGCCGCCGCGAGCCTGGAGGTCAGCGCGCTGGACCCGGTGCCCGTGGTGCGCCGCTGGACCGTGCACCCTCGGTGCGGGTGCGACCGGGTCGGGGAGGACGCGCGGACGCCGGTGGCCGCCGGGGCGCTCGGCCCCGGCTGACCACCGGCGTCACGCTGCCCTCGCGGGCGGGTCCGCTCAGGCGACGATGTCCTGCTTGCGTGGCCGGCCGCGGCCGCGCTTGCGGGCGACGACGACGCCGTCGACGAAGACCTCGCCGCCCCACACGCCCCACGGCTCGGCGCGTTCGACGGCACCGGCGAGGCAGGCCTCGCGCACCGGGCAGGCCCGGCACAGGGCCTTGGCGCGCTCGACGTCGGCGGTGCGCTCGGCGAACCACAGGTCGGTGTCGTCCGCGACCTGGCAGGGGGTCGCGGCGGCCCCGGGCCGGCCCGGGGTGGACAGGACGCCCCAGCCGGGGTCGCCGGCGAAGTCGGGGGTCAGGTCCGCCGGGGCGGCCGGCCAGGTGGTGGATGATCCCTGGCTGATCTGGTCGAGAAGGGCGGTGAGCTGCACGAGCCTGCTCCTGATGCGTGTCGTCTGTTGTCCGGAGAGGGGCCGGGTGTCGTACGACGACGACGGCCGCGGTCCCAGGGGGAACGCGGCCGGAGCTCGTGCTGAACGAGGTCTAGATCCGGATCGCGGTCCCGAGGGTGGCGATGCGCAGCGTGCGCGGGCGCGCGCCAGCCACGGAGGTGCCGAGGCTGGGCGCGACGCTGAACCGAGCAATCGCGTACGTGGCGTTGGTGAGCATCACTCTCGAGCACCTCCTCCGGCGTGGGGGATCCTCTGTGCTGGCTAGGCAGGACCCGGTCGAATCGGACATGGGAAGCCTAGACCCGCGCCGGATCGGCGGGCAATCCTTTTTCGCGACGACTTTTCGGCAGGTCCCGCGGGCGCGCTCAGCGCGCGAGCCAGGCCTCGACGTCGACGTCCTCGCCCCGCACCACGGCGAGCACCTGGGGGCCGTACGCCTCCAGCTTGGTCGCCCCGATCCCCCGCAGGACGCCGAGCTGGCGCAGGTCCTTCGGCTTCGCCGTCGCGATCGCCTGAAGGGTCGTGTCGTGCAGGACCGTGTACGCCGGCTTGCTGATCGCCCGGGCGACGTCGCCGCGCCAGCCTCGCAGCCGCTCGAAGAGCTCGGCGTCGGCGGGGTTGTCCGAGAGGAAGGACTCGGTGCGGGCCCGGGCGGCGCCGCGCCGCGAGAGCCCGGCCCGGCCCGCGCCGGTGCCGTCGGGCCAGATGCCGTCGAGGAACCGCGAGCGCTTGCGCGAGGCGCGCCCGCCCACGGTGCGCGCCCGGGCGAAGGAGATCTGGAGGTGCTCCCGGGCCCGGGTGACCCCTACGTACAGCAGGCGGCGCTCCTCGGCGACGGCGTCGTCGCCCTCGGCCAGCGAGATCGGCAGCAACCCCTCGCTGACCCCGACGAGGAACACGGCGTCCCACTCCAGGCCCTTGGCGGCGTGGAAGGACGCCAGCGTGACGCCCGCGACGGTCGGTGCGTGCTGCGCCGCCATCCGGTCGTCGAGCTCGGCGACCAGCCCGGCCATGTCGGCGCCCCGGGCGGCGTGGAGGTCGTCGGCGAGGCCGACGAGGGAGTTGAGCGACTCCCAGCGCTCCCGCGCCGCGCCCCGCGCGGCCGGCGGGTCCTGCGCCCAGCCGACCGAGGAGAGCACGTCACGCACCGCCGCGGGCATCGGCTGCTCGGCGCTCGCCCGGACCGCACCGCGCAGCAGGACGATCGCCTCACGCACCTCGCGACGGGAGAAGAACCGCTCGCCGCCCCGGACGAGGTAGCCGATCCCGGCGTCGGCGAGAGCCTGCTCGAGCGCCTCGGACTGGCCGTTGGTGCGGTAGAGCACC
Source organism: Georgenia sp. M64 (assembly GCF_038049925.1). Taxonomy (NCBI): domain Bacteria; kingdom Bacillati; phylum Actinomycetota; class Actinomycetes; order Allobogoriellales; family Allobogoriellaceae; genus Georgenia; species Georgenia sp. M64. Next base: position 2,910,416 of record NZ_CP145809.1, read on the forward strand.
GCGATCTCGGACAGGGCCACCCCCTCGCGCTCGAGGGCGGTGATGCGCTCGGCCACGCCGCGGGCCTCGGCCAGGTCGTCGTCGTAGGTCTCGAAGCGCACCGGCACCGAGGACGGGCGCTGGGCGACGAGCTCGACGGCGGCGGCGTTGCGGTGCCGCCCCGCGCGGGCCAGGACCTTGTTGGCCAGGTCCACCACCTGGGGCGTCGAGCGGTAGTCGCGCACGAGGCGCACCACGGCGGCGCCCTCGTACCGGCGCGGGAAGTCGGTGAGGTAGGCCGGGGTCGCCCCGGTGAAGGAGTAGATGGTCTGCGAGACGTCGCCGACGACGCAGAGCTCCCGTCGGCCCCCGAGCCACAGGTCGAGCAGGCGCTGCTGGAGCGGGGAGACGTCCTGGTACTCGTCCACGACGAAGTGGCGGTACTGCCGGCGGACCTCGGCCGCGACGTCGTCGCGCTCGAGGAGGACACCCACGAGGAGCAGGAGCACGTCCTCGAAGTCGATGACCCCGCGCTCGCCCTTGACGTCCTCGTAGACCGAGAGCAGCCGGGCGACGGTCGCGTGGTCGTGCCCCGCCACGGCCTCGCGGCCCGCCCGCGCCGCGCGCGCCACGTAGTCCTCGGCGGTGACGAGGGAGACCTTCGCCCACTCGACCTCGCCGGCGAGGTCGCGCACCGCCACCCGGTCGGCCCCGAGCCCGAGACGCCCCGCGGCCTCGGCGACGAGGGAGGCCTTGTGCTCGGCGATGCGCGGGAGCTGGCCGCCGACCGCCGTCGGCCAGAAGTAGGACAGCTGGCGCAGCGCGGCGGCGTGGAAGGTCCGCGCCTGAACGCCGCCGACCCCGAGGTCGCGCAGCCGCGAGCGCATCTCCCCCGCCGCCCGCGCGGTGAACGTCACGGCGAGGACGGTGCGGGGGTCGTAGGTGCCGGTGCGGACCCCGTTGGCGATCCGGTAGGTGATCGCGCGGGTCTTGCCCGTGCCGGCGCCGGCGAGGACGCACAGCGGGCCGGTGAGGTGGTCCGCGACGGCGCGCTGGTCGTCGTCGAGGGCTGCCAGGAGGTCGTCGGTGCTCATCACCGCCAGTGTCGCAGGACCCTCGGACACCGCGCTGCGCGCGTCCCCCGCCCGGCGGGGCCGGGCGCGTCCCCCGGGCGTGGTCGCCCGCATCGCCGCGCCGGCGGCTCAGGCGCTGAGGCGGCCCAGCCGGCGCGAGACCTCGGCGACCGAGGGGTTGGTCAGGGCCGAGCCGTCCGGGAAGACGACGGTGGGGACGGTCTGGTTGCCGTCGTTGACCGAGGCGACGAACGCCGCGGAGTCGGCGTCGTCCTCGATGTCGACCTCGACGTAGCTGACGCCCTCGGCGTCCATCTGCGACTTCAGGCGGCGGCAGTAGCCGCACCACGTCGTGGAGTACATCGTCACGGTGCCGGCGGCGGGGGTGGTCATGGAGGTCCTCTCGGTCGTTGTCATTTCAACATCCGTTCCGGTCCGATTCTTCCCGCACGCGGCCCGGCGCGCGAGCGCGGCCGAGCCGGGGACCGAGGTCTGAGACGCGAGGACCGGGACGGGCGGCCCGCGCTGCACCGTGGGCCGCGGTGAGGGGAGGCGGGACTCAGTGCCGCAGCGTGTCGCCGTACCAGTCCTCGATGAGGGCCAGGGCGATCGAGGCCCGGGTGGGCAGGAGGACCTCCCCCGCCTCGACCGCCGCCCGCAGCTCCTCCCGGGTGAACAGTCGCGCCTCCGTGATCTCCTCGGCGTCGACCCGTACCTCGGGGTCGGCCTCGGCGAGGCGAGCGCGGAAGCCGAGCATGAGGGAGGCCGGGAAGGGCCACGGCTGGGAGGCGACGAACTCGACGTCGGTCACGACGACCCCGGCCTCCTCGAGGACCTCGCGCCGCACCGCCGCCTCGACCGACTCACCCGGCTCGACGTAGCCCGCGAGCGTCGAGAACCGGCGTTCGGGCCAGTGCGCGGCGTGGCCGAGGAGGATGCGGTCGCGGCCGTCGGTGACCGCCATGATGACGGCGGGGTCCGTGCGGGGGTAGTGGAGGGAGTGGTCCGCGGGGCAGCGCCGCACCCAGCCCGCGTCGACGACCTCCGTCAGCTCCCCGCACCGCGGGCACCGCGGGTGGCGGGCGTGCCAGGACGCCACCGCGACGGCCGTGGTGGCCAGCCCGGCGTCCCGGTCGCCGAGGGCGTCCCCGACGTCGCGCAGGTGCCCGAAGGTCAGGCCCGCGACGAGGTCGACGAGGGCGGCGTCGCCGACGACGGGCACCCCGTCGAGGTCACGCTCGTCGCCGAGGTCCTCGGGGAGGGTCAGCGCGAGGTACGCGCCGTCGTCGTCGCGGCCGAGGTAGACCACGTGCTCGGGGTCCAGGGCCGGGAGCGCGGTGGCCGGCCGCAGGTCCAGCGCGGTCCCGCGCAGCGCGAGGTGCCCGTGGCGCAGGAGGAGCACGCGCGTGCCGGCCTCACCGGCGAGGGCGGTGACGAGCCCGGGCCGGGACCGCGAGACGGCGTCGGGGTCGACGGTGGACCGGGCGAGGGGCAGGTCGGCGCGCACCTGCTCACCCTAGGGCGGCGGCCGCGCTCACACGGTGCGGGTGCCCGCGCCGAGGCGACCGGCGCGGGCGAGGGTCGCCTGGCCGAGCACCCGCGTGCCGGCGTAGACGACGAGGGACTGGCCCGGCGCGATCCCGCGCAGCGGCCGGTCGAGGTGGGCGCGGAGCTCGTCCCCCGTGCGGCGCACCCGTGCCGGCACCGGCTCGCCGTGGGCGCGGACCTGGACCTCTGCTCCGGTCCACTGCCCCGCGGGCACGTCGTCGGCCAGCCAGACCGTGGCGGTGGCGGTCAGGTCGTCGACGCTGAGCAGCTCGGCGGGCCCCACGACCACCTCGTTCGAGGCGGGCCGCACCTCCAGGACGTAGCGGGGGCGCCCGTCGGGGGCCGGGCCGGGCAGACCCAGGCCCTTGCGCTGGCCGACGGTGAACGCGTACGCCCCCTCGTGCTCGCCCACGACCGCGCCGTCGGGGTCGACGACGGCGCCGGGCCGGGCGCCGAGCCGCGAGCGCAGGAAGCCCTGGGTGTCGCCGTCGGCGACGAAGCAGATGTCGTAGGAGTCCGGCTTCGCCGAGACGCTCAGGCCGCGGTCGGCGGCCTCGGCCCGGACGTGGTCCTTCGACGGGGCGTCCCCGAGCGGGAAGATCGAGCGGGCGAGGCGCTCGGGGCCCATGACCGCCAGGACGTACGACTGGTCCTTGAGGGGGTCGGCGGAGCGGTGGAGCTCGCGCCGGGGGCCGGAGGGGCCGGTGGCCTCGGTGATGCGCGCGTAGTGGCCCGTCACCACGGCGTCGAAACCGAGGGCGAGGCCGCGGTCGAGCAGGGCCGAGAACTTGATGTGCTCGTTGCAGCGCACGCAGGGGTTGGGGGTGCGCCCGGCGGCGTACTCGTCGAGGAAGTCCGCCACGACGGTCTCCTCGAACTCCTCGGAGAGGTCCCACACGTAGTAGGGGATGCCCAGGACGTCGGCCGCCCGGCGGGCGTCGCCGGCGTCCTCGATGGAGCAGCAGCCGCGCGAGCCGGTGCGGTGCTGCGCCCGTGAGCGGGACAGGGCCATGTGGACCCCGACGACGTCGTGCCCGGCGTCGAGCGCACGCGCCGCCGCGACGGCGGAGTCCACCCCGCCGGACAGGGCCGCGAGGACGCGCATCACCGGGCCGCCCGGTCCGGCCGGGGCGCGGCGGGAGAGCCGGCGGCGACGCGGGCCGCGGCGGCGCCGCGCCGCCGGGTGCGCACCTCGTGGGCGCGCCGCGCGCCGTCGACGACCGCGGGCAGCGCGGCGAGGACGGCGTCGACGTCGGCGTCGGTGCTCGTGCGGCCGAGCGAGAGGCGCAGGGCTGACCGGGCCGTGTCCTCGTCACGGCCCATGGCCAGCAGGACGTGGGACGCCTCCTGCACGCCCGCCTGGCAGGCGGAGCCGGAGGACGCGGCGACGCCCGCCAGGTCCAGCCCGAGGAGCAGGGCGTCGGCGTCGGCGCCGTCGACGGTGAGGTGGACGGTCCCGGGCAGGCGCGGGTCGGGGCCCGGGCCCGGTGGCGGGCCCGTCAGCCGTGCGCCGGGGACCGCGGCCAGCACCCCGGTGGTCAGCCGGTCCCGCAGCGCGCGCAGCCGGCGGCCCTCGTCGGCGACCTCGGCGACGGCGAGCTCGACCGCGAGGGCGAGCGCCCGGGCTCCCGCGACGGCGATCGTCCCCGAGCGCACGCCGCGCTCCTGGCCGCCCCCGTGCTCCACCGGCACGAGGGCGAGCTCGCGGCGGGCGAGGAGCGCGCCGGTGCCCACCGGTGCGCCGAGCTTGTGGCCCGAGAGGGTCAGGGCGTCCGGGCCGCCCGGCGCGAAGTCCACGGGGACGTGGCCGACCGCCTGGACGGCGTCGGTGTGGACCGCCGCCCCGTGCCGGCGGGCGAGCTCGACCACCTCGGGCACGGGCTGGAGGACGCCGGTCTCGTTGTTCGCCCACATCACCGAGACGAGGGCGACGCGCCCGGCGCGCCGGGCGAGGAGGTTCTCGGCGGCGCCGAGGTCGAGGACCCCGTCCGCCCCCACGGGCAGCCGGTCCACCTGGGCGCCCTCGTGCGCGGCGAGCCAGGCCGCGGCCTCGAGGACGGCGTGGTGCTCGACGGCGGAGACCGCAAGGGCGTCACGGTCTTCGCGGCGGGCCCACCAGGCCCCCTTGACGGCGAGGTTGTCCGCCTCCGTCCCGCCGGAGGTGAACACGACCTCCCCGGGGCGCGCCCCGAGCGCGGCGGCGAGCTGCTCGCGCGCCTCCTCCAGCCGCCGGCGCGCCTCACGACCGGCGGTGTGGAGGGAGGAGGGGTTGCCCAGCCGGGTCAGCTCCTCGGCGTAGCGCGCGGCGACCTCGGGCCGCACCGCTGTGGTGGCGGCGTGGTCGAGGTAGTGCCGGGCGCCCAAGGCTCAGCCCTGGCGCAGGCGGCGCAGCTCGGCGACGGCCTGGGGCACGACCTCGGTGAGGTCCCCGACCACGCCGAGGTCGGCGATCTCGAAGATCGGCGCCTCGGGGTCGTTGTTGACCGCGACGATCGTCTCCGCGGTCTGCATGCCGGCGGTGTGGTGGATCGCACCGGAGACCCCGAGCCCGACGTAGAGGCGCGGGGAGATCGTCACACCCGTCTGGCCGACCTGGGCGGAGTGGTCGATCCACCCCTCGTCGGTGGCCACCCGGGTGGCGCCGACGGCGCCGCCGATCTCGTCGGCGAGCTGCTCGACGAGGGAGAAGTCGCCCTCGACGCCGCGGCCCCCCACGACGACGACCTTCGCCTCCCCCAGCGGTGCCCGGCTCCCGCCGGGGTGAGCGGTGCGCGAGACGACCCGGACGGCGCGCGCGACCGAGGAGAACGCCACCGGGACCGCGGAGACCGTGGCCGGCCCGGGGGCCGGGGCGTCGGCGGCCTCGACCGCGGTCGGCTTGACGGCCACCACGGGCAGGCCCCGACGCACGGCGCAGCTGGTCTCCCAGGTGCCCTGGAGGACGGAGCGGGAGGCGACGAGGCGACCGTCCTCGCCCACTGACACCCCCGTGGCGTCGACGACGGCGCCGGAGCCGAGCGCGACCGCCAGGCGGGCGGCGATCTCCTTCCCGGCGAAGCTGGAGACGAGGAGGACGGCCTCGGGGCGGACCGCGGCGACGACGGCGAGGACGGCCTCGGCGGCCACCGGGGCGACCTCGGGAGGCAGGGAGTCCAGGTCGGGGACGTGCACGGTGGCCACGCCCAGGCGGGCGAGGGCGGCGGTGTCCGGCTCGGCGAGGGCGACGGCGTCGACGTCGCCGGTGGTGAGGCCGCGGGCGAGGGTGAGCACCTCCGTCGACGGCGCGGTGAGCGCGCCGTCGGCGTGGTCGACGACGACGAGGACGGTTCCGGTGAGCGTGGTCATGTCTCTTCCCTGCCTCAGACGAGCTTGTTCTCGACGAGGTACGCCGCGAGCTGCGCACCGGCGTCGCCGGAGTCGGTGATGACGCGGCCGGCCTCGCGCGGCGGGCGCGGTGCGGCGTGGACGACGACGGTCCCCGCCCCCGCGGTGCCCACCTCGGGGCCGCCGTCGGCCTCCGCGCCGGTGGAGGCCAGCGAGAGGTCGTCGAGGTCCCAGATGGCCACGGGCCGCTTCTTCGCCGCCATGATCGCCTTGAAGTTGGGGTAGCGCGGCTCGTTGGCCTGGTCGGTCACGGACAGCACCAGCGGCAGCTCGGCCGCGAGGACCTCGTCGGCGTCGCCGATGGTCCGGGTGACCGTCACGGTCCGGTCGTCGATCGCCACCCGGCCGGCGAGGGTGAGCTGCGGCAGCTCGAGCGAGGCCGCCAGCGCGGAGGGCAGCATCGCGGTGAGGCCGTCCATGGACGCCATGCCGGTGACGACGAGGTCGACCGGGGCCTCCTCGCCGAGCTTGCGGACCGCGGCCGCGAGCACCCGGGCGGTCCCGACGACGTCGGACCCGGCGGCGCGGTCGTCGATGACGTGCACCCCCGAGGTGGCGCCCATCTGGAGCGCGCGGCGCACGGCGTCCACGGCGTCGTCGGGCCCCATCGTGAGGGCGACCACCTCGCCGCCGGTGGCCTCGGCGAGCTCGAGCGCGGCCTCGACCGCGTTCTCGTCGAGCTCGTTGAGCACGTCGTCGTCGCCGCGCACCAGGTGCCCGGCGGCGTCGAGCGAGCGCTCGGCCTGCAGGTCGGGGACGTGCTTGACGCACACGACGATCCTCATGGCCCCAGCCTGCCACCTGGTGCGCCGGTGCCGGCAATCGAGCCGCCCCGCACCGCGGCGGTGTGGTCGGCCTCACGCCCGGGGTCCGCTGAGGTTGAATGGGACCGTGAGCACCGCACGCCCCACCGCCCGCCCGGCCCCCCGGCCGGCCGCGAAGCCGCGGGCGACGCCCCCGCCCGCCGCCCCGGCACCGCCGCCGGCCCCGGTGGAGGTCCTGCGCGCCGACCACGCCGCGAACCCACGCCGCCTCGGCGCCCACCTCGTCGGGGACGGCGTCGACGTCGCGGTCGTCGCCTCCCGCGCCCGCGAGGTCGAGCTCTGCCTGCTCGACCCGGCCGGCGACGGCACGTTCACCGAGCGCCGCTACCTGCTGCGCGGCCCGGTGGCGGGGGTCTGGCACGGGCACGTCCCCGGGGTCGGCCCGGGCCAGCGCTACGGCTTCCGCGTCCACGGGCACTGGGACCCCGCGGCGGGGCTGCGGCACAACCCGGCCAAGCTCCAGCTCGACCCGTACGCCCGCGCGATCGACGGGGCGGTCGCCCTCGTCCCCGAGATCCACGACCACCTCGTCGGGCCCGACCTCGCCCCGCTCGACGGCGGGACGAGCGCCGACCCGGCCGACTCCGCCCCCTACGTGCCCCACGGCGTCGTCGTGGACGACGCGTTCGACGGGCACGTCCCCGGCCCGCGCGTGCCGTGGTCGCGCACGGTGCTGTACGAGGCGCACGTGCGCGGCCTGACGATGCGGCTGCCGGGGCTGCCCGAGGAGCTGCGCGGGACCTACGCGGGCCTGGCCAACCCGGTGACGATCGCGCACCTGAAGTCCCTGGGCGTGACGACGATCGAGCTGCTGCCCATCCACGCGTCGATGTCCGAGCCCTTCCTCACGACCAAGGGGCTGAGCAACTACTGGGGCTACAACACCCTGGCCTTCTTCGCCCCCGAACCGCGCTACGCCACCCGGGCGGCCCGGGAGGCCGGCCCGCAGGCGGTGCTCGCCGAGGTCAAGGGCATGGTCGCCCTCCTGCACGCCGCGGGTCTCGAGGTCGTCCTCGACGTCGTCTACAACCACACCTGCGAGGGCGGCTCCCACGGGCCGTCCCTGAGCCTGCGCGGGCTGGACAACACCGGGTACTACCTCCACGACGGCGTGGCGCCGGCCCGGCTGGTCGACGTCACCGGGTGCGGCAACTCCCTGGACTTCCGCCGCACCCGGGTGGTCCAGCTCGCCCTGGACTCGCTGCGCTACTGGGTGGAGGAGGTCGACGTCGACGGCTTCCGCTTCGACCTGGCGGTGACGCTGGGCCGCAACGGCGGTGACTACACGCCCTACCACCCCTTCCTCGTCGCGATGGTGACGGACCCGGTGCTCTCCTCGGTCAAGCTCATCGCCGAGCCGTGGGACCTGGGCCCGGGCGGGTGGCGCACCGGGCAGTTCCCCGCGCCGATGGCCGACTGGAACGACAAGTTCCGCAACGCCGTGCGCACCTTCTGGCTCGCCGACGCCGGCGCCGCCTCCCACGGGCACACCGGTCACGACCTGCGCGAGCTGGCCACCCGCATGTCGGGCTCGGCGGACCTGTTCGGCCTGGGCGAGGTCCCCGGGGGCCGCGGTCCGCTGAGCTCGGTCAACTACGTCACCGCCCACGACGGATTCACCCTGGCCGACCTCGTGGCCTACGACCACAAGCACAACGAGGCCAACCTCGAGGGCAACCGCGACGGGACCAACGACAACCGGTCGTGGAACCACGGCGTGGAGGGCGCGGTCAAGGACTCCATCGCCGCGCCGATCCTGCCGCTGCGCCGGCGCTCGATGCGCAACCTCATGGGCACGCTCCTGCTCTCGGCGGGGACCCCGATGATCACCGCCGGGGACGAGTTCGGGCGCAGCCAGCACGGCAACAACAACGCCTACTGCCAGGACAACGAGATCTCCTGGGTGGGCTGGGAGCTCGCACCGTGGCGCCGGGACATGCTCGAGACCACCCAGTACCTCCTGCGGCTGCGGGCCGAGCACCCCGTCCTGCGGCCGACCCGCTTCGCCACCGGGCGGCCCGACCCCGGCGACGACGTCGCCGACCTCGCCTGGTTCGACGGCGCGGGCCTGGCGATGACGGCCCACCGGTGGCACGACGTCCACAACCGGGTCCTGCAGATGCTGCGCTCGGGCCGGCGCTCGGCCGACCGGGACGCCCTCGTCCTCATCAACGGCTCCCTCGACCAGCAGATGGTCACCCTCGCCGAGGGCCGGGGCGGGGACTACGAGCTCGTGTGGGACTCGGCGTGGGAGCGCCCGGAGTACCAGCGCACCACCTCCGACTCCGACCCCCTCAGCCTCATCGCCTCCCCCCACGAGGTGGTGGAGATGGAGTCGCTGAGCATGCGGCTGTACCTCTCGATGCCCTGACCGCGGAGCGCCCACGCCCTGAACGGGCGCCGCCGCCGCGACGGTAGGGTGGCCCGCGTGCCCGCACAGCCCCTGACGTCCGAGCCCCGACAGACCGCCGCCGACCAGGCCGGCAACGACCTGGCCGAGGCGACCACCGACGCCTCCCTCGAGCGCACCCGCAGGCGAAGCGAGGAGATCGAGGCCCAGATCGCCGCCGACCCGACCGGCTTCCGCGTCCTGACCGGGGACCGCCCCACCGGCAACCTCCACCTCGGCCACTACTTCGGCAGCCTCCTCAACCGGGTCCGCCTCCAGGACGCGGGCGTGGAGACGATGGTCCTCGTCGCCGACTACCAGGTCATCACCGACCGTGACGGCGTCGGGCCGATCCGCGAGCGGGTGCTCTCCCTCGTCGCGGACTACCTCGCGGTCGGCATCGACCCCGACCGCTCGACGATCTTCACCCACTCCGCCGTGCCGGCGCTCAACCAGCTCATGCTCCCCTTCCTCAGCGTCGTGACCGACGCCGAGCTGCGCCGCAACCCCACCGTGAAGTCGGAGATGGAGGCCACCGGCGACCGGCCGATGTCCGGCCTCATGCTCACCTACCCGGTGCACCAGGCGGCCGACATCCTCTTCTGCAAGGCCAACCTCGTGCCGGTCGGCAAGGACCAGCTCCCCCACCTCGAGCAGGCCCGCGTGGTGGCGCGGCGCTTCGACGAGCGCTACGGCCGGGTCGGGGACGCCCCGGTCTTCCCGCGCCCCGAGGCGCTCCTCTCCGAGGCGGCCTCGGTGCTCGGCACCGACGGGCAGAAGATGTCCAAGTCGCGCGGCAACGCCATCGAGCTCGGCATGGACGCCGACACCACCGCCCGCCTGCTCAAGCGGGCGGTCACCGACGCCGACCGGCACATCACCTACGACCCCGTCGGTCGCCCGGAGGTCTCCAACCTCGTCCAGCTCACGGCCCTGGCCGGCGGCCGGGACCCCCACGACGTCGCCCGGGAGATCGGCGACGGCGGCGGCGCGGCACTGAAGCGCGCCGCCACCGAGGCCGTCAACGAGATGCTCGCCCCGGTCCGGGCCCGGCGGGCCGAGCTCGTCGCCGACGAGGGGCACCTGCTCGCCGTCCTGCGCGCGGGCAACGAGCGGGCGCGCGCCGTCGCGGACGCCACGCTCGACGAGGTCCGCGCGGCCATGCAGATGGTGTACTGAGGCCGCGGCCCAGCGCCGCCGGCACCACCGCACGACGGCGCCACCACCGCACGACGACCGACGGGCCCGTCCTCCGCGAGGAGGACGGGCCCGTCCGCACCCCCGGCCGCCCCGTCACGGAGCCGGCCGGGCCGGTGCGTCAGTGCTCGGCGCTGGTGACCAGGCTCAGCTCCGTGAAGGACGCCAGGTCCGGGTGGCTGGGCACGATCCGGGCGGTGTAGCCGAAGGGCCCGGCGAACTCGAGGGTGTAGGAGCCCGTGAAGGCGTGCCGGCCACCCTCCAGGACCTCGGTGTGCTCGAGCGCGAAGACCCGGAACTCGGTGAGGTTGTCCTCCTCGTCCACGCGGCCGCCGACGACCTGGACCTGGACGTCGGCCGGCTCGAGCTCGCCGAGGTCGGCGTAGACCGTCACCGCGACGGTGTCGCCGACGTTGACGACGTCGGCGACCCCCGACGCCTCGACGTGGTCGACGCGCACCCCCGGCCACGCGGCCCGGACGCGGGCCTTCCAGCCGGCGAGCTCGTCGGCCCCGACGTACTGGTGCTCGCCGTCGAGCCGGCGCGAGGACACCGCGACCGGGGTGTAGAGGTGGCGCACGTAGTCCTGGACCATCCGGGTGGCCTGCACCTTCGGCCCGAGCGTGGCCAGGGTGTGGCGGACCATCTCCATCCAGTGCCGCGGCACGCCGTCGGCGTCCCGCTCGTAGAAGCGCGGCACCACCGTGTCCTCGAGCAGGGTGTACAGGGCGGCCGCCTCGAGGCGGTCGCGCTCGGCGGGGTCCTCGACGCCGTCCGCGGTGGGGATCGCCCAGCCGTTGCGGCCGTCGTACCACTCGTCCCACCAGCCGTCGAGGATGGAGAGGTTGAGCGCACCGTTGAGGGCGCACTTCATCCCGGACGTGCCGGACGCCTCGAGCGGGCGCAGCGGGTTGTTCAGCCACACGTCGCAGCCGGGCATGAGGGACTGGGCCATGGCGATGTCGTAGTTCGGCAGGAACACGATCCGCTCGCGCACCCCGACCTGGTCGGCGAACTGGACGAGCTTCTGGATGAGGGTGACCCCGAGCTCGTCGTCGGGGTGGGACTTGCCGGCGACGATGATCTGGATCGGGCGCTCGGGGTCGGTGAGCAGGCGGGAGAGCCGCTCGGGGTCCGAGAGCATGAGCGTCAGGCGCTTGTAGGTGGGCACCCGACGGGCGAAGCCGATGGTGAGGACGTCGGGGTCGAGGACGTCGCCGGTCCAGCCGAGCTCGGCCGGGGAGGCCCCGCGGTCGATCCATGACTTGCGCACGCGGCGCCGCGCCTCGGTGACGAGGTTGCTGCGCAGGGTGCGGCGCACCGCCCAGAGCTCGGCGTCGTCGACGCCGCCGGCGTCCGGGCCCAGCAGCCAGCCCTCACCGGTCGCGAGCTGCTCGGGGGTGAGGTGGCGCTCGGCCATCTCGGCGAACGCCGGGTCGGTCCAGGTCGGGCCGTGGACGCCGTTGGTGACGGAGGTGATGGGCACCTCGCGGACGTCGAAACCGGGCCAGAGCTGGTGGAACATGCCCCGCGAGACGCGTCCGTGGAGCTTGGCCACGCCGTTGGCCCGCTTGGCCGCGCGCAGGCCCATGACGGCCATGTTGTACACGCCCCGGTCGCCGCCCTCGAAGTCCTCCGCGCCGAGCGCGAGAACCTTGTCGAGGGGGATGCCCGGGATCTCCGCGCCGCCGCCGAAGTACTGCGCGACGAGCTCGGTGCTGTACCGGGAGATGCCGGCGGGCACCGGGGTGTGGGTGGTGAAGACGGTGCCCGCCTTGACGGCCTCCAGCGCAGCCTCGAAGGTCAGGCCCTCGGCCTCGACGAGCTCGCGCATCCGCTCCACGGAGAGGAACCCGGCGTGGCCCTCGTTGCAGTGGTAGACCTCGGGCTTCGGCGAGCCCGTGAGGCGGGAGTACAGGCGCACGGCCTTGACGCCGCCCATGCCCAGGAGCAGCTCCTGGCGCAGGCGGTGGTCGGCGGAGCCGCCGTAGAGACGGTCGGTGACCCGGCGGGCCTGCTCGTCGTTGTCGAGGATGTTGGAGTCGAGCAGGAGCAGGGGCACGCGGCCGACCTGGGCGAGCCAGACCTGGGCGCTCAGGGTCCGTCCGCCGGGCATGTCCAGCGACACGCGCGCCGGGGTGCCGTCCGGCTCGCGCAGGAGCGTCAGCGGCAGGTTGTCGGGGTCGAGCAGGGGGTAGGTCTCGTGCTGCCAGCCGTCACGGGTGAGGGACTGCTTGAAGTAGCCGGCGCCGTAGAGCAGGCCCACGCCCACGATCGGGACGCCGAGGTCGGAGGCGGACTTGAGGTGGTCGCCCGCGAGGATGCCCAGTCCGCCCGAGTACTGCGGCAGCACGGCGGTGATGCCGTACTCGGCGGAGAAGTAGGCCACTGCGGACGGCTTGTCGGCGTCGGCGTAGTCCCGCTGGTACCAGCGCGGCTCGCTCAGGTAGCGGGCGAGGTCGGCGTCGAGCTCGCGGATCTGCGCGACCAGCGCGCGGTCGGCGGCGAGCTTCTCCAGCCGCCTCGGGTCCAGTGCGCCCAGGAGCGCGACGGGGTCGCCGTGGACCTCCTCCCACAGCTGCGGGTCGAGGGAGGCGAACATCTCCCGGGTCGGCGTGTGCCAGGACCACCGCAGATTCTGCGCGAGGGTGTCCAGCGGCTTCAGTGCCTCGGGCAGGACGGTGCGGACGGTGAATCGTCGGATGGCTCTCACGCGCGCAAGTCTAGGGGCAAACCCCTGCAACGCTTGCACTCCGTTACATCCGGGGGCACGGCGACGACACCTCTGGGGGCGTCCGCGCCACAGGTGCCGCAGATCCTCCCCTGGACCTGCCATCCGGGCCCGTCCTCGGTAGGTTCGGTCCGTGCACACCTCGAAGCCGCAGCAGCCCGCCCGACGCCGCTCCGACCGTCCCGCCGGCTCGCAGCCCGCCGTCCCCGAAGCGAGCGCGGGCGCCTCCGAGACGCCGCCCGTCCCCGCCGCCGAGCAGGCACCTGCCTCTCCTCCCGAGCAGGCACCCGCCGGGGCGCAGCCGCCCGCCGCGCCCGGCCCTCACCCGCTCGCCGCGGCGCCCGCTCCCGTGCCGGCGCCGTACGCCCCGGTCGGACGCATCCCCGTGGTCGAGGTCTCCCCCGTCCTGGAGGACGGCCGGTGGCCGGCCAAGGCCACCGTGGGCGAGGCGTTCCCGGTCCGGGCGACCGTCTTCCGGGAGGGGCACGACGCGGTCGCGGCCACCGCGGTCCTCGTCGCGCCCGACGGCAGCGACCACTCCCGGGTCGCGATGCGCGACGTCGCCCCCGGCCTCGACCGCTACGAGGCCTGGCTCGTCCCGGACGCGCCCGGTGACTGGGGCTTCCGGGTCGAGGGCTGGTCCGACCCGTACGCCACCTGGGCCCACGACGCCACGATCAAGGTCGACGCCGGCGTCGACGTCGGCCTCATGATGACCGAGGGGGCGCTGGTGCTCGGCCGGGCGGCCGAGGCCCCGGGCCTGGACGACGGCGCCCGCGCCGTCCTCACCGACGCCGTCGCCGCCCTGCGCGACGCGCGCCGGCCCCCCCAGGCGCGGATGGCCGCCGCGACGTCCCCCGACGTCCGCGCGGTGCTGGCCGCGCACCCCCTGCGGGAGATGGTCTCGCCGTCGGCCACGTACCCCGTCGTCGTGCACCGCGAGCGCGCCCTGTACGGGTCCTGGTACGAGATGTTCCCCCGGTCCGTCGGCGCGCACCTGGACAAGGAGACCGGCACCTGGACGCCGGGGACCCTGCGCACCGCCGCGGAGGACCTGCCGCGGATCGCCGGGATGGGGTTCGACGTCGTCTACCTCACCCCCGTCCACCCGATCGGCCTGACCAACCGCAAGGGCCGCAACAACACCCTGGGGGCGACCGAGCAGGACCCGGGCTCGCCGTACGGGATCGGCTCGTGGGAGGGCGGGCACGACGCCATCCACCCGGACCTGGGCACGTTCGAGGACTTCGACGCCTTCGTCGGCCGGGCGCGGGAGCTGGGCATGGAGGTGGCCCTGGACATCGCCCTGCAGGCCTCGCCCGACCACCCGTGGGTGAGCGAGCACCCGGAGTGGTTCACCACGCGGGCGGACGGCTCGATCGCCTACGCCGAGAACCCCCCGAAGAAGTACCAGGACATCTACCCGCTGAACTTCGACAACGACCCCGAGGGCATCTACGTCGCGATCCGCGACATGCTCGACCTGTGGGTCGAGCACGGGGTCACCGCGTTCCGAGTGGACAACCCGCACACCAAGCCGCTGAGCTTCTGGCAGCGCCTGCTCGCGGAGTACCACGAGCGTCACCCCGAGGTGATCTTCCTCGCCGAGGCCTTCACCCGGCCGGCGATGATGCGCACGCTCGGCGCGATCGGCTTCCACCAGTCGTACACGTACTTCACCTGGCGGACCCGCAAGGACGAGATCGGCGACTACCTGCTCGAGCTCGCCCGGGAGACCGACGCCCGCGTCCGGCCGAGCTTCTGGCCCACCACGCACGACATCCTCACGCCCTACATGCAGCAGGGCGGGGTCACCGCGTTCGCGATCCGGGCCGTCCTGGCGGCCACCGGCTCGCCCACGTGGGGCATCTACTCCGGCTACGAGCTGGTCGAGCACGTCGCCCGGCCCGGCGCCGAGGAGCAGATCGACAACGAGAAGTACGAGCTCAAGGAGCGCGACTTCGCGCGCGCCGGCGACCACGGCATCGCGACCCTGCTCACCGCCCTCAACCGGCTGCGCCGGGCGCACCCCGCCCTGCAGCGGCTGCGCAACGTCACCGTCCACCCCACCAGCGACGACGGGATCCTGTGCTTCTCCAAGCACGTCCCCGCCGACCAGTCGCCCACCGGCACGGCGGACACGGTCGTCGTGGTCGTCAACCTCGACCCCTTCCTCACCCGCGAGGGCGTCGTCCACCTCGACCTCGCGGCCCTGGGCGTCACACCGGGCGGCGAGCCCGGCGCCCCCGCGATCGCGGTGAGCGACGAGCTGAGCGGCCAGACGTACTACTGGGGGCCCGACCCGTTCGTCCGGCTGGATCCGCACGCCCAGGTGGCCCACGTCCTGAGCGTGAGGCCGCTGTGACGGCGCAGACGGCCGCGGGTGCGGCCGTCCCCACCCAGACCGCCGTGCCCGCCCCCGAGGGGGCACTGCCCGCCCCGGTCGAGCCGGTCGCGGCGCTGCAGGACGGGCACCGGCCCGGCCTCTCCGAGGACCCGGAGTGGTACCGCACGGCGGTGTTCTACGAGGTGCTCCTGCGCGCGTTCGCCGACTCGCGCGGCTCCGGCACCGGTGACCTGCGCGGCCTCATCGACCGCCTGGACTACATCCAGTGGCTCGGTGTGGACTGCCTGTGGCTCCCGCCGTTCTACCCCTCGCCGCTGCGCGACGGCGGGTACGACGTCTCCGACTACACCTCCGTGGCGGCCGAGTACGGCACCATCGAGGACTTCGAGGAGCTGATGCGCGAGGCACACGCCCGCGGCATCCGCGTCATCGTCGACCTCGTCATGAACCACACGAGCGACCAGCACCCGTGGTTCCAGTCCTCGCGGTCCAACCCCGACGGGCCCTACGGCGACTTCTACGTCTGGTCCGACACCACCGAGCGCTACGAGGACGCCCGGATCATCTTCGTCGACACCGAGACGTCGAACTGGACGTTCGACCCGGTGCGCCGGCAGTACTTCTGGCACCGGTTCTTCTCCCACCAGCCGGACCTCAACTTCGAGAACCCCAAGGTCCGCGACGCGATGTTCGACGTCGTGCGCTTCTGGTGCCAGGTGGGGGTGGACGGGTTCCGGCTCGACGCCGTGCCCTACCTCTTCGAGGAGGAGGGGACGAACTGCGAGAACCTGCCCCGCACCCACGAGTTCCTCGCGGACCTGCGCGCGATGGTCGACGCCGAGTTCCCCGGCGTCGTCATGCTCGCCGAGGCCAACCAGTGGCCCGAGGACGTGGTGGAGTACTACGGGAGCGAGGAGCGGCCCGAGTGCCACATGTGCTTCCACTTCCCCGTCATGCCCCGCCTCTACTTCTCGCTGCGCGAGCAGCGGGCGAGCGCGATCCGGGACATCCTCGCCGACACCCCGCCCATCCCCGCGGGGGCGCAGTGGGGGACGTTCCTGCGCAACCACGACGAGCTCACGCTGGAGATGGTCTCCACCGAGGAGCGCGCCGCCATGTACGGCTGGTACGCCGAGGACCCGCGCATGCGGGCCAACGTCGGCATCCGGCGCCGGCTCGCTCCGCTCCTGGGCAACTCCCGGGCCGAGATCGAGCTCTCCCACGCGCTCCTGCTGTCCCTGCCCGGCTCGCCGTGCCTGTACTACGGCGACGAGATCGGCATGGGTGACAACATCTGGCTCCCGGACCGTGACGCGGTGCGCACCCCGATGCAGTGGACCCCGGACCGCAACGCCGGCTTCTCCACCGCGGACCCGGGCAAGCTCTACCTGCCGGTCGTGCAGTCCCTCGTCAACCACTACGCGGCGGTCAACGTCGAGGCGCAGATCGCCCAGAAGACGTCGCTGCTGCACTGGGTCCGGGGCATCCTCGACGTGCGGCGCCAGCACCCCGTGTTCGGCAACGGCGACTTCGTCCCGCTGCGGGTGGACAACGACGCGGTCCTGGCCTTCACCCGCTCGAACGGGCACGAGACCGTGCTCTGCGTGATGAACATGGCCAACACCGCCCGCTCGACGACCGTGCGCATGCCCGACCACGCCGGCCACCACCTCACCGACGTCTTCGGCGGGGCGCGGTTCCCGGCGGTGTCCGCCGACGGCACGGTCACCTTCACCCTGGGCTCGCGCGACTTCTTCTGGCTCGTCGTCACCCGCCCGGAGGAGGCGGTGACCGCGCCCATGGGCGGCCTGCCCGCGCACGTGCGCCCGGCGCCCGGCGAGGGTGAGGAGCACCACCGCGCGGAGCCGTACCACGTCACCCCGGACGGCACCGGCCCCCGCGCCCCCGTCCTGCCGCACGACCACCGGCCGCCCACGCCGCCGGCCGGGATGCCCGCGCTCACCGCACCCGCGGCCGGCCACGGGCCCGCCGGCCCGCGACCCACCGACGACCCTGCGACCGTCGCGCCGCCCATCGGGGGCGCCGGCCCCGCCGCGGCCGCGCCCCGGCTCTCCGACCCCAGTGCCGCGACCCCGGAGGGGACGGCATGAGCATCCTCGACGCCGAGCTCCTCGGCGCCCTCGGCCCGTGGCTCGCCGGGCGGCGGTGGTACACCGGCAAGGGCCGCGAGCCCCGCCTGACAGCGGTCTCCGGCCTGCGCCTGGACGAGGCGTCGGAGACGTGGCTGGTGCGCGACGACGCCGGCCCCGAGCCGGTGCTCTACCAGGTCCCGCTCACGCGCCACCCGGGCCCGGTCGCCGGGCTCGAGGGCGCGCTCGTGGCCACCGGGCCCGCCGGCTGGGTCTACGACGGCTGCCAGGACCCCGACGGCGCCGCCGCCCTCCTCCGGGCCATCACCGAGGAACGTCGGCTCGACCCGGTCGACGGCCGCGGGACGGGCACCGGGCACCGCGCGGGAGCGGCCCCCGTGCCCACGGGCTCGCGGGTGCTCAGCGGCGAGCAGTCCAACACCTCGGTCATCTACGACGTCGCCGACGGCGAGCCCGTCATCCTCAAGGTCTTCCGAGTCCTGCACCCCGGGTACAACCCCGACGTCGAGGTCCAGCAGGCGCTCGCCTCGGCCGGGTCCACCCGCGTCCCCCGCCCGGTGGGCGACCTCGTCGGTCGCTGGCCGGGCCGCGACGCCGGTCCGCCCGACGCGGTGACCGGCGCCGGCGAGACCCTGGTCGAGGGCCACCTGGCCCTGGCCCAGGAGTTCCTGCCCGGGGTCGAGGACGCCTGGCGCGTCGCGCTGCGCGCGGCGACCGCGGGCGAGGACTTCACCGACCGGGCCCGCGCCCTCGGCGAGGCCACCGCCGAGGTCCACGCGGTCCTCGCCCGGGTGCTGCCCACCCGCGCGGCCGACGACGCCGCCCGCGCGGCCACGCTGCGCGGCTGGCAGGGTCGCCAGGGCGACGCCGTCGCCCACGTCCCGGCGCTCGCGGACCGGGCCGACGAGATCGACGCCGTGCTGCGCGCCGGGGCGGGCGCGCCGTGGCCGCGGCTGCAGCGGGTGCACGGCGACTTCCACCTCGGGCAGGTCCTCGACGTCCCCGGCCGGGGCTGGGTCCTCCTGGACTTCGAGGGCGAGCCCCTGCGTCCCCTCGCCGGGCGCACCGAGCCGGACCTCCCCCAGCGCGACGTCGCCGGGATGCTGCGGTCGTTCGACTACGCCGCGGCCTCCGCCGCGGGCGCCCCGGCCGGCTGGGCCACCGCCGCGCGGGAGGCGTTCCTCGACGGCTACGCCGTGGCGTCGGGCGGTGACCCCCGGGCCGACGCCGAGCTGCTGCGCGCCCTGGAGCTGGACAAGGCGCTGTACGAGGCGGTCTACGAGGCGCGCAACCGGCCCGACTGGCTGCCCATCCCGTTGGCGGGGATCGAGCGGATCCTCACCGGCGCCGCCGGCACGTGACCCACCACCCCCGCCGACCTCTCGGCCGCCGGGGCCACAGACCGCGCGAGCGGCACCCTGATGGGAGAGAGTTGACCCATGGATCGTGAAACCAGACCGCCCGCCCGCCCGGTCGACGCCGGCGTCCTGCACGAGGTCGCCTACGGCAGCTACCACGACCCGCACTCGGTGCTCGGCGCCCACGTCGGGGACGGCGCGGTCACCGTGCGCACCGTGCGTCACCTCGCCGACGCCGTCGCCGTCGTCACCGCCCACGACGTGTACGAGGCCCACCACGAGCACGACGGCGTGTGGGTGGCCGTGCTGCCCGGGACGACGGTCCCGGACTACCGCGTCCGGGTCACCTACGGCGCCACCACCACGACCGTGGACGACCCCTACCGCTACCTGCCCACCCTGGGCGAGCTCGACCAGCACCTCATCACCGAGGGCCGGCACGAGGAGCTGTGGAACGTCCTGGGAGCGCACGTGCGCCGCTACCCCGGCGAGCTCGGCGACGTCACCGGGGTCAGCTTCGCGGTGTGGGCGCCCAACGCCCGGGCCGTGCGCGTCGTCGGCGACTTCAACTCGTGGAACGGCGCCGGCACGGCGATGCGCTCCCTCGGCGGCTCGGGGATCTGGGAGCTGTTCGTGCCCGGGATCGGTGCCGGCGAGCGCTACAAGTTCGAGATCGGCTACCGCGACGGCTCCTGGCACCAGAAGGCCGACCCGATGGCCCGCTACGCCGAGGTGCCGCCCGCGACCGCGTCCGTGGTGACCGAGTCCTCCTACACCTGGTCCGACGACGCGTGGATGACCCGCCGCGCCACCACGAACCCCCACACCGGGCCGATGAGCGTCTACGAGGTGCACGCCGCGTCGTGGCGGCCGGGACTGTCCTACCGTGAGCTCGCCGACGAGCTCATCGAGTACGTGACAACCCTCGGCTTCACGCACGTGGAGTTCATGCCCGTCGCCGAGCACCCGTTCGGCGGGTCGTGGGGCTACCAGGTCACCGGCTACTACGCCCCCACGTCCCGGCTGGGCACGCCGGACGACTTCCGCCACCTCGTCGACCGCCTCCACCAGGCCGGCATCGGCGTCATCGTGGACTGGGTCCCCGCCCACTTCCCCAAGGACGCGTGGGCCCTCGCCCGGTTCGACGGGACGGCCCTGTACGAGGACCCGGATCCGTTGCGCGGGGACCACCCCGACTGGGGCACCCACATCTTCAACTTCGGTCGGCGCGAGGTCCGCAACTTCCTCGTGGCCAACGCCCTGTACTGGCTCGAGGAGTTCCACGTCGACGGTCTGCGCGTCGACGCCGTCGCCTCGATGCTCTACCTCGACTACTCCCGCAAGCCCGGGCAGTGGCGGCCCAACGCCCGCGGCGGGCGGGAGAACCTCGAGGCCATCAGCTTCCTCCAGGAGACCACCGCCACGGCGTACAAGAGGGTCCCCGGCATCGTCATGATCGCCGAGGAGTCCACCGCGTGGCCCGGCGTGACGGCCGAGACCTCCCGCGGCGGGCTCGGGTTCGGCCTCAAGTGGAACATGGGGTGGATGAACGACACCCTGCGCTACGTCGCGGAGGAGCCGATCAACCGGCGCTACCACCACGGCGAGCTGACGTTCTCCCTCGTCTACGCCTTCTCCGAGCAGTTCGTCCTGCCGATCAGTCACGACGAGGTCGTCCACGGCAAGGGGTCCCTCCTGTCGAAGATGCCGGGCGACTACTGGCAGCAGCTGGCCAACGTCCGGGCGCTGCTGTCCTACCAGTGGGCCCACCCCGGCAAGCAGCTGCTCTTCATGGGCCAGGAGTTCGCCCAGGGCGCCGAGTGGGACGAGAGCCGCGGCCTGGACTGGTGGCACATGGACGTCCCCCAGCACCAGGGGGTCGCCCGGCTCGTGGCGAGTCTCAACGAGGTCTACCGCGCGCACCCGGCGATGTGGTCCGAGGACTTCTCGCACCGCGGCTTCGAGTGGATCGAGAGCACGGACGGGGACCACAACCTCATCTCCTTCGTCCGTCGCAGCGCCGACGGCGAGGACCTCGTGGTCTGCATCGTCAACTTCGCCGGCACCCCGCACGAGGGGTTCCGCACCGGGCTGCCGCACGGTGGCGACTGGGTGGAGGTCCTCAACTCCGACGACGAGGCCTACGGCGGCTCCGGCGTCCTCAACCCGGGCACCCTGCACGCCGAGGAGGTCAGCTGGAACGGCCGGCAGCACTCGGTCGCGCTGCGTGTGCCGCCGCTCGGCGCGGTCTGGCTGGTCCCGGCCGGGCGCTGACGAGCGTAGGAGCGTCACAGGGGCCGGTCCTCACGACCGCAGCAGCGGCACAGGGCCGGCCCCCACGCACACGATGTGACGCTGTGGCGACGCCCGAGCACCTCGCGGCCGCAACAGCGTCACAGGGCCGGCCCTCGCGCACCCGATGTGACGCTCCTGCGACGCGCGCCGACCGGACACGGTCGCTGCAACTCCTCAGATCGAGGTGTTGCAGCGACCGTGTGAACCCGCGGTCCCGGGCCCTTCATCAATCCTGATCAGTACAGAGCGCTCGCCAGGCTGCGACGTGCGGGGGCGACGTCCGGGTGCGCCAGACCGGCGATCTCGAACAGGTCCACGAGGCGCTGCCTCACCCGCTCCCGCTCGTCCCCGGCTGTGACGCGCACGGTGGCGAGGAGCCGCGCGAATGCCGCACCGAAGTCGCCGACGGCCGCCTCGACGTCCGCCGCGGTCAGTGCCGCGTCGACGTCGCCGGCACCGCCGGCGTCCGCGACGGCGAGCGCCTGCGCCGCGTCGGCCGCGTCCGCCCGCTGGAGCAGCTGGACCTGCAGCATCGCCGCGTGCGCCTCCGCGTCACCCGGGTTCTCCTTGAGGGCCCGTCGGTAGGCGTCCTCCGCAGCGGCCAGGTCCCCGCGCTCCAGGGCCTCCATCGCCTCCGCGTGCAGCGGCGGCAGCGGCGGCTCCTCCGGCTCCGGGAGCGGTTCCTCCTCGGCGGCCAGCACACCGGTCACGCCGTTCTCGGCGGCGAGCCGCAGGACCTCGTCGAGGACCTGGCGCAGCTGCTCGGCGGGGTAGAGACCCTGGAACAGCGGGATGGGCTGGCCGGCGACGACGGCCGCCACGGTGGGGACCGACTGGACCTGCAGCGCGGCCGCGATCTGCGGGGCCGCGTCGACGTCGGCCTTCGCCAGCTGGAAGCGCCCGCCGTACTCGCGGGCGAGGCCCTCGAGGACCTCCGTGAGCTGTGCACTCGCGGCGGACCGGGGCGACCACAGCTCGAGCACGACCGGGACCTGCGAGGAGAGCTGGACGAGGGCGCCGAACGTCTGCTCGGTCACGTCGGTGACCAGTGGCCCGGGAACTGTCGCGCCGGGGGCGCCCGGGGCAGGTGCGCCGGGAGCGGCACCCGGCGCACCACCGGGTGAAGGGGCGCGGAGCGTGGACAGGTCCACGGCACCGGCGAGGTTCATCCGCGGCATGGGCTGGCTCATGGGTGGTTCCTTCGTTCGTCCGTCATCGTGCTCGTGCCGCTGTGCGGCGCGGTCGGGTCAGCCCTCGGGCTCCTCGGCAGGCGCAGCGGCGTCGTCCCTGGTCACCTCGGACAGGACGGTGTTCGCGCCCAGCGCCCGGATCGTCTGGTCCTCGGCGTCGGCCGGCGGGACGTAGAACGCCAGCAGCACGAGCGAGGTGCCGGTGACCGTGCCTCGCACCTCGGCGTCCTCCCCCAGCAGCCGGCCGAGGGCGCCACCGGCGGTGACGGTCGCCCCGGCCACGGTCTTGCGGATCGTGGTGGCCGTGGTGATCTCGCCCATGACGATCGCACCCCCGTCGGCCGTGGCCAGCGCCACCGGGCCGTCGTCGCCGGCCTCGGCGCCGAGGGTCGCCTCACCACCCGCCTCGACGGCGTCGTCCAGCCCGGTGACCCCCTCGCGCACGCTCGTCGCGAACGGGTCCTCGGCGAAGAGGTCCGCCGCCTCGCCCTCGGGGTCGGTCAGTGCCTCGGCGTAGCGGTCGACGACCTCCGCCGGCGCGGCCACGAGGCCGGTGGCGTCGTTGGGCACCTGCGCCGAGCCGGTGTCCGGGTGCACCAGGGCGGGCGTCTCGATCCCGGGGAACAGCTCGACCCAGCCCCACAGCGCGAACTGCTGCCGGGCGCTGCCCTGGGTCAGCGCCATGAGCAGCGGCAGGTTCGCCCCCTCGGGCACCTGCGTGATGACCATCGCGGTGCGAGGGAACTCCGTGGTCGCGGCGACCGCCTCCACCTGCGGCTCGGTCGTCAGCGGCCCGGGGGCAGCGTCGCCGTCGGTCTCCTCGGCCAGCCGGTACTCGGCCTGGCGGATGTCCCGGGCGGGGCCGATGACGCGCGAGGACATCGCCTCGACGTCCTGCGCCTCGTCCCCCGCCGCCAGGGCGTCGGCGACCTCCTGGAGGATGCGCTCGGTGCGCGCCGCGTCGAGGACCGGGGCGGGCGTCTCGGCCACGGGGTCCGGCTCCGGCTGGGGCAGCTCCGCCGGGGCGCACCCCGCGAGCAGGGCGACGACGACGGCGCCGCCGGCCACGGCGCGCCGGTGCGTGATGCGCCTCATCGCTGCTCCTCCTCGTCCCGGGCTTCCCTGAATCCCCACATGCTGCGCCAGCTCGGTGCCTCCTCGTCGGTCGTCCCGGCGGCAGGACCGCCGGGGTGCTCGGTAACGGCGGCAGGACCGCCGGCGTGCTCGGTACCGGCGGCAGGACCGCCGGGGTGCTCGGCACCGGCGGCAGGACCGCCGGGGTGCTCGGTACCGCTCCCGGGACCACGGGACGCCCCCGCCGGGGCCGCGTCGTCGGCCTGGTCGACGCGAGCGGTGCGGTACTCGCCGGCGCGCGGCGAGGCGGGCACGATCCCCGCTCCACGGGCGGTGCCGGCGGCCACGCGCTCGCCGTCGCCGGCGTGGACCTCGGGGGGGTGGTCGGTGTCGTCGACGCCGGTGAGGTCACCGGTGCCGGTACCCGTGCCCGCGGCACCGGGTCCGGACGCGACGGCGGTCCGGGTGGCGCGCAGCTCGGCGGACCGGGTCGAGCCCGGGACCACCCCGGCCCCGCGGGCGGCCCCGGCGTCGCCCTGGTCGCGGACGTGCTCGGTCCCGGCCACCACCGGGATCTCTCCCGTGCGGCCGCGGCCCTCCTCGGCGCGCGCTCGCTCGCGCAGCTCCCGCCGCGTCAGGCCTGCCCCGGCCGTGGTGGGCAGCACGGAGGTGGTCGCGGCGGCCGCGGCGGGCCGGGCCTCGGCGGTGCGACGGCCGGCCTCCCGGCGGGTCAGGATGTCCAGCACCAGCAGCGCGAGGCCGGCCAGGAGCAGGACGGCGCCCGCGACAAGTCCGGGGACCAGCCACGGCGTGCGCACCTCGACGGGCCAGGTCAGGGCGACCTGCGGCGCCGGGGACGCGCCGTCGGTGGCGGCGAGGAGGCTCCAGCGTCCCTCGGCGTCCTCCCACGCGATCTCGGCGGTACCCGTCCCGGTCTGCTCGACGGGCCACAGGTCGGACCCTGCCGGGTTCGGCAGGCCCTCCGCGGACTCGCCCCGGGTCTCGGCCTCGAGCTGCTCCCACGAGCTCAGCCCGGTGATGCGCACGTGCGCGTCCTCACCGACCCAGGCGTCGACGTCCTCGCTCCGGGCGACCACCAGGACGACCGGCTCGTCGTCGCCGGCCGTCGCCGTGATCGTGACGTCCTCGGCGACCGCGTCCAGGACCCCCGGGTCCGAGACGACGACGGGCGCCTCGGGGCGGTCGGGCAGGGTGAGGGTGGCGGTGTCCGTGGGACGCCACACCGTGGCGGAGGCGATCGCCAGCGCGATGGCGACGACGCCGAGCACGATGAGCGCGACGGAGATGATCCGACGTGTCACGAGGGTGGGTGTCCTCCCGTTCAGGATGCCCGGTGCGGCATCGTCAACCAGCCAGAATACGTCGCGCCGTCCCCTCGCGCGCCCGGGGAGGTCCGGGCGCCCCCGGTGCGGGCGGCCCGGGTCCGCCAGGGGACGGCCGCCGGACCGCCCCGCGGTGGTGCCGGTCACGCGCCCGGCTACCCTGAGGACGGCCGACGTGGGGCAGGGCGTCCGTGGGCTCCGCCGCCACGACGACGATCGCAGGAGGTTGCCATGAGCGAGGAGGGCCCGGCGTTCCCGGTGGTGATGCGCGGCTACGACCGTGCTCAGGTCGACCAGCGGATCCACGCCCTGGAGAGTGCCCTCGCGGAGGCTCGGCACGAGGTCGAGGCGCTCGACGCCCGCACCCTGAAGATCGCCGGTGAGCTCGCCGAGGCCCAGCGGCTGCTGCGGGAGAACGAGCGCCCCACCTACGCCGGGCTGGGCTCACGCGTGGAGCAGCTGCTCCGGTCCGCGGAGGAGCAGGCTTTCGACGTCGTCAGGCGGGCGAACACCGACGCCCAGCGGATCCTCGACCGCGCCCGGGCCAACGCCGGCGCCCTCACCGAGCGGGCCGAGCAGGAGGCCGCCGCCCTCCTCGCCGACGCCCGACGCGAGGCCGAGCAGCTCTCGACCCACTCCCGGGCCCAGGCCGACACGGCGGTGACCAACGCCCGGCACCGCGCCGAGGAGCTCGTCGCCTCGGCCGAGCGGGAGGCCGGCCGGGTCACGGCCGCCGTCACGGCCGAGACCTCCGAGCGGCGGGCAAGCCTCGAGCGGGAGCTGGGCCTCCTGCGTGCCCTGACGGAGCGGGAGACGACCGAGCTGCGCACGCGGACCGAGACCGAGACCACCGAGCTGCGCGCCCGGACCGAGACCGAGACCGCCGAGCTGCGCGCCCGGACCGAGCAGGCCGCCGCCGACGCCCACGCCGCTGCCCTCGAGCAGACGCGCACCATGCTCGGGGACGCCCAGGAGCGCGCCGAGCAGGCGGAGCGGCGCCTGGCCGAGGCGCTGGAGCGCACCGAACGCCTCCGGGTGGACACCGACGCCGAGGTACGCGCCCGCCTCGACGCCGCCCACGGCGAGGTCGAGCAGCTGCTGGCCGACGCCCGCGCCGACGCGGCGCGGATACGCGCCGAGGCCGTCGACGAGGCGGAGCAGGTCCGCACGACGGCGCAGCGCCAGGTGGAGGAGCTGAGCAGGCAGCGTGAGTCCATCGCCAGCTACGTCGAGGACCTCCGAGGCCTGCTCGCCGCCCGGGAGGAGGGGGCGCCCCCGGCACCCGAGGACTCCGGCCGGCCGGCACAGGCCTCGCCCGACCGGCCCGCGGCGGGCACCGACCGGGCACCGGCGGGCACCGCCGACCCACCGCCCACCAAGGGGCCTGCCCGACCACCCGCCGGCCCCGGCGCCCGCCCCGGCAAGGGACGCCCGTCCGGCGGCCGTCCGCCGGCGGGCCCGCCCCCGCCCCCACCCGCCTGAGGAGGGCGGTCAGCGCACCATCCGCAGCTCGGGCAGGAGCCCGTGCGCGGCCTGCTCGCGGCGGGCACCGTCGAGCTCGAACCCCTGGCGCCGGTAGAAGTCCACCGCCCGGTCGTTGCCCTCGACCACCCACAGGAAGCACGGCGCGTCCCCGACGGCCAGGCCCAGCAGGTGAAGACCCGTGCGGCGGCCCTGCTCGGCGGCGAGCACGTAGAGCAGCGTGAGCTCCAGGGGACGGACCTGGCCCGGTCCCGTCGCACGGGCACTCGCGAGACCCACGGCCTCGCCGTCCCGCTCGGCGATCCACGTGTGGGTGTCGCCCGGGTCCGCCAGGCGGGCCGCCCACCGGCCCTCGAGGGTCTCGTCCCGCTCGGCGTAGACCGCCTCCGGGACCCGGTCGCCGTAGGTCTCTCGCCAGCCCTGCTGGTGCACGCGGGCGAGCGCCGGGGCGTCGAGGACCGACGCCGGACGGATCCGGGCGGAGGGCAGGGCGGGCACGGTCCCCAGGGTACCGGGGGTGGTCGTCGCGCCGGTCGTACGCTGTCGGCCATGGACACCGACGAGTGGTCACGCCGGCGCCGGGAGGCGGCCGGTGCCCATGCCGAGGCCCTCGACCGGCGCCGGCGGGCCGACGCCCGGCGCGCGCAGGAGATGCTCGACGGCTTCGCCGCCGCGGCAGCCGCCGCGGGCCTGCCCGCCGAGGCCCTGCGGGTCCAGGGCTACGGCGGGCGCGGCTCGGCCCGCACGGACACCACCGGCTGGTACCTCCGCGCGGACCGCACGGTCGCGGTCGGGACGGACGGCTCCTTCTACGTCCTCACCGCACGCCTCTCCGTCACGGACCGGTTGCGCGGGGTGACGCTCCGCCCCGCCGAGCCCCCGCTCGTCATCGGTTCCGGCGGCAAGGACGGCGACTCGATCGACCTCGCGACGGCCCTCGGGCGCCTGCTGCCGGGGTGGGACGCCCGGGACTGACCACCCTTCCCAGTAGCGGACGGTCGTGGGAGGGTGGAGGTCCGGCCGCGGACGACTGTGCCCGGGGCCGGACTCCGAAGTTCGTACGACGACGTCCGACAAGAAGGAGGCCCCAGGTGGGCAACAAGGCAGTCAGCTACGCAGGTCCGGGCAAGGTCGAGGTCATCGACATCGACTACCCGGTGTTCGAGCTCAAGGACGGACCGGGTGTCAACCCGGCCAACGTGGGCCGGAAGGTCAACCACGGAGCGATCCTCAAGGTGGTGTCCACGAACATCTGCGGCTCGGACCAGCACATGGTCCGGGGCCGAACGACCGCTCCCGAGGGGCTCGTGCTGGGTCACGAGATCACGGGCGAGGTGGTCGAGGTCGGCTCCGACGTGGAGTTCATCAAGGTCGGCGACCTGGTGTCCGTGCCGTTCAACATCGCGTGCGGTCGCTGCCGCAACTGCAAGGAGGGCAAGACCGGCATCTGCCTCAACGTCAACCCCGACCGGCCGGGCTCGGCCTACGGGTACGTGGACATGGGCGGCTGGGTCGGCGGCCAGGCGGAGTACGTCCTCGTGCCGTACGCCGACTGGAACCTGCTGACGTTCCCCGACAAGGACCAGGCGATGGAGAAGATCCTCGACCTGACCATGCTCTCCGACATCTTCCCCACCGGCTTCCACGGCGCCTACACCGCGGGCACCAAGGTCGGCAGCACGGTCTACATCGCCGGCGCCGGGCCCGTGGGTCTCGCGGCGGCCACGTCGGCCCAGCTGCTCGGCGCCGCCGTCGTCATCGTCGGCGACCTCAACGAGGAGCGGCTCGCCCAGGCGCGGGCGTTCGGCTGCGAGACGGTCGACGTCTCCAAGGGCGACCCGAAGGACCAGATCGAGCAGATCCTCGGCGTGCCCGAGGTGGACTGCGCCGTCGACGCCGTCGGGTTCGAGGCCCGCGGGCACGGCGCCGGGTCGGCCAAGGAGGCCCCGGCCACCGTGCTCAACTCGATCATGGACATCACCGCGGCCGGCGGGGCGCTGGGCATCCCCGGGCTCTACGTCACCGGTGACCCGGGGGCGGTCGACGACGCGGCCAAGCACGGCACCCTGTCGATCAGCCTGGGCACGGGCTGGGCGAAGTCGCTGAGCTTCACCACCGGCCAGTGTCCGGTGATGCGCTACCACCGCGGCCTGATGATGGCGATCCTCCACGACAAGGTGCAGATCGCGAAGAACGTCCACGCGACGCCGATCCCGCTGGACCAGGCGCCGCAGGGCTACGCCGAGTTCGACTCCGGCGCGGCCAAGAAGTACGTCCTCGACCCGCACGGGCTCATCAAGGCCTGACGCGCGCCGCACACGGCCCCGGCCGGCACACCGCCGGCCGGGGCCGTCCCGTCAGCGCTGCGCCGCCCGCTCGTGCAGCCGGTGCAGGGCGACGGCGACCTCCGCGGGCGCCTCGAGGGCGCTCATGTGGCCGGCCCGCGGGACGACCACGACCTCGACGTCGGTGAGGGCGTGGGCCATCTCCTCGGCGGCCGCCTGGGGGCTCATCTCGTCCTCCGCGCCGCGCAGGACCAGTGCCGGGACCTCCAGGTCGCGCAGGACCGCCAGCCGGCCGGGCCGGTTGGCCATCGCGTGCTGCGCCCACGCGATGCCGCCGGGGGGCGCCGCGGCCAGGGCGGCCCGCAGCCGCTCGACGACCTCGGGCCGCTCGGCCAGCGTCGTCGGCCCGACCACCTTCTCCAGCATCGGTGCGACGGCGGACGAGCCCGCGGCCCCCAGGGCGGCCTCGGCCACCTTGAGGCGGTTCCGGCGCGCCGCCTCGTCGTCGGCGCCGGCGCGGGTGTCGAGGAGCCCGATGCCGGCGAGCAGGCCCCGGTGTCGCTCGGCGAGGGCGAGGACGGCGTAGCCCCCCATGGACAGCCCCGCGACGACGCCCCGGCCGATCCCGGCCCGGTCCAGCGCGTCCGCCACGGCGTCCGCGTAGGTGGTCAGGGCCGGCCGGCGCGGGTGCCCGAGCGCCTGGGAGACAGCGCTGCCCGCGGGCGAGGAGCCGAAGCCGGGAGCGTCGACGGTGACGACGTGGAGGTCGGGGAGGTGCGACACGACGTCGTCCCACATCGAGGAGTCGAGCGGGAAGCCGTGGAGCAGGACGAGGGGGAGGTCGGAGGCGGGGCCGTGGTGGTGCAGTGCCAGGCTCATGTCCCGAGCATGGCACGGCCCGGCACCGTCGGCGCCCCCACTCGTGGGGCCTTCTGTCCGGTTCCGGCGGCGGCCGTCCTCCTCGTGCGCCCGCGGGCTCAGCGGGTCGGCCGGCGCCGCTCCCGCGCCTGCCAGCAGGCCGCGTGCCAGTGCCGGCGCTCGTCCAGGCCGGCCTGGGCGCCGAGGAGGTGCTCGGTGGGCCAGGCCACGACGTGCGGCGTGCCCGGCGCGACGAGCTGGTCGCACCCGGGGCACCGGTAGCTCTTGTCCGACCCGCGCACCCGGCGCACGGCGAAGGTCTGGCCCCCGGGACCCGACTCGCTGCGGGTGAGGCCACCGAGGCGGTCGGGGTCGAGCGGGACGTGCCCGTCCCCGTAGGGACGGCGCCGCGAGCGTCGTGAGGAGGGCATCTCAGGCGGGCGGGCGCAGCACGCCGGAGCGCACCAGCTCGGAGTACCAGCGCGCCGAGGCCTTGGGGGTGCGCTCCTGGGTCGCGTAGTCGACCCGCACGATGCCGAACCGCTTGGCGTAGCCGTACGCCCACTCGAAGTTGTCGAGGAGGGACCACAGGAAGTAGCCGCGCACGTCCGCGCCGTCGTCGATCGCGCGTCCGACGGCGTCGATGTGCCGGTAGAGGTAGTCCAGCCGCTCGGGGTCCTCGACCGCGCCGTCCGGGCCGACGACGTCGTCGAAGGCCGCCCCGTTCTCCGTGATCATGAGCGGCAGCCCGTCGTAGGCGATCGTCAGGGCGGTGAGGAGCTCGTGCAGCCCCTCGGGCTCGATGTTCCAGCCCATCGCGGTGACCGGACCGCGCGGGGCCAGGAACTCCACCGTGTCGAGCCCGACCCAGGGGCTCGCCGCCGAGTCGCCGTGGCCGCCGGTCCCGGTGGGGCGCTCGCCGGGGCCGAGCCGACGCACGTAGCTCGTGGAGTAGTAGTTGACCCCGAGCACGTCCAGGCGCTGGCGGATGAGGGCGAGGTCGCCCTCCTGGACGAACGACCAGTCGGTGACCGAGGACGTGAGCTCGCGCAGCTCGACGGGGTAGGACCCGTCGAGCAGCGGGCCGAGGAAGATGTGGTTGCCGACGAGGTCGACCTCGTGCGCGGCCTCGAGGTCGGCGGCGCGCTCGGGGTCGGCCGGCCGGGTGACGTGGAGGTTGAGGGCGATGGAGATGTTGGCGTCGTCGCCGAGCTCCTCGCGGATGGCCGCCGCGGCGAGGCCGTGCGCGAGGTTGAGGTGGTGTGCGGCGGCGAGGGCGGCCGCCGGGTCGGTGACGCCGGGCGCGTGGACGCCGGAGGCGTACCCGAGGTAGGCGCTGCACCAGGGCTCGTTCAGCGTCGTCCACACCTCGACGAGGTCGCCGAGCTCGCGGGCCATCGCACGGGCGTAGCCGGCGAAGGCGTAGGCGGTCTCCCGGCTGGTCCACCCGCCGGCGTCCTGGAGCTCCTGGGGCAGGTCCCAGTGGTAGAGCGTGACGACCGGGTTGATCCCCGCCGCGGTGAGCTCGCCGGCCAGGGCCCGGTAGAACCCGACACCCTCGGGGTTGATCGGCCCGTGCCCGCCGGGCTGCACCCGCGGCCACGAGATCGAGAAGCGGTAGGCGTCCAGGCCGAGCTCGGCCATGAGCGCGACGTCCTCGCGCCAGCGGTGGTAGTGGTCGACGGCGACGTCGCCCGTGTCGCCCTCGTGCGTCCGCCCGGGGGTGTGGGAGAAGGTGTCCCAGATCGATGGCCCGCGGCCCCCCTCGGCCACCGCACCCTCGATCTGGTAGGCCGCCGTGGCCGCCCCCCAGACGAAGTCCTCGGGGAACGTGCGCTCGCTCATGTCGCTGCCCTCTCGTCTGTCGGTGGTGCCTGGGTCTGCTGAAGCGGCACCTCGACGCCGCCGCGGAGCACGCGCACGGGGCGCAGGTGGGTGTCGGTGACGAGGACGTCGGCGCGGCGGCCCGCCTCGAGCGCGCCGACGTCGTCCGCGCCGAGGACCGCTGCCGGACCAGCCGAGGCCATGTGGACGGCGTCGGCGAGGGGCACCCCGCCCGCGACGGTCGTGCGCACGACGTCCAGCAGGTGCGCGGTCCCCCCGGCGATGGCGCCGCCGTCGGTCAGGCGCGCGACGCCGCCGGCGACGGTGACGTCCTGCGAGCCCAGCCGGTAGCTGCCGTCGGCCATGCCGGCGGCGGCCATCGCGTCGGTGACGAGCACCGCGCCGTCGCGCCCGACGAGCTCGTGGACCTCCCGGACGACCGCCGGGTGCAGGTGGGTGCCGTCGCCGATGAGCTCGACGACGGCGGAGCCGCGCCGGGCGGCGGCGAGGAGCTCCCCCACCGGGCCGGGCTCGCGGTGGTGCCAGGGGTGCATGCCGTTGAACAGGTGCGTCACGGTCGCGCGCGCCGAACGCCCCCCGCCGGCGAGCAGCGCCGCGGACGCCTCGAGCGCGCTGCGCGTCTGCTCGGGTCCGGCGTCGGTGTGGCCCCAGGACGGCAGCGCCCCGCCGGCCACAAGCCGCGCCGCTACGTCGAGGTTGCCGTCGTGCTCCGGTGCGAGCGTCATGGTGACCAGGTGCCCGCGGGCGAGGGCGAGCAGCTCCTCGGTCAGCTCCGGGTCCGGGGGGACGATGAGCGCGGGGTCCTGGGCCCCGCAGCGCACCGTGGACAGGAACGGACCCTCGAGGTGGATCCCCGCGATCTCGCCGGCGTCGGCGAGGTCGGCGAGCATCGCGACCCGCTCCCGCAGGGTGTGCGGAGCCGCCGTGACGAGGGAGGCCACGAGCGTTGTGGTGCCGTGCCGCCGGTGCTCGGCGACGGCACGGAGCGCCTCGTCGGCATCGGTGGCGTCCGGGAAGGATGCGCCGCCGCCGCCGTGGCAGTGCACGTCCACCAGGCCAGGAAGGACGAGGCCGCCGTCGGGGTCGGGCAGGGCCGCGCCCGCCAGCGCCGCCTCGGCCGCGGCGCGGCCCGCCGCGTCGGTGAGGTCGGCCACGAGCGCGATGCGGTCGCCCTCGAGGAGGACCACGCCGTCGTCGAGGACGCCGGTGGGGGTCACCACCCGCCCGCGCAGCACCGTCATGGCCCTATCCAACACCGTCAGAACAGCCGCGAGCCCACGTCGTCCAGGCCGCGCATGGCGTCGTAGTCCAGGACGAGGCAGCGGATCCCCCGGTCGGTGGCCAGGACCCGGGCCTGGGGCTTGATCTCCTGGGCGGCGAAGACCCCCCGGACCGGGGCGAGGTGGGGGTCGCGGTTGAGCAGCTCGAGGTAGCGGGTGAGCTGCTCAACGCCGTCGATGTCGCCCCGCCGCTTGATCTCCACCGCCACGCTGGCGCCGGCGGGGTCCCTGGCCAGGATGTCGACGGGTCCGATGGCCGTCGGGTACTCCCGCCGCACGAGCTGGTGGCCGGGGCCGAGCAGGGCGATCTGCTCGGCGAGGAGCTTCTGCAGGTGGGCCTCGACGCCGTCCTTGACGAGGCCCGGGTCCACCCCGAGCTCGATGCTGTGGTCGGCGTGGACCTCGTGGACCCGCACGACCAGGCGGTCGTCGGTCTTGGCGTTCTGCACGGTCCAGACCTCGACGGCCCCCGCCTCGGCGTCCGGCCCGACGGCCGTGGCGACGTCGAGGCGGCACGGCGGGCTCATCCAGTTCAGCGGCTTGTAGGAGCCGCCGTCGGAGTGGACGAGCACCGACCCGTCGGCCTTGACCATGAGCAGCCGGGTGGCGAGTGGCAGGTGGGCGTCCAGCCGGCCGGAGTAGTCCACGGAGCACTTCGCGATGACGACACGCACGGGGTGGAACCCTACCTTCCGGCGCCCCTCACGGACGCCCCTCGTTCGGCGGTGCGGCCTCCAGCCAGCTCACCAGGCCGGCCAGGGCCTGGTCGACCATGGCGAGCTCGAGGTCCTCGCCCCGGTACCGGCACGCGACCTCGACCACCTCGCCGCCGCGCGGGCCCGGTCCCCGGCGCCGGCGTCCGACGATCTCCAGGTCCCGCCGCACGAAGCTGCGGGCCGGCCGGTGGGCGAGGGAGACGAGCCGGTGCCAGTCCAGGCGGCCCGAGCCGAAGACGGCGATCCCCGAGGTCCAGTCACGCTGCCCGGGCCGGCGCAGCGCACACTCGAACGAGCCCACGCGCCGGCCGAGGTGGCGCACCCGCCCGGTGAGCGCGACGACCGCCAGGACGACGAGGGCGAGCGCCGTGAGGATGCCCCACACGGCGCCCGCCCCTGACAACGTCGTCCTAGCTCGCCCGGTCGGCGGCGCTGTTGTCCACCACGACCGTCACGTTGTCCTCGTCCACGGAGACGAAACCCTCGTGGACGTCGAGCGTGACGACCTGGCCGGAGGACGGGGTGATGCGCACCTTGCCCGGTCGCAGCACCGCGAGCACCGGCTGCCGGCCGGTGAGGATGCCCATGTCGCCGCCGGCGGCGGGCACGACGACGCTCGTCGCCTCGCCGCTCCACAGCGAGGCGTCCGTCGAGACGACCTCTACCTTCATCACGTCGGTGCCCTCCGTCAGCGCAGCTCGGACTGGAGCTTGGCCCAGGACCGCTCGAGGTCCTCGAGGCCGCCGATGTTGAAGAAGGCCTGCTCGGCGATGTGGTCGAACTCGCCGTCCGCGATCTTCTTGAACGCCTCGACGGTCTCGCTCACCGGCACGGTCGAGCCGGAGACACCGGTGAACTTCTCGGCCATGTAGGTGTTCTGCGAGAGGAACTGCTCGATGCGACGCGCGCGGGCGACGGTGACCTTGTCCTCCTCGGAGAGCTCGTCGACGCCGAGGATGGCGATGATGTCCTGCAGCTCCTTGTTCTTCTGCAGGATCGACTTCACCCGTGTCGCGACGTCGTAGTGCTCCTGGCCCACGTACTGCGGGTCGAGGATGCGCGAGGTCGAGGTCAGCGGGTCCACCGCGGGGTACAGGCCGCGCGAGGCGATGTCGCGGGAGAGCTCCGTGGTGGCGTCCAGGTGCGCGAACGTCGTCGCCGGGGCCGGGTCGGTGTAGTCGTCCGCGGGGACGTAGATCGCCTGGAGCGAGGTGATCGAGTGCCCGCGGGTCGAGGTGATCCGCTCCTGGAGCTGGCCCATCTCGTCGGCGAGGTTCGGCTGGTAGCCCACCGCGGACGGCATGCGCCCGAGCAGCGTCGAGACCTCCGAGCCGGCCTGGGTGAAGCGGAAGATGTTGTCGATGAAGAGCAGCACGTCCTGCTTCTGCACGTCGCGGAAGTACTCCGCCATCGTCAGCGCGGACAGGGCCACGCGCAGACGCACGCCCGGCGGCTCGTCCATCTGGCCGAAGACGAGGGCCGTCTTGTCGAAGACCCCGGCCTCCTCCATCTCGACGATGAGGTCGTTGCCCTCACGGGTGCGCTCGCCGACGCCGGCGAACACGGACACACCGCCGTGGTCCTGCGCCACGCGCTGGATCATCTCCTGGATGAGGACGGTCTTGCCGACGCCCGCACCGCCGAACAGGCCGATCTTGCCGCCCTGGACGTACGGGGTGAGCAGGTCGATGACCTTGATGCCGGTCTCGAACATCTGGGTCCGGGACTCGAGCTGGTCGAAGCGCGGGGGCTCGCGGTGGATCGGCCACCGCTCGGTGATCTCCAGCTGCTCGCCCTCGGCGAGGTTGAGGACCTCGCCGGTGACGTTGAAGACGTGGCCCTTGGTGACGTCGCCGACGGGCACCGAGATCGGCGCGCCGGTGTCGAGGACCTCGGCGCCGCGCACGAGGCCGTCGGTCGGCTTGAGGGCGATCGCCCGGACGAGGTTGTCGCCCAGGTGCTGGGCGACCTCGAGGGTCATGTGGAGCTTGCCGCCGCCCTCGCCCTCCCCCTGGCCGGTGAGGTCGACCTCGGTGGTGAGGGCGTTGTACATCTCCGGGATGGCGTCCGGCGGGAACTCGATGTCGACGACGGGGCCGGTGACGCGGGAGATCCGGCCGACGCCGGCCGCACCCTGCTTCGTCGTGTCGGTGTCAGTGGCAGTCATTGTCCTTGTTCCTTCGCTGTTCACCGGCTCGACGCGAGCGCGTCGGCTCCGGAGACGATCTCGGTGATCTCAGAGGTGATGTCGGCCTGGCGGGCCTGGTTCGCCAGCCGCGTGTAGTCGCGGATGAGGTCCTCGGCGTTGTCCGTGGCCGTGTGCATGGCCTGCTGACGGGCGGCCAGCTCCGACGCCGCCGCCATGAGGTGCTGGGCGTAGATCCGGTTGCGCACGTACAGCGGCAGGAGCGCGTCGAGCACCTCGTCCGGGCTGGGCTCGAACTCGTACAGCGGGAGCGGCTGCGCGCCGGCCTCGGTGACACCCTCGACGACCTCCAGGGGCAGCATCCTGCGGACCTGCGGCACCTGGGAGACCATCGAGACGAACCGCGTGAAGACGACGTGGAGCTCGCCCACGCCGCCCTCCTCGACCGGGGCGAGGAACGCCCCGAGGAGCTCGTCCGCGATCTCCGTGGAGGTCTCGGCGTCGGGGTTGTCCGAGCTGCCGGTCCACGACCGGACGACCTCGCGGCCGCGGAAGCGGAAGTAGCTCTCGCCGCGCCGGCCCGAGACGTACAGCACCGGCTCCTTGCCCTCGGCCTCCAGCCGCTCGAGCAGGCGCTCGGTCTCGCGCAGGACGGTCGCCGAGTAGGCGCCCGCCATGCCGCGGTCGGAGGTGATGGCCAGGACCGCGACCCGGTTGGTGTCCTGCCGGCCCCGGATGAGGGGGTGGTCGAGGTTGGCGTGCTCGGCCACGGCGGAGACCGCCCGGACCAGCGCCAGGGTGTAGGGGTCACGCCCCTGCGCCTTCTTCCGGGCCTTGGTGATGCGCGAGGCGGCGATGAGCTCCATCGCACGGAAGACCTTCTTCAGGGTCTGCGTGGCCCTGATCTTCTGCTTGTAGACGCGCTGGGATCCCGCCACGGTCAGCCTCGCTTCGTCGAGACGATCTGCTCCTGCGCGCGCTCCGCCTCGACCTCGTCCTCGCCCAGCTCCGGCTCGGCGCCGAGCGGGCTGCCCGCGGCGTCGACGAAGCCCTTGCGGAAGTCCTCGACCGCGGCGCGCAGGGCGTCCTCGGTGTCGGACTCGAGCTTGCCGGTGGTGGCGATCGTGGTCAGGACGTCGGAGTGGCGACGCAGGTGGTCGAGCAGCTCGGCCTCGAAACGCGGGATGTCCTTGACCTCGACGTCGTCGAGGTACCCGTTGGTGCCGGTCCAGATCGAGGCGACCTGGTCCTCCACGTCGTACGGGGTGTACTGGGGCTGCTTGAGCAGCTCCATGAGGCGCTCGCCGCGGATGAGCTGCTGGCGCGTCGTCGGGTCGAGGTCGGAGGCGAACATCGCGAACGCCGCCATCGACCGGTACTGCGCCAGGGTGATCTTCAGCGTGCCGGAGACCTTCTTCATCGCCTTGATCTGGGCGTCACCGCCGACACGGGAGACGGAGATGCCGACGTCGACGGCGGGACGCTGGTTGGCGTTGAACAGGTCGGACTGGAGGAAGATCTGCCCGTCGGTGATGGAGATGACGTTGGTCGGGATGTACGCCGAGACGTCGTTCGCCTTGGTCTCGATGAGCGGCAGACCGGTCATGGAGCCGCCGCCGAGCTCGTCCGAGAGCTTCGCGCAGCGCTCGAGCAGGCGGGAGTGCAGGTAGAACACGTCGCCGGGGTAGGCCTCGCGGCCCGGCGGCCGGCGCAGGAGGAGGGAGACGGCGCGGTAGGCCTCGGCCTGCTTGGACAGGTCGTCGAAGACGATGAGGACGTGCTTGCCCTGGTACATCCAGTGCTGGCCGATAGCCGAGCCGGTGTAGGGGGCGATGTACTTGAAGCCGGCCGGGTCGGACGCGGGCGCCGCGACGATGGTCGTGTACTCCAGCGCGCCGGCCTTCTCCAGGGTGGCGCGCACCGCGGCGATGGTCGAGCCCTTCTGGCCCACGGCGACGTAGATGCAGCGGACCTGCTTCTCCGGGTCGCCGGAGTCCCAGTTCGCCTTCTGGTTGAGGATCGTGTCCAGGGCGATGGCGCTCTTGCCGGTCTGGCGGTCGCCGATGATGAGCTGGCGCTGGCCGCGGCCGATGGGGATCATCGAGTCGATGGCCTTCAGGCCCGTCTGCAGCGGCTGGTGCACGCTCTTGCGCATCATGACGCCCGGGGCCTGGAGCTCCAGCGCGCGGCGTCCCTCGACGCCGGTGATCTCGCCGAGGCCGTCCAGCGGCTGGCCGAGCGGGTCGATGACGCGGCCGAGGTAGCCCTCGCCGACGGGCACCGAGAGCACCTCGCCGGTGCGGCGGACCTCCTGGCCCTCCTCGATGCCGGTGAAGGTGCCCAGCACGACGACACCGACCTCGCGCACGTCGAGGTTCATGGCCAGGCCCAGCGTGCCGTCCTCGAACCGCAGCAGCTCGTTCGCCATGGCACCGGGCAGGCCCTCGACCTGCGCGATGCCGTCACCGGCCAGAGTGACGTGGCCGACCTCTTCGCTCACGGCCTGGGCGGGCTCGTAGGAACTCACGAAGCTGTCCAGCGCGGCGCGGATCTCCTCCGGCCGGATCGTCAGCTCAGACATCTGCTCTTCCTTCGTCTCTTGGCGACCGCGGTCGCGGTCCGTCAGTCATGGGTCGGTGAGGCTCAGCCGGCGACGCGGCGTCGGACCTCGGCGAGGCGGCTCGCCAGGGTGGCGTCGATGACGTCGTCGCCGACCTGCACACGCAGGCCGCCGACCACGGCGGGGTCGATCCCCACGTGCACCTGCACGGCACGGTCGTACCGGCGCCGCAGGATCGCGGCGAGCCGGTCGATCTGCTCGCGGGTGAGCGGGACGGCCGAGGTGACCGAGGCCACCAGGTGCTCGCGCCGGGCGGCGGCCAGCTCGGCCACGCGCCGCAGGAGGGAGGGCACCGGCTGGCCCCGGGGGGCCCGGGCCGCGCGGGCGGCGAGCGTCGCCGTCTCCGGCGCCACCTTGCCCGCCAGCACGGTCTCGACGAGCTCGGCCCGGCGGGCCGGGTCGGCGTGCTTGTCCGACACCGCCAGGCGCAGCTCGCGCTCGTCGGTGAGGATCCGGGCGAGGCGGTAGGACTCGTCCTCGACGACGGCGAGGCGGCCCGCGCTCTCCGCGGCAGCCAGCACCGTGGTCACGGCGAGGGACTCGACCGCGTCGGCCAGGTCCGCATCGGTGGACCAGCGCTCACGCGCCAGCCCGCCGAGGAGGTCGGCGACCTCCGCGTCGACCCGCCCGCCGAGGAGGTGCTGGACCAGGCCGGCCTTGTCCTGGCCGGACCGGGTCGGCTCGGTGAGCGCGCGACGCAGCGAGGCGGAGCCGTCGAGCAGGTCGACGACGGCGAAGAGCTGCTCACCGAGGGCGACGCCCCGGCCGCCCACCTGCCGCAGGACCGGCTCCCACCGCTCCCGTGCCTGGTCGAGCGCCGCCTGGCTGGACGCGCGCATCACGCCTCCCGCACCGGCGCCGGGGCCGTCTCGAGCTCATCCAGGAAGCGGTCGATGACGCGGGACTGCAGGGCCTGGTCGGTCACCGACTCCCCGACGATCCGGGCGGCGAGGTCGGTGGCGAGCATGCCGACGTCGGTGCGCAGCGAGATCTGCGCGGCCTGGCGGTCCGCCTCGATCTGGCGGGCGGCACCCTCGGTGACCCGGTCGGCCTCGGCCTGCGCCTTGCTCCGCGCCTCCGCGACGATGGCCTTGCCCTCGTCCTGGGCGTTGTCACGGACCTCGGCGGCCTCGCGGCGGGCCAGGGTCAGCTCCTCGGCGATGCGGGCCTCGGCCTCGGCCGCGGCCTGCTCCGCACGCTCGGCGTGGGTCAGGCCCGCCTCGATCTTGGCGGCGCGCTCGTCGAGGACCGCGGTCAGGCGCGGCACCGCGTACTTCACGAGGAAGAACGCGATGATCGCGATCGCGACCAGCGACCAGACGATGTCGTAGGTGGCCGGGAGCAGCGGGTTCTGCGTCTCCGCGGCCAGCACCAGGGCCGTGGGGGTCATCAGAAGACGAAGCCTGCGGCGAGGCCGATCAGACCGAGGGCCTCGACCAGCGCCATACCGATGAACATGTTGATGCGCAGCGGGCCGGCCAGCTCGGGCTGACGGGCGACAGCCTCCTGGGTCTTGCCGACCAGGATGCCCATGCCGATACCGGGGCCGATGGTGGCGAGGCCGTAGCCGATGGTCGCGATGTCGCCGGTGATCTCCATGAGGAGGTCTTCCTTCCTTTGTGGCGGGCCGGGTACGTCCCGGCCGCGTCGTTGTTCAGTGCCTGTGGTCGGGCCCTCGGGCCCGGCCGTCGATCAGTGCGACTCGACGGACAGCTGGATGTACACCGTCGTGAGCACGGTGAAGACGTAGGCCTGGAGGGCGGCCACGAAGATCTCGAACAGCGTGAAGGCGAACCCGGCGGCGAAGGTCAGCGCGCCCAGCGGCGCCATGGCGCCGGCGGCCTCGAAGAAGAGGAAGTTCGTCGCGCTGAAGGTCAGCACGAGCAGCAGGTGCCCGGAGAGCATGTTGGCCAGGAGACGGACGGTGAGCGTCGCGGGCCGGATGATGAACGTCGAGAGGAACTCGATCGGCGTCAGGATGAGGTAGATCGGCCACGGCACACCGGGCGGGAAGAGCTGGGCCTTGAAGAAGTGCCCGCCGCCCATGGCCTTGACGCCCGCGTAGATGAACGTCACGTACGCGATGAGCGCGAAGATCAGCGGCACGCCGATCACCGAGGAGCCGGCGATGTTGAGGAACGGGATGATGCCGGTGATGTTCATGGCGAGCACGCCGAAGAAGATCACCACGAGGACCGGGGTGTAGCGCCGGCCGAGCTCCTTGCCCAGGGACTCCTCGGCGATGCCCGTGCGCACGAAGTCGATGGCCATCTCGCCCAGGGACTGACCGCGGCTGGGCACGAGCGTGGTGCGGCGGGCCGCCAGCCAGAACAGCAGCACCAGCAGCCCGACGGCGATGAGCCGGACGAGCGCGATGCGGTTGAACTCGAAGATCGTCCCGTCGAAGAGGATCGCCGGCGGGAAGAAGTCCGCGAGCGACGGGCCGTGGAAGCCCGCCCCCTCCTCGGCGGCGACGACGTGCGCCGAGGTGGGAAGTGTCAGCAGAGATGCGGCAGACAGGACGTCCCCCCGGTGTTCCTCGTGATCGGGCAAAGGGCGTGTCCCAGGCACCGTGCAGCGACGCGGGCGTGCTGGGGACGGGATGAGCCTAACGCATGGGCGGCGGTGCTCCCGACCCGTCTCAGCGGGCGCCCGGGGTTCCCGAGCCCGGTTCCACGTTGGGCACGCGGGCCCTCAGGACGGCGGCCGACTCGATGGCGAGGGAGCCGAGGATGGCCAGGACGAGGACGACGAAGAAGACGCCCGGGTGGTAGAAGTCCCGCCCGCGGACGAGGACGAGGACGACGAGGAGCAGGACCATCTTCACCAGCCACCCCCCGACCGCCGCGGCGCTGGCGATGGGCAGGGGCTTGTCGGCGGTGACCATCATCGTCACGACCGTCCCGAGCATGAACAGCGTCGCGATGCCCGCGGCCATGAGCGCGCCCCAGACCCCCGGCAGACCGGCGACCAGCCACCCGAGGCCCGCACCGCCCACCGCGAGGGCCGCGACGAGGACGGCGAGGCGCCGCAGGATCCGCTCGTACATCGTCCTGATGGTCCGGTCGGTCTCGGTCATCGTCGGTCCTCTCGGGCCCGGCGGCGCAGGCCGGGCAGCTGGGCGTAGGTCACGGCGACGGCCAGGGCCACGGCGACCGCCGTGCCGACCGCCACCTGGGCGGGGGTGTACACCGCGAGGGCGACCGCGGCGAAGGCGAACACCGAGGTCCACAGGTACATCACCAGGACCGCGCGGGTGTGGGAGTGCCCGGCGTCGAGCAGCCGGTGGTGCAGGTGCAGCCGGTCGGGCTTGAACGGTGACTGACCGGCGCGCAGGCGCCGCAGGACGGCCAGCGTCATGTCCACCAGCGGCAGCAGGAGCACCGCGACGGGCAGGAGGATCGGCACGAACACCGGCAGGACCTGGCTGCCCGACAGGGCCGCCGGGTCGATGCGCCCGGTGACGACGATCGCGACCCCGGCGACCGTCAGGCCCAGGAGCATCGAGCCGGAGTCGCCCATGAAGATCCTGGCCGGGTGGAAGTTGTGCGGCAGGAAGCCCAGCGTCACCCCCACGACGGCGGCCATGACCGCGGTGGCGACGTTGGCGTAGTTGCCCGGTGAGGCGTCGCGGGTGAGGAGGTAGGTGTAGAGGAAGAACGCGCCGCCGCCGATCGCGATCATCCCCGCGGCGAGGCCGTCGAGGCCGTCGACGAAGTTCACGGCGTTGATGGCCACCACCACGGCCAGGACGGTGGCGACGAGGGAGAGCCGGCTGGAGCCGATCGTCAGCCCGAACACCGGGAACGTGATGAGCTGGACGCCCTGCCAGGCCATGAACCCGGCGGCGAGGACCTGCCCGACGAGCTTGGTCATCCAGTCCAGCTGCCAGATGTCGTCGGCCACGCCGAGGAGGGCCACGAGCGCCCCGCCCCCGAGGATCCCCCAGGCCATGGAGGTGCCGTAGAACTCCTCGTGGAGGAACGGCACCTGGGAGGCGACGACCATCGCGACGGCGAGGCCCGCGAGCATCGCGACGCCACCGAGCCGGGGCGTGGGCGTGGTGTGGACGTCGCGCACCCGCACCGGCGTCAGCGCCCCGGTCATCTGCGCGACCCGCCGCACCACCGGCGTCGTGAGGAAGGTGACGGCCGCGGCGGTGAGCAGGACGAGGAGGTAGACCCTCACCCGGGCTCCGTGGTGCGCGCGGGCCCGGGCGGCGCGTCGGCGGTCACGGCGTCCGCGGTCCCGTCGGTCTCGGCGGCCGCGGTCCCGTCGGTCTCGGCGTCCGCGGTCCCGTCGGTCTCGGTGGGCGCGGTCCCGTCGGTCACGGCCTCCGCGGTCCCGTCGGTCACGGCGGGGACATCCTCCGCCAGCTCGGGGGCCACCCGGGCGAGCGCCGCCCGGGTGAGCGCACCCTCGCGCAGCACGGTCAGCCGCTCGGCGGTCGCGTCGACGATGGTCGACGCCGTCCCGCCGCCCGCCCGGCCCGCGTCGAGGTAGACGGCGACGCCGTCGCCGAAGTAGTCCAGCGCCTCCTGGGCGGTCTCGGCCGCCGGCTCGCCGGTGAGGTTGGCGCTGGTGACCGCGAGCGGGCCGGTGCGGCGCAGCAGCGCCAGGGCGGTCTCGTCGGCGGGCATCCGCAGGGCGACCGTGCCGTCGGTGTCCCCCAGGTCCCACGCCAGCGAGGGCTGCGCGAGGCAGACGACCGTCAGCGGTCCCGGCCAGAACTCGCGCACGAGGTCCCGGACGACCTCCGGCACCTCGGTGGCCAGACCGTCGAGGGCACCGACGTTGCCCACGAGCACCGGCGGGGGCATCTGCCGACCGCGGCCCTTCGCGGCGAGCAGCGCGGCGACCGCCCGCGCGT
Source organism: Georgenia sp. M64 (assembly GCF_038049925.1). Classification (NCBI taxonomy): domain Bacteria; kingdom Bacillati; phylum Actinomycetota; class Actinomycetes; order Allobogoriellales; family Allobogoriellaceae; genus Georgenia; species Georgenia sp. M64. The sequence continues at coordinate 2,953,361 of NZ_CP145809.1, forward strand.
CGAAGGCGTCGGCACCGATGCCGTACACGGTGTCGGTCGGCAGCACGACCAGCGCGCCCCGCCCGAGGGCGTTGACCGCCTCGTCGAGGCCGGCGCTGCGCTGCTCGGGGTCATGGCAGTCGTACACGCTCACGCAGGTGAGTCTCGCACGGCCCGTGCGGCCGTCGTGACATCCTCTGCGGTGAGATGCCTCCCTCACCCGCCCGTCCGACCGCCCCCGCGGGCACGTCCGTCGCCGCGCCACGGCGCCGGGCGTGGGTCGTGGCGCTCGTCCTCGCCGTGGTCGTCCAGCTCGTCGTCCTCTACGCGCCGGCCGTGCCGGACGTGCCCGGGACGGGGGTGCCCGGCGCGGACAAGGTCGTCCACGCCGCCGTGTTCGCGGCGGTCACCCTCGCCGCGCTGCGTGCGGGGCTCTCGGGCTGGGTGGTGGCGGCCTACGGCCTGGCGCACGCCGGCGTGAGCGAGGCCCTGCAGCACGTCCTGCTCGCCGGCCGCACCGGGGACGGCGGGGACGTCGCCGCCGACGTCGCGGGCGTCGTCGCCGGCCTCGTGGCGGCGTGGTGGCTCAGCCGGCGCGACGGGCGGTGACGTAGCGGTCACGGCCCGTGAGGTCCGTGCCGGTGACCACGTCGACGAACCCGGCGCCGGCGACGAGGTGGCGCACCGCCGCCGCCTGGACCTCGGCGTGCTCCATGACGAGGACCCCGCCCGGGCGCAGCAGCCGGGCGGCGCGGGCGACGACGGCGCGAGGGGTGTCCAGCCCGTCGGCGCCCCCGCCGTAGAGGGCCAGGTCGGGGTCGTGCTCGCGCACCTCGACCTCACGCGGGACCGCACCGGGCGGGATGTAGGGCGGGTTCGCGACGACGACGTCGACGCTCCCGTCGAGCTCGGGCAGCGCGGTGGCCGCGTCGCCCTCGACCAGGTGCACCGACGGGGCGAGCGCGGCGACGTTGCGCCGCGCCACCGCCGCCGCCGCGGGTGAGAGCTCGACGGCGTGGACGATCGCGCCGGGGACCTCGGTGGCCACGGCCAGGGCGATGGCGCCCGAGCCGGTGCACAGGTCCACCGCGACCGGGGCGGCGGAGCCGGCCCGCCGGAGCGCGCCGATCGCCGCCTCGGCGACGACCTCGGTCTCCGGCCGCACCACGAACGCGCCCGGCCCGGCGGCGAGGGTGAGGTGGCGGAAGGCCATGGAGCCGGTGAGGTGCTGCAGCGGCTCGCGCCGACGGCGCCGCTCGACGAGCTCGGCGAAGCGGGCCTGGAGGTCGGGCCCGCCGCCGGCGGGCCCACCGTCGCCAGACCCACCGTCAGCAGACCCCTTGTCTGCGGGTTCTCCGTCGGCACGGTCGAAGGTGGCCCCCGCGGGCAGCAGGTAGAGGGCGCGGCCGAGCACGTGCTCGGCGAGGAGCCGGGCGTCGACCTCGGGCGAGGGCACGCCCGCCTCCGCGAGCAGCACCGCCGCCCCGCGCACCGCCTCGCGCACGGTCACGGTGCGGCCGTCGCCGGCGCCGGCCGGCCGGTCGCTCACTGCCCGCCGGCGGCCGCGGCGAGCCGGGCCGCCTCGTCCAGCTCGACGGCGGAGGCGATGACCGGGCCGAGGTCGCCGTCGAGCACGTGGTCGAGGTTGTACGCCTTGTAGCCGGTGCGGTGGTCGGCGATGCGGTTCTCGGGGTAGTTGTAGGTGCGGATCCGCTCGGACCGGTCCACGGTGCGCACCTGGGACCGGCGCTGCTCCGACGCGGCGGCCGCGGCCTCCTCCTGGCGGGCGGCCAGCAGCCGGGCGCGCAGCACCCGCATGGCCTGCTCGCGGTTCTGCAGCTGCGACTTCTCGTTCTGCATCGAGACGGTGATGCCGGTGGGCAGGTGGGTGATCCGCACGGCGGAGTCCGTGGTGTTGACCGACTGCCCGCCCGGGCCGGAGGAGCGGTAGACGTCGATGCGCAGGGCGCCCGCGTCGATCTCCACCTCGCCGGGGTCGTCGACCTCGGGCAGGACGAGCACGCCCGCTGCGGAGGTGTGGATCCGGCCCTGCGACTCGGTGACGGGCACCCGCTGGACGCGGTGGACGCCGCCCTCGTACTTCAGGTGCGCCCAGACGCCGTCGGCCGGGTCGGTGGGCGCGCCGCGGGTCTTCACCGCGACGGAGACGTCCTTGTACCCGCCGAGGTCGGACTCGGTGGCCGAGAGGACCTGGGTGGTCCAGCCCTGCCGCTCGGCGTAGCGCAGGTACATGCGCAGCAGGTCGCCGGCGAAGAGCGCGGACTCCTCCCCGCCCTCGCCGGCCTTGACCTCGAGGATGACGTCGCGGGCGTCGTCGGGGTCGGCGGGCACGAGGACCCGGCGCAGGTGCTCCTCCGCCGCCGCGGCGGAGGCCTCGAGGGCGGGCAGCTCCTCGGCGAAGGCGTCGTCGCCCTCGGCGAGCTCGCGGCCGGCGGCGAGGTCGCCGGTGGCCGCCTCCCACGCGCGGTAGGCGGCGACGACGCGGCCGAGCTCGGCGTAGCGCCGTCCCAGGGTGCGGGCGCGGCCGGGGTCGGCATGGACGGCCGGGTCGGCCATGGCCCGCTCGATCTCCTCGTGCTCGGCGATCAGCGGTGCGACGCCGTCGAAGTCCTCGCTCACGTCCGTGCCCCTTCCTCGGCCCGTGGGCGCGTCGTGCGCCCGGATGCACGACAGCGCCGGCGGGAGCCGCGGCCGGGGGGCCGCGGCGTCACCGCCGGCGCTGGTGTGGTGCTAGGCGTCCTTCTTGCCGTAGCGCGCCTGGAAGCGGGCGACGCGGCCACCGGTGTCGAGGATCTTCTGCTTGCCGGTGTAGAACGGGTGGCACGCGCTGCAGACGTCGGCGTGGATCTGGCCGGACGTCGCGGTCGAGCGCGTGGTGAAGGTGTTGCCGCAGGTGCACGTGACCGTGGTGGTCACGTACTCGGGGTGGATGCCCTGCTTCATGGTTCTCTCCTAGGTTCGGTGGTGCCCCGGGTCGCGCGCCGCGCGGCGCGCGTGAACCGGAAGCCGACGAGACATTGTGCCCCACGCAGGTCCGGGGACGAAACGCGGCGGGGGCGTGAGATCGGGCACGCCCCCGCGCGCGGGTCAGTGGATGGCCAGCTCCGGCTCGTGGGTGGGGCTGGGGGTCGTCTTCTGGACGGTCATGAGGAACTCGGCGTTGGAGGTGGTCCCCCGCAGCTTGCCCAGGAGCAGGTCGATGGCCTGCTGCTGGTCCAGCGCCCCCATGACCCGGCGCAGCTTCCAGACGATCTTGAGCTCCTCCGGCGGCATGAGGAGCTCCTCGCGCCGGGTGCCCGAGGCGTTGATGTCGACCGCCGGGAAGATGCGCTTGTCGGCCAGCTGGCGCGAGAGCCGCAGCTCCATGTTGCCCGTGCCCTTGAACTCCTCGAAGATCACCTCGTCCATCTTCGAGCCGGTCTCGACCAGCGCGGAGGCGAGGATGGTCAGCGAGCCGCCGTTCTCGATGTTGCGGGCCGCGCCGAAGAACTTCTTCGGCGGGTACAGCGCCGAGGCGTCCACGCCGCCGGAGAGGATCCGCCCCGACGCCGGTGCGGCGAGGTTGTAGGCGCGGGAGAGCCGGGTGAGGGAGTCCAGGAGCACGACGACGTCCTGGCCCAGCTCCACCAGCCGCTTGGCCCGCTCGATGGCGAGCTCGGCGACGATGGTGTGGTCGGTGGCCGGGCGGTCGAAGGTGGAGGCGATGACCTCGCCCTTGACCATCCGCTCCATGTCCGTGACCTCCTCGGGGCGCTCGTCGACGAGCACGACCATGAGGTGGACCTGGGGGTTGTTGACCGAGATCGCGTTCGCGATCTGTTGCATGATGATCGTCTTGCCGGCCTTGGGCGGGGAGACGATGAGACCGCGCTGCCCCTTGCCGATCGGCGCCACGAGGTCGATGACCCGCGGGGTGATGGCCTTCGGCGTGGTCTCCAGCCGGAGCTGGTCCTGGGGGTACAGCGGCGTGAGCTTGCTGAACTCGGGCCGCTGGCGCGCCCGTTCCGTGCTCATGCCGTTGATGCTGTCCAGGCGGACGAGGGCGTTGAACTTCTGCCGGGGGTTCTCGCCCTCGTGGGGCTGGCGCACGGCACCGGTGATGGCGTCGCCCCGGCGCAGGCCGTACTTCTTGACCTGGTTGAGCGTGACGTAGACGTCGTTCGGGCCCGGGAGGTACCCCGAGGTCCGCACGAAGGCGTAGTTCTCGAGGATGTCGAGGATCCCGCCGACGGGCAGCAGGACGTCGTCCTCGCTGACCTCGACCTCCTGGTCGTCCTGGTACTCGCCGGGGCGGCCGGTCCGGCGCTTGCGGTCGCGCCCGCGGTCACGGTTGCGTCGGCGGCTGCGGCCCCCGCGCTCGTCCTCGGCGTCGTCGAACCGGCGGGTCTGCTGGCCGGCGCCGTCGCCCTCGCGGCGGCGGGCGGCCGCCTCCCCGACGGCGTCGAGGGCGCGCCGTGCGCGGTCCTCGTCGCCCTGGTCCCCGCGCCCGGCGCTGGCGGCGCGGGCGGCCAGCTCACGCTTGAGCGCCTCCTTGGCCTCGTCGTGCGAGGCGTCGTCGGCGGGGCTCGTGGCGGGGACGCCCTGGCCGGCGGGCGCGGTCACCCGGCGGGAGCCGCGTCGGCGGGGGGCCTCGGCGGCGGGGCCGGCCGGGGCGTCGCCCTCGGCGCGGGCGGCGCGGTCCTGGCCGTCGGCGCGGGCGGCGCGGTCCTGCCCCTCGGCGCGGGCGGCGCTGTCCTGGCCCTCGGCGCGGGCGGCGCTGTCCTGGCCCTCGGCGCGGCGGGCCGGCTCGTCCTGACCGGAGCGGGTGGCGGCCTCCTCCCGGCCGGCCACGGCCTCGGGCCGCTCGACCCGGCGCGTGCGGCGGACCCGGTCCTCCTGGCCGGCGGCGGGCCGGGCCGGCTCCTCCTGGCCGGAGGACGTGGCCCGCTCCAACTGGCCGGAGGACACGGTGGTCTCGTCCCGGCCGGCGGGGACAGGCAGCGCCGTCTGTCCGGTCGGCTGGTCGGCGCCCGTCGCGGCGCTCCGGGCGGAGCGCGACTCGCGGATCGCGGCGATGAGGTCGCTCTTGCGCATCTTCGCGGTGCCCTTGAGGCCCATCTGGGCGGCCATCGCCTGCAGCTCGGGCAGACGCATGGTGGTCAACGAGCCCCCACGGGGGGCGTCGACGGCTTCGGTCACGAGGTTCCTTCCCTCGGAAGAGTCCACCGATCGGTCTCGGGGACACGTGTGAGATCCCAGCCGGGAGGCTGGGCGGATGAGGGTCGCACGCGCGCGGCACGCTCGATCGTGCTGCGGTCGGGGCGGTGCTCCGCCTCTGCGACGACGACTGGACGCACCCAGGTGCGCGGAAGACGTCCGCAGGGGTCGGTGCAGGGCACACTTTACCAGCCGCCACGGGTTCCGGGGGAATCCGTGACCGGTTCGTCACCGCGCGGCGGTCACGGAACCTGGTGCGCCCCGCGTCCGGCGACGCCCGGCGAGAGCACCCGCCAGCCGCGGGAGGCGAGCATCGCGGTCGTGACCTCGTCGAGCCGGTCCAGGACGAGGACGCTCGGACCGGCCCCCGACACGACCGCGGGCCACCCCGCCTCGCGCAGCGCCCGCACGGCCTCGGCCGTCGGCCGCATGGCGTCGGCCCGGTAGTCCTGGTGCAGACGGTCCTCCGTGGCGGCCATGAGGAGGTCGGACCGACCCCCCAGGGCCAGGACCAGCAGCGCGGTGCGCCCGGCGTTGAACGCCGCGTCCTTGTGCGGGACCTCGGCCGGCAGGACGGCCCGGGCGGTGCGGGTGAGCAGCCGTGCCTGCGGCACGAGCACGCTCACCCCCAGGCCCGGGTCGAGCGGGATCGAGGCCGCGTGGGCGCCGCCGGCGTCGACCCACGCCGCGGTCGCCCCGCCGAGCAGCGCCGGCGCGGCGTTGTCCGGGTGGCCCTCCATCTGCGTGGCCAGGCCCAGCACCGCGGCGTCGTCGAGGACCTCGGGCTCGGAGACCAGCGCCCGGGCCGCGACGAGCCCCGCGACGACGGCGGCGGCCGACGAGCCCATCCCGCGCCCGTGCGGGATCGCGTTGGTGCAGGTCAGCTCCAGCCCGGCCTGCGGGGCCCCCGCGAGGTCGAGCCCGGCCCGGACCGCGCGCACCACGAGGTGCTCCTCGCCGTCGGGGAGGTCGTGGGCCCCCTCCCCGTGGACCGTCACGGTCGTGGGCCCGGCGACGGCGCGCACGGTCACCTCGTCCCACACCCCCACGGCGATGCCGAGCGCGTCGAAGCCGGGGCCGAGGTTCGCCGAGGTGGCCGGCACCCGCACGGTGACGACGTCGCGCACGAGGCGCACGGCGGGTTACAGACCCAGGGCCGCGACCGCGGCCTCGAGGGTGGGGGCGATGACCCGGGGCTCGACCCGGGTCTCGCCCAGCGCCGTCGCGGTGTCCTTGAGGCCGTTGCCCGTCACCGTGCACACGATCCTCGCCCCGGCGGGGACCAGCCCGAGCTCCGCGGCCTGGAGCAGGCCGGCGACCGAGGCCGCCGACGCCGGCTCGACGAACACGCCGACCTCCGCCGCCAGGAGCCGCTGCGCGTCGAGGATCTGGGCATCGGTGACCGCGTCGATGCGGCCGCCGGAGTCGTCCCGCGCCGCGACCGCGTGGTCCCACGAGGCCGGGTTGCCGATCCGGATGGCCGTCGCGACGGTCTCGGGGTGCTCCACGGGCGCGCCCTTGACGAACGGGGCGGCCCCCTCGGCCTGGACACCCCACATCGCCGGGGTGCGGGTGGCCACGGGGGGGATCCGGGTGGCGGCGTCGTCGACCGAGGCGGACGTCGTGCGCCCGGCGTACTCGTTGTAGCCCATCCAGTAGGCCGAGATGTTCCCGGCGTTGCCCACGGGCAGGACGTGGATGTCCGGTGCGTCGCCGAGGGCGTCGACGATCTCGAACGCCGCGGTCTTCTGACCCTGCAGACGGAACGGGTTGACCGAGTTGACCAGCGCCACCGGGTAGGCCCGGGAGAGCTCGCGCACGATGCGCAGGCAGTCGTCGAAGTTGCCGTCGACGGCGACGAGGGTCGCACCGTGGACGATCGCCTGGGCGAGCTTGCCGGCGGCGATCTTGCCCGCGGGGAGCACGACGGCGCAGCCCAGGCCCGCCCGCACCGCGTACGCCGCGGCCGAGGCCGAGGTGTTGCCGGTGGAGGCGGCCACGACCATCCTCGTGCCGGTCGCGGCGACCTTCGACATCGCCATCGTCATGCCGCGGTCCTTGAACGAGCCGGTGGGGTTGGCGCCCTCGACCTTGACGTGGACCTCGGCGCCGGTGGCGCGGGAGAGCGCGGGGGCGTGCACGAGCGGGGTGCCGCCCTCCCCCAGGGTGACGACCGGGTCGCCGTCGGCGATCGGCAGCCGGTCCCGGTACTCCTCGACGACGCCTCGCCACTGGTGGGCCATTACTCCCCCTCGACTCTCATGACCGACAGGACCTCGCGCACCCGCGGCTCCCCCGCCAGATCCTCCACGGTCCGCGCGAGCGCGGCCTCGTTCGCCTCGTGGCTGACGATGGTGATCCGCGCCTGGGACTCGCCCTCGGCGGGGCGCGACTGGCGCACGCTCTCGATGGACACCCCGTTGGCGCCGTAGATCCCCGCCACCGCCGCGAGCGTGCCGGGCTGGTCCGCGAGCAGCAGCTGCACCTGGGTGCGGGCCGGGGTCTGCTCCGGCGCCAGGAGGGGGAGCTGGGCGTAGACCGACTCGCGCGGGGCGTTGCCGCCGCCGACGCGGTGGGCGGCGGCGGCGACGACGTCGCCCATGACCGCCGAGGCGGTGGGCGCCCCGCCGGCGCCCTGACCGTAGAACATCAGCCGGCCCGCGGCCTCGGACTCCACGACGACGGCGTTGAACGCGCCGCGCACCGCGGCGAGCGGGTGGGTGGCGGGCAGCAGGGCCGGGTGGACCCGCACGCTGATCCCCCGCGTGCCGTCGTCGCTGACGCGGCGGGCCACGGCGAGGAGCTTGATGACGTAGCCGGCGTCGCGTGCGTCGGCCATGTCCTGCGCGGTGACCGAGCGGATGCCGGCGACCGGGACGTCGTCGATCCCGACCCGCGTGTGGAAGGCGAGCGAGGCGAGGATCGCGGCCTTGGCGGCGGCGTCGTGGCCGTCGACGTCGGCGGTGGGGTCGGCCTCGGCGTACCCGAGCTCCTGCGCCAGGGCGAGGGCCTCGTCGAAGCCGAGCCCGCGGGTGGCCATCTCGTCGAGGATGAAGTTCGTGGTGCCGTTGACGATGCCCAGCACGGCGGTGACGTTGTCCCCGGCCATGGACTCGCGCAGCGCGTAGACGACCGGGACGGCGCCGGCGACCGCGGCCTCGTAGTACAGGTCCGCGCCGCTGGCCTCGGCGGCCGCGTGCAGCTCGGGGCCGTGCGCGGCGAGCAGGGCCTTGTTGCCGGTGACGACGCTCGCCCCGGCGCCCAGGGCGGTGAGGACGAGCGTGCGGGCGGGCTCGATGCCGCCGACCAGCTCGATGACGACGTCGGCGCGGCGCACGAGGCCCTGCGCGTCGTCGGTGAGCAGCTCTCGCGGCACCCACGGCTCACGGTCGGCGGCCGTGTCGCGCACGGCGATGCCCACCAGGTCCAGGCGGGCGCCGCTGCGGGCGGCGAGGTCGTCGGCGTGCTCGCGCAGCAGGCGCACCACCTGGCTGCCGACGGTCCCGCAGCCGAGCAGGGCTACCCGCACGGTCCGGTCCTCGGCACCGGCGGTGCGGTCCTCGGTTCTCGCTGCGCTCACGCGGTCTCTCCTGTCGGGCCGGCTCGACCCCGCGCGGCGCGCGGGCCCCGCCAGCATAGGGGCCGGTCCGGACGCCGGGCCGAGGTGTCCAGGATCAGCCCTGGTCGAGCGCGAGCAGGTCCTCGAGGGTCTCGCGCCGGACGAGGACGCGGACGGCGCCGTCGCGCACGGCGAGCACGGGCGGGCGGGGCACGAGGTTGTAGTTGCTCGCCATCGAGCGCCCGTACGCGCCCGTGGCGGGGACGGCGAGGAGGTCACCGGCGGCGACGTCCGCGGGCAGGGCGACGCCGCGCACGACGATGTCCCCGCTCTCGCAGTGCTTGCCGACGACCCGCGAGGGGACCCGCTCGGCGGCGGAGGCGCGCCCGGCGACGGCGGCGGTGTAGTCGGCCTCGTACAGCGCCGGGCGGATGTTGTCGCTCATCCCGCCGTCGACGCTGACGTAGGTGCGCCGCCCGCCGTCGTCGAGCTGGACGTCCTTGACGGTGCCCACGGTGTACAGGGTCAGGGCCGAGGGCCCGACGATCGAACGGCCGGGCTCGACGGAGACCCGGGGCACGGCGGTGCCGAGCTCGGCGCAGGCCCGCCGCACGACCCCGGCGAGCGCGGCGGCCACCTCCTCGGGGGTGGGCGGGGTGGCGTCCGCGCCGGTGTAGGCGATGCCGTAGCCGCCGCCGAGGTCGATCTCGGGCATGAGGTACCCGGTGTCGGCGGCGACCTGGGCGCGCAGGCCGAGCACCGCGCGGGCGGCGACCTCGAAGCCGGCGAGGTCCATGATCTGGCTGCCGATGTGGGAGTGCAGACCCACCAGCTCGAGGTCGGGCCGGGCGAGGATCTCGTCGACGGCCTTGCGCGCCGCGCCGGAGGTCAGGGAGAGGCCGAACTTCTGGTCCTCGTGCGCGGTGGCGATGAACTCGTGCCCGCCCGCGTGCACCCCGGTGGTGACGCGGACCATGACCGGGGCACGGAGCCCGCGCTCGGCGGCGAGCCGGGCGACGACGTCGACCTCGGCGAGGGAGTCCACGACGATCCGGCCGACCCCGTGCTCGAGGGCGGTGACGATCTCCTCGGCGGACTTGTTGTTCCCGTGCAGGCCGATGTGCGCGCCGGGGACGCCCGCGCGCAGGGCGACCGCGAGCTCGCCCCCGGTGGAGGTGTCCACCCGCAGGCCCTCCTCGTGCACCCACCGTGCCACGGCCACGCTGAGGAACGCCTTGCCCGCGTAGTAGACGTCGGCTCCCGCGAGTCCGGCCTCCGGCGCGAACGCCGCGGCGAAGGCGCGGGCGTAGGCCCGGGCCCGGCCACGCAGGTCCGCCTCGTCCAGCACGTAGGCCGGCGTGCCGTGCTCCGCGGCGAGGTCACGGACGTCGACCCCGCCGACGACGAGCGCGCCGTCGTCGCCGCGCCGGACCGAGGTCGACCACACCCCCGTGCTCGTGCCGTCCGGCTCCGGGGCGGGCCCGGCCGGCCGCGGGGCGGCCGCGGGCGCGGCGCTCACATCCGCTCCGGGGCGCCCACGCCGAGGAGGCCCAGGCCGTTGGCGAGGACCTGCGTGGTGGCGTCGTTGAGCCAGAGCCGGGCCCGGTGGGAGGCCTCGACGGGCTCCTCCCCGCGCGGGGTCACCCGGCACTGCCCGTACCAGGCGTGGTAGGCCGCGGCGAGCTGCTCGAGGTAGCGGGCCACGCGGTGCGGCTCCCGCAGCCGGGCGGCGTGCGCGACGACGCCCGGGAACTCGCCGAGGGCGCCGAGGAGGGTGGCGTCCGCCTCGTGGTCGAGGGTGGCCGGGTCGAAGTCGTCGCGGGTGACGCCGTGGTCGGCGGCGTTGCGGGCGACGTTGCGGGTGCGCGCGTGGGCGTACTGGACGTAGTAGACGGGGTTGTCGAGGTTCTGCTCGCGCAGCTTCTCCCCCTCCAGGGTCAGGGGCGAGTCCGCGGGGAAGCGGGCGAGGGTGTAGCGCACCGGGTCGGTGCCGATCCACTCGATGAGGTCGCGCAGCTCGATGATGTTGCCCGCGCGCTTGCTCATCCGCGCCCCGGCGACGGAGACGAGCTGGCCGATGAGCACCTCGATGTTGGCCTCCGGGTCGTCGCCCGCGCACGAGGCGATCGCCTTGAGCCGGTTGACGTAGCCGTGGTGGTCGGCCCCCAGGAGGTAGATCTTTCCGGGGAAGCCCCGGTCCTTCTTGGACAGGTAGTAGGCGGCGTCCGCGGCGAAGTAGGTGGGGGTGCCGTCGGCGCGGACGAGCACGCGGTCCTTGTCGTCGGAGAAGTCGGTGGTGCGCAGCCACACCGCCCCGCCCTCGTCGTAGACGTGGCCCTGCTCACGCAGGCGCGCGACGGCCTGCTCGACGGCGCCGCCCGCGTGGAGCTCCCGCTCGGAGAACCACACGTCGAAGTGGACGTTGAAGTCGGCGAGGGTCTCCTCGATCTCGGCCATCTGCAGCCGGTAGCCGAGGTCGCGCGCCGCGGCGACCGCCTCATCGTGGGGCAGGGCGGCGAGGTCGGGCCGCTCGGCGAGCACCCGCGTGGCGAGCTCGCCGACGTACTCCCCCTGGTAGCCGCCCTCGGGCACCTCGGTGCCGGTGGCGCGGGCGAGGATCGACGCGCCGAACTTGTCCATCTGGGCGCCGGCATCGTTGATGTAGTACTCCGGCGTCACCTCGGCGCCGGAGGCGCGCAGCAGCCGCACGAGGGCGTCGCCGAGCGCCGCCCACCGGGTGTGACCGATGTGCAGCGGTCCGGTCGGGTTGGCGGAGACGAACTCCATGTTGATGACCTGCCCGGCGATGGCGTCGTTGCGCCCGTAGCCCGGCCCGGCCTCGACGATCGTGCGGGCCAGCTCGCCGGCAGCACCCGCCTCGAGGCGGATGTTGAGGAAGCCCGGCCCGGCGACCTCGGCGGAGGCGATGCCCGGGGCCGCGGTCAGCCGCGCCGCCAGGAGCTCGGCGAGCGCCCGGGGGCTGGTGCCGGCCGGCTTGGCCAGCTGCATGGCGACGTTGGTCGCCCAGTCGCCGTGCTCGCGCTGGCGGGGCCGCTCGACCCGGGGCTCGGGGACGTCGCCGGCCGCGAGCGCGACGTCGCCGGCGTCGACGGCGTCGAGGAGGACGGAGCGGATGAGGGCTGCGAGCTCGGCTGGGGTCACCCGCCTCAGGGTAGTGGTCGCCCCGACACGCCCGCCGGGCCGGCCGGCGTCCGTGACGTGCGGGGCTCGTCACACCGCACGCTCACACGAGCATGTCGCCGTAGACCACCTCGGTGACCCGCAGGGGCCCGGTGAGGGTGAGGACGACACCGTCGTCGGTGCGCCACACGACCGTGGAGGAGACGCCGTCGGGCATGAGGAAGGCCCAGTGCCGGCCGGAGCCGTCGGAGTACACGGTGCCCTCGGAGATGACGGTCGCGCCGTCCTCGCGCAGCCCGGCGACGACCTCCTCGGCGTGGGCGTCCTGCTCCTCGATGCTGTCGAAGGCGACGGCGGTGAGACCGACGGTGTCGGTGCCGTCGGTGAGGGTGCCCGTGACCGCCTCCCGGGCGCCGTCGGGGGCGCCGTCGAGGGACGCCCAGCCCGGCTCCTCGAGCGTGAAGGGAACGCCGGGGTCCACCGCGTCGACAACCTCGGTGCCCAGCCGGTCGGCGAGCGGGGCGGCGTCGACCGTGCGGTCGGGGAACGGGGTCGGGCTGGGCGCGGCGGCCGGCCCGGTCGTACCCGGACCGGCGGTGGGCCCGGTGGGCTCGGACGAGGGACCGGCGGTGGTCGCGCCGTCGGCGGGACCGGGATCGCCCGGCCGGTACAGCAGTGCCAGGACGACGACGGCGACGAGGACGACGGCGGCGACGACGGCCAGGAGGAGCCGGCGCGGCGGACCGGTGGGCTCCGGCGGCCGGCCCGGGGTCGCGCCCATGGTGTGCCTCCTCGCCGTCTCCTCCCGCCAGGTTAGGGCCGGGTCGTCCTCGCGCGCCCACGATCGGGAGGCGGTGCTGCCGACGGCGGGGGCGGGCGCTGCGCAACGCGCCGATAGCCGAGGGGCCGACCGGGCCGAGGGGCCGACCGGGCCGAGGGGCCGACCGGGCCGAGGGGCCGACCGGGCCGAGGGGCCGACCGGGCCGAGGGGCCGACCGGGCCGAGGGGCCGTCGGAGCCGGCCGCGGTGGCGTCGTGACGCTGGTCACGGCGGCGCGGTGGGCGGCACCGAGGTGAAGGCGACCCGGCCGGACTGATAGCATCACCTGGCGCTGCGAGAGCGGTGCGGGCCCCTTTAGCTCAGTGGATAGAGCGTCTGCCTCCGGAGCAGAAGGTCGCTGGTTCGAATCCAGTAGGGGGCACCGACGACGAAGGCCCGGACCTGGTCCGGGCCTTCGTCGTCGGAGATCCCGCTCGGCCGGTCCGGGCGCCGGGGCCGGCACGCCCCGGGCGCGGCTGGCATCGACGACACCCGGCCGCCAGGTCGCCGGGACCGCGCGGCTCGCTCGACGGCACCCGGCCGCGAGGTCGCCGGGACCGGCGTCATACCCCCACGGGGACCGGGGCGAGGAGGTCGGCCCAGGGCATCGGCAGGGCGGCGAGGTAGGAGTCCGCCCGGACCTCGAGGCCGTCGGCGAGGGTGGCCTCGACGGCACCGTAGGAGGCGAAGCCGACCACGCGGGCGGCCGTGCGCAGGTCCGTCCCGACGTCCTCCCCGCCCTGCCGCGCGACGGCCGCACGGAGGTAGCCCTCCGCACGGTCGACGAGGTGGTCGCACAGGGCGCGCACGAGCGCGGGGTCGCCGTCGGGGCCGAGCAGACCGGTCAGGACGACCCGCCGGGCCCCGACGTAGCCGAGCAGGGCGTCGAGCCACTCCGCGAAGGTGTCGTGGCTGCCGCCGGCGGCGGGGGTGAGCCCCTCGGTGAGGTCCTCGACGACGACCGCGGCCACCTCGCCCACCGTGTCGTAGTGCTTGTAGAACGTCGTGCGGTGGATCCCGGCCGTGCGGCACAGCCGTGCGACGCTGATCTGCCGCAGCGGCGTCGTGGGCAGCAGCTCCGCCATCGCGGCGGTGAGGGCCTCCAGGGTGCGGCGCGTCCTCGGGTCGACCCTGGCCTGCTCGTCAGTCATGGGACACATCATGCCGTGCGAAGTGGGGGCCGAGCGCCATCAGTGCCACGGACCGCGCGCCGTCAGCACGTCGCGGAGGACCCGGGGGCGGTCGGAGACCAGCCCGTCGACGCCGAGATCGAGCAGACGGGTCATCTCCGCCGGCTCGTCGACCGTCCAGACGTGCACCGCGAGGCCGCGACGGTGGGCGGCACGCAGGAACGGGGCGGTCACGACGGGAACGCCGCGGTGACGCACCGGAACCTGCACGCACACCACCCCGACCTCCGGGCCCGGGACCCCGCGCACCACCCCGACGGCGCCGCCGGCGATGAGCCGGACCACCGCGCGGCGCCCCAGGGAGCTCGCCACGCCGGGCCCGGTCAGCGCGCGGAGCCGCTCGAGCCGGGCGTCGTCGAAGGACGCCAGGCAGACCCGGTCGGCGGCCCCGGTTCGGCCGAGCACCTCTACGAGGGGCCCGACGACGGCGTCGTCCTTGGCGTCGATGTTCACCCGCAGGTCCGGGTAGTCCCCCAGCAGCTCGTCCAGGCGCAGGAGCGGCTCGCCGGCCGTGTCGCGCAGGCGGGAGACCTCCGCCCACGTCAGGTCCCCGACGGCGGAGCCCACGCCCGCGACCCGCTCGAGGGTCTCGTCGTGGCTGAGCACGACGACGCCGTCGGCGGTGGCCCGCACGTCCGTCTCGAGGTAGCGCAGGCCGAGCGCGACCGTGTGCTCGACGGCGGTGCGGGAGTTCTCCGGGACCTCACCGGCCCCGCCGCGGTGGGCGAGGGCGACCGGGCCGGGACCGTCGAGGTAGGAGCTCACGGGGCCCATCCTGCCCGTACCGGAGCCGCGAGCACGCCCGGGCACCCCGCGGGCACCTCACCGGGCGGTGGGGAAGTTCACCAAAGACGCTCGCACGGGGCTCCCGGCGAGCCGTGCGCCCGGCCGCGGAACGGCGTGATCGTGCGGCTCCGGGCCGCCGGGACCAAGGGCGCAGGACCTTGGGCCGTGGGACCGAAGCCCGGCTCGGCGCGGGATCTCCGACCTACGTTCTCAAGCAGCAGGCCGGCGACCGGCGCCGGGACCGTCGAAGGAGCACCAGTGGACACCCCCGAGATCGACCAGCTCGTCGCGAAGGGCCTCACCGCCCTCGCCGACTACGCCTCGCTCACCCAGGAGGACGTCGACCGCATCGTCAAGAAGGCGTCCGTCGCGGCGCTCAACCAGCACGGCGTCCTCGCCGAGGCCGCCGTCGCCGAGACCGGCCGCGGGGTCTTCGAGGACAAGGCGACCAAGAACATCTTCGCCTGCGAGCACGTGACCTACTCGATGCGCGACCTGCGCACCGTCGGCGTCATCAACCGCGACGAGCTCAAGGGCATCGTCGAGATCGCCGAGCCCGTCGGCGTCGTCGCCGCCGTCACCCCGGTGACGAACCCGACCTCGACCGCCATCTTCAAGGCCCTCATCTGCCTCAAGACCCGCAACCCCGTCATCTTCGCGTTCCACCCGGGCGCGCAGGACTGCTCGGTGGCCGCGGCCCGCGTGGTGCGCGACGCCGCCGTCGCCGCCGGGGCGCCGGAGGGCTGCATCCAGTGGGTGAGCGAGCCCAGCATGGCCGCCACCGGCTCGCTCATGAACCACCCCGGGGTCTCCCTCATCCTCGCCACCGGCGGCAACTCGATGGTCCGGGCCGCGTACTCCTGCGGCAAGCCGGCCCTCGGCGTCGGCGCGGGCAACGTCCCCGCCTACGTCCACACCAGCGCGAACCTCGAGCGGGCCGCGACCGACCTGGTGATGTCGAAGTCGTTCGACAACGGCATGGTGTGCGCCTCGGAGCAGGCCGTCATCCTCGACGACGCCGTCTACGACGAGATGCTCACCCACCTCGACCGCCTCCACGCCTACCGCGCCACCGCCGCGGAGAAGGCGATGCTCGAGGAGTTCATCTTCGGCGTCGGCGCGAACTCGGAGAACTGCGGCGAGGCCCGTCTCAACGCCGCCGTGGTGGGCAAGTCCCCCACCTGGATCGCGCGGCACGCCGGCTTCACCGTCCCCGAGGACACCTCGATCATCCTCGCGGAGGTCTCCGGCGTCGGCCCGCACGAGCCGCTGACCCGGGAGAAGCTGTGCCCCGTTCTGGCGGTCGTGCGCGCCGGCTCCACCGAGGAGGGCATCACCCTCGCCGAGCGCATGGTCGAGCTCGACGGGCTCGGCCACTCGGCCGTCATCCACGCCAGCGACACCGGGCTCGTCGAGCGCTTCGGCGCCCGGGTCAAGGCCGTGCGCATCATCACCAACGCGCCGTCCTCCCTCGGTGGCATCGGCGACATCTACAACGCCTTCATCCCCTCGCTCACGCTCGGGTGCGGCTCCTACGGCCACAACTCGGTGTCCAACAACGTCTCGGCGGTGAACCTCATCAACATCAAGCGCATCGGCCGTCGCACCAACAACCTCCAGTGGTTCAAGGTGCCCGCCAAGACCTACTTCGAGCCGCACGCCATCCGCTACCTCTACGACATGGAGGGCATCGACCGGGTCACGATCGTCACGGACGCGACGATGACGCGGCTGGGCTACGTGGACAAGATCCGCGACGTCCTGGACCGCCGGGCCCGTCCCGTCGCCCTGCAGGTCATCGACGACGTCGAGCCCGAGCCGTCGATCGGCACGGTGCGCCGCGGCGCGGAGTCGATGCGGTCGTTCCGCCCGGACACCATCATCGCCCTCGGCGGCGGGTCGCCCATGGACGCCGCCAAGGTGATGTGGCTGCTGTACGAGCACCCCGAGGTCCGGTTCGAGGACCTGCGGGAGAAGTACCTCGACGTGCGCAAGCGGGCGTTCCGGTTCCCCGCGCTCGGCGAGCTCGCCAAGCTCGTCTGCATCCCGACCTCCTCGGGCACCGGCGCGGAGGTGACGCCGTTCGCGGTCATCTCCGACCCGGAGACGGGGTACAAGTACCCGCTGGCGGACTACGCCCTGACGCCCTCGGTCGCGATCGTCGACCCCGAGCTCACCGCCCGGATGCCCTCCAGCCTCGCCGCGGACTCCGGCTTCGACGCCCTCACCCACGCCACCGAGGCCTACGTCTCGGTCTACGCCAACGACTTCACCGACGCCCTGGCGCTGCACGCGATCAAGATGGTCTTCGACAACATCGCCACCTCGGTCAACGGCGAGCGCGACGGGCTGGCCGCGACGGT
Organism: Georgenia sp. M64; assembly: GCF_038049925.1. Classification (NCBI taxonomy): domain Bacteria; kingdom Bacillati; phylum Actinomycetota; class Actinomycetes; order Allobogoriellales; family Allobogoriellaceae; genus Georgenia; species Georgenia sp. M64. The sequence goes on from NZ_CP145809.1 coordinate 2,970,415, forward strand.
GATCGGCAAGGCCCGCGAGCGGATGCACAACGCCTCGACCATCGCGGGCATGGCGTTCGGCAACGCCTTCCTCGGCGTCGTGCACGCCATGGCGCACACGGTGGGCTCGACCTACCACCAGGTCCACGGCCGCACCAACGCGGTGCTGCTCCCCCACGCGATCCGCTACAACGGCCAGGTCCCCACCAAGCTCAGCAACTGGCCCAAGTACGAGACCTACACCGCACCGCAGCGGTTCCAGCAGGTCGCGGCCCACCTCGGCCTGCCGGCCGCCACGCCGGAGGAGGCCGTCGAGGCCTACGCCCGGGCCGTGGAGGAGCTGCGCGCGTCGCTGGGCATGCCCGGCTCGTTCGCCCAGATGGGCATCGCCGAGGAGGCCTTCGTCCCGGCGCTGGACACCCTCGCCATGCGGGCCTTCGAGGACCAGTGCGCCCCGGCGAACCCCCGTCTGCCGATGGTCAAGGACATGAAGGACATGATGCAGGCGGCCTACTACGGCGTCGGCGTGGAGCAGGTCCGGATCGACCGCGCCGCGGTCCGCGACCAGAGCGCGGAGGAGTCCGAGTCCGAGGGCGTGCAGGGACCGCGGGTGGTGGTGACCGAGGGGCTGAGCGAGATCCCCGGCGAGGGCACCGCCCCGGCCGACCTCGACGCCTCCATCGCCCGGGCGGACGCCCGGCAGCGGCGCTGAGGGGCGTCCCGCTCCGGCGCTGACGCGGCGGGCACCTCACGGTGCCCGCCGCGTCTCGTCGCCCTCCCCGCGTCGCCCCGCACGGACCCACTCCCCGCGCCGCGCCGCGCCGAGCCGCAGCCGCAGCCGCAGCCGCAGCCGCAGCCGCAGCCGAGCCTGGCCCCCACCCGCACGAGCCCACCCTGGGCCGCTTCCCGTGTCGTCCCGCCACGTCGCGGCTGCCCGGTCGGGAAGAATGTCGGCCGTGTGGACGACGGCGTACCTCGACCTGCTCGCGCGCGAGGCCGACCCGGCGGAGTTCGACCGGCCCGTCGAGGCCGCGCGTCGCGCGGGCGCCGACGCGGCCGCCGTCGCCGAGGTCGAACGGGCCCGCGACTCGGCGCTGCGCGTGCGCGAGGTCCTCGAGGCCCGGCGCCGGCGTGAGCACGAGCTGTCCGCCCTCTTCCAGACGGCCGGCGACCTCGCCTCGCTCACCGACGTCGACGCCGTCCTGCACGCCATCGTCAGCCGGTCGCGCGACCTCCTCCACAGCGACGTCGCCTACCTCTCCCTCATGGACGCCGCCGCCGGGGACACCTACATGCGGGTGACCGTCGGCTGCACCTCCGAGCTGTTCCGTGGGGTCCGGCTCTCCCTCGGGGCGGGGCTGGGCGGGATGGTGGCGCAGACCGGCACCGCGTACGCGACCTCCGCGTACTTCGAGGACCACCGCATCGACCACACCGCCACCATCGACGCGGCCGTCGCGGACGAGGGGCTGAGCGCGATCCTCGGCGTACCCCTGGTCCTGGGCGGGCAGCTCATGGGGGTCCTGTACGCGGCGCACCGCTCGGTGCGCCCCTTCGCGGCGGCCGAGATCGCCCTGCTGACCTCCTTCGCCGCGCACGCCGCGATCGCGCTCGACAAGGCCCGGGCGCTCAGCGAGACCCGAGCGGCCCTGCGGGACCTGCAGGTCGCCGACGAGATGCTCCGCGCCCGGACGGTGGCCGTCGAGCGCGCGGCGGAGGCGCACGACCGGTTCTTCGGTCTCGTCCTGCGGGGCGGGGACGCGGCTGCCGTCGCCGCCGAGGTCCGCACGCTCCTCGCCGGCGACGTCCTCGTCGTCGACGCCGACGGCACCGTCCTCGCCGCGGCGGGGTCCTCGCAGGGCCCCACCGCCGCCGAGGCAGCGCTCGCCCGCCGCGCCGCGGCCGCCGGCCGGACGCTGCGCGCCGAGGGCGTTCACGCCGCCCCGGTCGTGGCCGGGGCGGACGCGCTCGGCGCCCTCCTGCTGCGCCGCGGCGAGCCGCTGGAGGAGGCCGACCGGCGCATCCTCGAACGGGCGGCGCTCGTCAGTGCCCTGCTGCTGCTCTTCCGGCGGTCGGTCGCGGCCGCCGAGGACCGCCTGCGCGGCGAGCTCCTCGAGGACGTGCTCCTCGACCGCGACGGCTCGGGTCTGCCCGCGCGTGCCCGGCGGGCCGGGATCGACCTCACCGTCCCGCACGCCGTCGTCGTCGCCGAGATCGCCGGCGAGCGCGGCCTGGCCGCCGACGCCGGGGCCTCCGTCGCCGCCGCGCGCGGCGGGCTCTCGGCGGTGCACGACGGCCGCCTGGTCATCGTCCTCCCCCACCTCTCCCCCGCCGGTGCCGGCGCCCTGGTCGCGGCCGAGGTGGCCCGGCGGACCGGTCGGTCGCCGACGGCGGGGGTGGCCGGACCGGCGGTCGGCAGCCACGAGGTGCGCGCGGCGCACGCCGAGGCGTTGCGCTGCCTGCGCACCCTCCAGGCACTGGGTCGTACGGGCGAGGCGGCCGGCTCGGCCGACCTCGGCTTCGTCGGGCTGCTCCTCGCCGACGACCGCGACGTGCCCGCCTACGTGCGGTCGGTGCTCGGGCCCGTCCTCGACTACGACGAGCGGCGCGGGACCGAGCTGGTCGCGACGCTGCACGCGTACTTCGCCGAGGGCACCGCCGTGGCCCGCACCGCTGCGGCGCTGCACCTGCACGCGAACACCGTCTCCCAGCGCCTGGACCGCGTGACCCGGCTGCTGGGCCCCGACTGGGCCGCACCGGAGCGTCGTCTCGAGGTCCAGCTGGCGCTGCGGCTGGAGGCGCTCGTCCGGCGCCCCGCCGGACGTCCTACTGCTCGTCCGGGCTGACGACACGGGTCCCGTCCGGACCGGCGGCGTGCCTCAGCAGGTGGGCGACGGCTCCTGCGCGCCGTGCTCGGCGAGCCAGGCGACCGGGTCGACCGTGGTGAGCTGGTCGTCCGTGTGGATCTCGAGGTGCAGGTGCGGACCCGTGGACCGCCCGTTGTTGCCCACCCCGGCGATGTGCTGCCCGACCTCGACCTCCTCACCGACGTCGACGAGGACACCCGAGGCGTACATGTGCCCGTACCAGCTGTAGAACGTGGTGCCGTCGAGCTCGTGACGGATCACGACGAGGGTGCCCGACCGGCCGTCCTTGCCGGCGCCCACGTACTCGACCGTCCCGGCGGCCACCGCGTAGATCGGCGTACCGATGGACCCGGCGAAGTCGCTGCCGGTGTGCTGGCCGAAGATCCCGCTGAGGGGGTCCGAGCGGTTGCCGTACCTCGAGGTGAAGCGATAGGTCCCGCTCGCCATCGGCATGACCAGCCGGGCCCGCTCCTCCGTCACGGCGGCGCGGGTCCCGCTGGCACCCGTCACCGGCGCGCACCGGAGCGCGTCGCGGTCGGCGGCACGGGAGGTCTGCAGCACCTCCGCCCGGCTCGCGGCCGCGGGGTCGGCGAGCAGCGCCGCCGGCGCGGGGCCCGCGAGCGCGACGGCGGCGGCGTCGAGACGGGCCATGGCGCTCGCCGTCGTCGGGATCTCGGCCCGGGCGCTGTCCGCCGGGGTGGCGAAACCGGCCATCGGCGCGGCGATCGTCAGCACGCCGAGGGCCGACAGGACGGCGGCTCGCGGCGCCCAGCCGGCGACGTGGCGACGTCCGGCACCCGGGGCCGTCGGACGGAGCTGCCGGCGCGAGGGGGGCCGGGACAGCGTGGGGCCCGCCTCCCCGGCGGCCGGCAGGAGTCCCGGCAGGGCGATGGTCCATGTGGCCGTGTCGTCCGCGGGGGACGAGGGAGCCCGGCCGGACGCGGGACCGGCGGCGGGGGCCGGCACGGGGCGCGGCGGGGCGGCCGGGCGGCCGGCACCAGGCGCCGACGGGGCGGGCGCCGTAGCGCCGGCTGCCGACACGCTCGCGGGGACCACGGCCTCGACGGGCACGGCGGTCGGCGCGGGCGCCGGAGGCGTCGCCCGGGCAGGTGTTGCGGGCGCCACCGCCCCGGCCGGGGCAGCCTGCTCGGCCACCACCGCGCCGGCCGGGGCAGCCTGCTCGGCCACCGCTGCGCCGGCCGCGGCCTGCTCCACACGCGTGCGGAGCTCACGCCGGGAACGGGGCCTCACGTGCGCACCTCCGAGCGCGGCATGAGGAGCGGGCGTGGTGTGCCCGTCCCCGGCGACCCGGACCGCAGCGGCATCGACCTCCGGCCGATCGTGCCCGCCGGCGGCGCGCAGGTCGCGCCTGGACCTCACCGGTGCGGGCCGCGACGCCGTCGTGCTCTCCGGCCGGGCGTCGACGACCTCGGACGCGGCACCGCGCGAGGGTGCGAGGGCCGCAGGAGTCGTTCCGTCCGCGGCCGGCCCTGCGAGGGCCTCGAGGCGGGCGCGCTCAGCCTCGCGGAGCTGACGCCGGGTCGGCGGTGCCGATGGTTCTGGCACAGCGGGACCTGACATCGACGAGGACCTCCGGAGGGCGCCGGCCTGTCGACGGCCGAGCGGGAGCACGAGGGGCGCGAGCCCCGAGGTGGGTTGGTGACGAAACAGTAACGGACCGATGTCGACGAACCGGGCGATCTCCGCTCTGACGCGCGTGACCTGGCTCACACCGAGGTGCGGTCCGCGTCACGTCTGCGTGCGGTACTCCTCGCGCTGCATCGAGTCGCGCACCTCGCCGACGAGCTCCTCGAGGATGTCCTCGAGGAACACCACGCCCAGGGACTCGGCGCCCCCGTCCGGGGCGACCACGCGCGCCAGGTGCGCGCCCGAGCGCTGCATCGCGGCCAGGGCGTCCTCCACCTCGTCCTCGGGCGCCACCGCCGCGAGCGCACGGACCCGCCAGGGCGGCACGGGCAGGTCCCGGGCGTCCCCCTCGGCGTACAGGACGTCCTTGAGGTGGAGGTAGCCGGCGAGCTCGCCCGTGCCGGTGACGAGGGGGAAGCGCGAGAAGCCGGTCCGCGCGACCTCCCGCTCGACCTCCGCCGGGGTGCACCCCACGTGCAGCGCGTCGAGCTCGTCCACCGGGACCATGACCTCGGCGGCCGTGCGCTCGGAGAACTCGATCGCGCCGGTGAGCAGGCCAAGGTCGTCGCTGAGCACCCCCTCGGCCTGGGAGCGCTCGACGATCGAGGCGACCTCCTCGGCGGTGAAGGCCGAGACGACCTCGTCCTTCGGCTCGACGCCGACCATCCGCAGGACGAGGTTGGCGAACCAGTTCAGGCCTCCCACGACCGGTCGCAGGACCTTGGAGATCCACACCAGGGGCGGGGCGAAGATGAGCGCGGCCTTCTCGGGCGACGTCACCGCGAGGTTCTTCGGCACCATCTCGCCGAGCACCACGTGGAGGTAGACCACCAGCGCGAGCGCGAGGGTGAACCCCACGACGTGCCCCGCCTCGGCGGGCAGGCCTGCCGCCTCGAGGGGGCCCTGGACGAGGTGGGCGATGGCCGGCTCGGCCACCGCCCCCAGCCCCGTCGAGCACACCGTCACGCCCAGCTGGGCGGAGGCGAGCATGATCGTCACGTTCTCCATCGCGTAGAGGACGCTTCGCGCGCCCCGGCGCCCCTGCTCGACCAGGGGCTCGATGCGCGAGCGACGCGCGGACATCACGGCGAACTCCGCACCGACGAAGAAGGCGTTGAGCGCGAGGAGGACGAGGCCGACGACGAGGGCCGTGGAGGTGCTCATGCCGCACCCCCGGCCGGGACGGGCCGGACGCGCAGGCGGTCGACCCGGCGGCCCTCCATGTGCTCCACGGTGAGCAGGACGTCCCCGACGGTGACCTCGTCGCCCTCGCCGGGGATCCGGCCGAGCCGGTCCATGACGAGCCCGCCGAGGGTCTCGTACGGCCCGTCGTCGGGAACCCGAAGGCCGGTCTGGTCGGCGAGCTCGTCCGGGCGCAGGACGCCGGGGACGACCCAGGTGCCGCGGGGGCCGGCGTGCGTGCCCGAGCGGCGGCGGTCGTGCTCGTCGGCCACGTCTCCCACGAGCTCCTCGACGACGTCCTCGAGCGTGACGATCCCCGACGTGCCGCCGTACTCGTCGACGACGACGGCCATCTGGAGGCCCTCGTCGCGCAGCTGCACGAGCAGCGGGCCCAGCGCGACGGTCTCGGGCACGCGGGGCGCCTCGACCAGGAGCGAGGACGAGGCCACCGGCACGTCCGCACGGCGCTCGTAGGGCACGGCCACGGCGCGGCGCAGGTGGACCAGCCCGACGACGTCGTCGGGGTCCTCCCCGAAGACGGGGAAGCGCGAGTGGCCGGTGGCCCGGGCCAGGGCGACGACGTCGGCGGCGGTGTCCTCCCGGCTCAGCGCGTGGATCCGGCCGCGGTCGGTCATGACGTCGACGGCGGTGAGCGCGCCGAGGCCGATCGACCGGGTGAGCAGCGTCGCCGTCGAGACGTCGAGCGTGCCCTGCTCCGCGGAGCGGCGCACCAGCGCGGCGAGCTCGGAGGCGGAGCGGCCGCCGGAGAGCTCCTCGGCGGCCTCCACCCCGAAGCGTCGCAGGACCGCGTTGGCGGAGTTGTTGAGACCGGTGATGACCGGGCGCAGGGCCCGGGTGAAGACCCGCTGGAGCGGGGCGACGTGGCCCGCGGTGACGAGCGGGTCCGCCAGGGCGAGGTTCTTGGGCACGAGCTCGCCGAAGACCATCGAGAAGGTGTTGACCGCCACCAGCGAGAGCACCACCGCCGTCGCGGTGGCCGCGGCGCTGGCGAGGCCGGCGCTGCCGAGCGGGCCGGCCAGGAGCGTCGCCAGGGCGGCCTGCGTGGTGTAGCCCAGCAGGATGGTCGTCACGGTGATGCCGACCTGGGCGCTGGAGAGCTCGAGCGAGAGGTGCTTGAGGGCCCGGCCGACGCCGACAGCGCGCTTGTCGCCCGCGGCGATCCGCCGGTCGACGGTGCCCGGGTCGAGGGCGACGAGGGAGAACTCCGCCGCGACGAAGACGGCGGTCCCGGCGGTCAGGACGACCCCGAGGAGGACGAGCAGCCACTCGGTCAGCACGGCCTCGCCCGCCCGGTGGCTCGGCGGGACCCGCGCGTGTCTTCCGCGGGCAGGGGTTCAGGAGGGTCGGCGGGATGTCGACCGCGGCGTGAGCGACGCATGGTGGCTCGATGGTAGCGACCCGCCCGGGCGGTGCGCCCCGACATCACCGGTTCGGGACGTTCGTCCTAGGCGTGTGTGACGCCCCGTTGACCGGCTCTTGAGCGAGTCGGCGCAGGGGCCGCCGACGCCGCCCGAATTCCGGCCGGGAGCCGGTCTCGATGTGGGGTCGGAGGAGCAGGTCGCCTAGGGTTGTAGGCGATCTTCATCACACCCCTGGAAGAGGGCGAACAGCGAGTGTCCACGCAGGAACACGACATCAGCTCCACCTTTGGCGCCAACGAGTGGCTCATCGAGGAGCTCTACGAGAAGTACAAGCAGGACAAGCGGTCCGTCGACCCTGCGTGGTGGGACTTCTTCGAGGACTACGAGAGCACCGGCAACGGCGGTGACGCGGACCAGGCGCCCGGTGCCGAGACGGGCCAGGCCCCGGCCGGACGCACCGTGCCCGCCGACCCCGCGCCGTCGGACGCGGCGCCCGCCGTGGTGAGCCCGGCCCGGGCGGCCGCCCCCGAGCCCGGCGCGCCCCCGCAGAGCGCCGCGCGCTCGGCCGGCACGCCCTCCCCCGGCGCCCGGGCGGACCAGTCGGTGGAGACCGTGCGCGACGACCTGCCCCCCGCGCCGCCCGTCTCGGCCCAGCCCCCCACCTCCGCCTACGTCGAGCGCGCCGGGCGTCCCTCCCCGACGGCGGAGAGCCCGGCCGAGGACGAGACCGTCAAGCTGCGCGGCGTCGCCGCGCGCACGGTCCAGAACATGGAGACCAGCCTCGAGCTGCCGGTTGCGACGAGCGTGCGCGCCGTCCCCGCCAAGGTGATGGTCGACAACCGGATCGTCATCAACAACCACCTCGCCCGCTCACGCGGCGGCAAGGTCTCCTTCACGCACCTCATCGGCTTCGCCATGGTCGAGGCGCTGTCGGAGATGCCGGAGATGAACTACTCCTACAGCGAGACCGAGGACGGCAAGCCCGCCGTCTTCCAGCCGGCGCACGTCAACTTCGGCCTCGCGATCGACCTGCCGAAGCCCGACGGCACCCGCAGCCTGGTGGTGCCCTCCGTCAAGGCCGCCGACACGATGGACTTCGCCGGCTTCTGGGGCGCCTACGAGGACCTCGTGCGCAAGGCGCGCAAGAACAAGCTCACCCTCGAGGACTACGCCGGGACGACGATCTCGCTGACCAACCCCGGCGGCATCGGCACGGTGCACTCGATCCCGAGGCTCATGAAGGGCCAGGGCACGATCCTCGGCGTCGGCGCGATGGACTACCCGGCCGAGTTCGCCGGGGCCTCGCAGCAGCGCCTGGCGCGGATCGGCGTCTCCAAGGTCCTCACCCTCACCTCGACCTACGACCACCGGATCATCCAGGGCGCGGCCTCGGGCGAGTTCCTCAAGATCATCCACACCAAGCTGCTCGGCACCGACGGCTTCTACGACCGGGTGTTCACCTCCCTGCGGGTGCCGTACGAGCCGGTGCGCTGGCTCCAGGACATCGAGTACGACCCGGAGACCGAGCTCGGCAAGCCCGCCAGGATCGCCGAGCTGGTGCACGCGTACCGCTCCCGCGGCCACTTCATGGCCGACACCGACCCGCTCGCCTACCGTCAGCGCCGACACCCCGACCTCGACGTCGCCGCGTACGGGCTGACCCTGTGGGACCTCGACCGCACCTTCCCCACCGGCGGGATCGGCGGGACGGCCCGGGCGAGCCTGCGCGACGTGCTGCAGCTCCTGCGTGACGCGTACTGCCGGACCGTGGGCATCGAGTACATGCACATCGGCGACCCGGGTCAGCGCAAGTGGTTCCAGAGCCAGCTCGAGACGCCCTACGCCAAGCCGTCGAGCGAGCAGCAGCTCCAGATCCTCAGGAAGCTCAACGCCGCCGAGGCGTTCGAGACGTTCCTGCAGACGAAGTACGTGGGGCAGAAGCGCTTCTCCCTCGAGGGTGCCGAGTCGCTCATCCCCCTCCTCGACGTCATCCTCACCGGTGCCGCCGACGACGGCCTCGACGAGGTCGGGATCGCCATGGCCCACCGCGGGCGCCTCAACGTGCTCGCCAACATCGCCGGGAAGTCCTACGGGCAGATCTTCTCCGAGTTCGAGGGGAACCAGGACCCGCGCACCGTCCAGGGGTCCGGCGACGTGAAGTACCACCTCGGGACCGTGGGCACCTTCACCGCACCGGACGGGGAGACGACCGCCGTCTACCTCGCGGCGAACCCGTCGCACCTCGAGGCGGCCGACGGCGTCCTGGAGGGCGTGGTCCGGGCCAAGCAGGACAGGATCGACCTCGGCGAGGACGGCTTCTCCGTCCTGCCCATCCTCATCCACGGCGACGCCGCGTTCGCCGGCCAGGGCGTGGTGACCGAGACGCTCAACCTCTCCCAGCTGCGCGGGTACCGCACCGGCGGCACGATCCACATCATCGTCAACAACCAGATCGGCTTCACCACCGGCCCGTCGTCCTCGCGCTCGTCCTACTACCCGACCGACATCGCCAAGGGTCTGCAGATCCCGGTGTTCCACGTCAACGGCGACGACCCCGAGGCGGTCGCCCGGGTCGCGGAGCTGGCGTACGCCTACCGACAGAAGTTCCACAAGGACGTCATCGTCGACCTCGTCTGCTACCGCCGGCGCGGCCACAACGAGGGCGACGACCCCTCGATGACGCAGCCGGTGATGTACAACCTCATCGAGAACAAGCGCTCGGTGCGCAAGCTCTACACCGAGTCGCTCATCGGGCGGAAGGACCTCACGGCCGAGCAGGCCGAGGAGGCGCTCAAGGACTACCAGCGCGAGCTCGAGAAGGCCTTCACCGAGACCCGCGAGGGCGGGTGGACCCCGCCCGAGACCGCCGACGAGCAGGTCGCGGGCCTCGAGCGTCCCGAGTCCCAGCTCGAGGACGCCGGCGTCATGGTCGGCTGGCAGACCGCCGTCGGCGCCGAGGTGCTGGAGCGGATCGGGCAGGCGCACGTGCGCCCGCCGGAGGGCTTCTCGGTCCACCCCAAGCTCGACAAGCTCCTCCACCGTCGCGACGAGATGACCCGCGAGGGCGGGATCGACTGGGGCTTCGGGGAGATCCTCGCCTTCGGCTCCCTCGTCATGGAGGGCACCCCGGTGCGGCTGTCCGGGCAGGACTCGCGGCGTGGCACGTTCACCCAGCGCCACGCCGTCCTGCACGACTACACCAACGGCGCGGAGTGGACGCCGCTGATGTACCTCACGCCCGACCAGGCCAAGTTCTGGGTGTACGACTCCTCGCTCAGCGAGTTCGCGGCGATGGCCTTCGAGTACGGCTACTCGGTCGAGCGGCCCGACGCCCTCGTGCTGTGGGAGGGCCAGTTCGGCGACTTCGCCAACGGCGCCCAGACCGTCATCGACGAGTTCATCTCCTCGTCCGAGCAGAAGTGGGGCCAGCGGTCCTCGCTCGTCCTGCTCCTGCCGCACGGCTACGAGGGGCAGGGCCCCGACCACTCCTCCGCGCGCATCGAGCGGTACCTGCAGATGAGCGCCGAGGAGAACTGGGTGGTCGCCCAGCCGTCGACGCCGGCGAACCACTTCCACATGCTCCGGCGACAGGCCTACGCCCGGCCGCGCAAGCCGCTCATCGTCTTCTCGCCCAAGCAGCTGCTGCGTCTGAAGGCGGCGGCCTCCCCCGTGGAGGACTTCACCTCGGGCACCTTCCGCCCGGTCATCGGCGAGGTGGAGGAGCGCGTGCGCACGGCCGGTCAGCAGGTCGAGAAGCTCCTGCTGTGCTCCGGCCGGATCTACTACGACCTCGCCGCGCAGCGGGTGAAGGCCGACGACTCCGGTGTCGCCATCGTCCGGCTCGAGCAGCTCTACCCGCTCGACCTCGACGCGGTGCGGTCCGAGCTCGCCGCCTTCCCCGACGCCAGGGTGGTCTGGGTGCAGGACGAGCCGGAGAACCAGGGTCCGTGGACCTTCGTCTCCGACCACCTGGCCCCCGCCCTGGACGGGCGCGAGCTCGAGGTCGTCTCGCGACCGGCGGCCGCGTCGCCGTCGACCGGCTCGCACAAGCGGCACGTGGAGGAGAACGCCGAGCTCATGCGGCAGGCCTTCGCCCGCTGAGCACCGCCGACGGGCCGGGACCTCGTGGTCCCGGCCCGTCGGCGTCCCCGCGCGTGCTGCGGGGCCTGCGCGGCTCCACCGGGCAGGATGGGGGCACCGAAGCATCACGGGAGGAGCACGGTGGGCGAGGGACAGCTGCGGATCTGCGTCATCGGGGACGAGCTCACGGCGGGCACCGGCGACGCCCGGGGTCTGGGCTGGGTCGGCCGGGTCATGGCGCGCACGACGACGGAGGAGCCGGCCTTCGTGGCCCAGCTCGCCGTCCCCGGCGAGTCCAGCACCGCCCTGTCGGCGCGCTGGGAGACCGAGTGCCGTCGCCGCTTCGGTGCCCACACCGACAACCGGCTCGTCATCGGGCTGGGCTCCACCGACCTCGACGAGGGGCTCTCGCTGGCCCGGTCGCGGCTCAACCTCGCGAACATCCTCGACGGCGCCGCCGCCTCGCGGGTGAGCTGCTTCGTCGTGGGGCCCCCGCCGCGCCCCGGGGCCGACCCGGAGGCGCTGGCCGCGCTGTCGCAGGCGTACGCCGACGTCTGCCAGCGCCGCCACGTGCCCTACGCGGAGACCTTCGAGCCCCTGCGGACCCACGAGCAGTGGCACGCCGACGTCGCCGCCGGCGACGGCACGCATCCGGGCCAGGCCGGCTACGGGCTCCTCGCCTGGCTCGTCCTGCACTCGGGCTGGCACGACTGGCTGGGTGCCGAGCCGGCCGCCTGACCTCCCTGGCGGTCGACGCTCGACGCGGAGGTCCCACGCGGCAGTCGTTACAGTGGTGGGATGTCGGTCGAGCTCGGTCTGCCCCGTGCCCGCGCAGCGCGCGGCGCGGGCGCGCGGGACGCCGCGACGCCGGGCGGCCGACCGGACACGTCCGGGCTGGTGGACCGCTTCGGCCGGGTCGCCCAGGACCTGCGCGTCTCGCTCACCGACCGGTGCAACCTGCGCTGCGAGTACTGCATGCCGGCCGAGGGATTCGACTGGCTGCCCAGCCGGGAGGTCCTCTCCGACGACGAGGTGATCCATCTCATCCGGGTCGCCGTCGAGCGGCTCGGCGTGCGGGAGGTCCGCTTCACCGGCGGGGAGCCGCTCCTGCGCAAGGGTCTGGAGCGGATCGTGGCGGCGACGACGGCCCTGCGCACCGCCGACGGTGCCGTGCCCGAGACCTCGCTGACGACGAACGGGCTGGGCCTGGACCGCAGGGCCGCTGGGCTCGCCGCTGCCGGGCTCGCCCGGGTCAACGTCTCCCTCGACTCCCTCGACCGGCAGGCCTACGCCACGCTCACCCGTCGGGACCGGCTCCCCGACGTCCTGGCGGGGATCGACGCCGCGGAGGCCGCCGGCATGACGCCGGTGAAGATCAACGCCGTGCTCATGCGCGGGGTCAACGACACCGAGGCGCCCGAGCTCCTCGCCTACGCCCTGCGCCGCGGGTTCGAGCTCCGCTTCATCGAGCAGATGCCGCTCGGCCCGCCCGAGCGCTGGGTGCGCGGGGAGATGATCACGGCGGCGCAGATCCTCGCGGCCCTGGCCGAGCGTTTCGAGCTCACACCCACCGACGCCGCCGAGCGTGGTGCCGCACCGGCGGAGCGGTTCCACGTCGCCCCCTCCGGCGACCTGCCCGGCGGCTCCGTGGGCATCATCGCCTCGGTGACCCAGCCGTTCTGCGGCGCCTGCGACCGCACCCGGCTGACCGCGGACGGGCAGGTGCGAACCTGTCTCTTCTCGCGCACCGAGACCGACCTGCGCGGCCTGGTCCGCGGCGGGGCGGACGACGAGCAGATCGCCGCGGCCTGGCGCACCGCGATGTGGGGCAAGCTCGCCGGGCACGGCATCGACGACCCCGGCTTCCTGCAGCCCCAGCGGCCCATGAGCGCGATCGGAGGCTGAGATGACTGCCGTGACCACCACCACCGTCACCGTCCACCTGCGGTACTTCGCCGCCGCCGCCGAGGCGGCCGGCGTCGCCGCGGAAGACCTCACGCTCCCCGCCGGTGCCACCGCAGCCGACCTCACCGACCTGCTCGCCGTCCGGCACGGGTCCGAGCTGGGCCGGATCCTCGGCATCTCCAGCCTCCTCGTCGACGACGTCGTCCGCGAGGAGCCCGACGCCCCGCTCGCAGCCGGGGACCGCCCGGCCGTGCGCGTGGACGTCCTGCCCCCGTTCGCCGGCGGCTGACGGAGCCGCTCCCCCGCTCGCCGGGCCCACCGCGCAACGGCGCGGTGGGCCTCCGCCGTCGTGCAGCCGGCGAACGTCCTCGCGAGCGCCATACCGGATCGGCCATTTTCGCCGGCATCCCCGGCCTGCGCGTCGACTGCCAGCCCGCCCGCCGGGCCGTTCGTCCCGGCCGACCCGAGGACGATCGCCCCACGGCGGGCACTGAATCGTCCTGAAGTCTGGTCCCGAACCAGACGTATCCCTGTCGAAAGGATGCTCCATGAGCGCGCCGCCCGTCCCACCGGGGCCCACCACCGTCCCCCGCAGGTCGTTCCTCAAGTGGTCGGCCGCCGCCGGTGGCAGCGCTGCGCTCGTCGGCGCAGGCGCGTACTTCGGCGGCATGCCCGGCGTCGGGCCCGCGAGCGCCGCGACGACGGCGAACGGCCTGGACGTCGACCGGACGGTCTGGTCCTCCTGCAACGTCAACTGCGGGTCCCGGTGCCCCCTGCGCATGCAGGTCAAGGACGGCCGGATCGTGCGCGTGCTGCCGGACGACACCGGCGACGACTCGCTCGGTTCGCAGCAGATCCGCGCGTGCGTGCGTGGGCGGGCATTCCGGCAGCGGGTCTACAACGCCGATCGCCTCAAGAAGCCGATGAAACGGGTGGGTGAACGCGGTTCCGGCGAGTTCGTCGAGATCTCCTGGGACGAGGCACTCGGCACCGTCGCAGGAGAGCTGCGCCGGGTCATCGACACCTACGGCAACGAGGCTGTCTTCTACCACTACGGCTCCGGCTCCACGGGTGGCAACATCACCAAGCGCGGAACGTGGCCGAGACTTCTGAACTGCCTCGGCGGCTACCTTGCCCAGTACGGCGACTACTCCACGGCACAGATCACCGGCGCCTACCCGTTCCACTACGGGGCATGGCTGCCCAGCAACTCCTTCGAGGATGCGAAGAACTCGCGGCTGCAGGTGATGTTCGGCAACAACCCGCTCGAGACCCGCATGAGCGGCGGCGGCGAGACGTTCGTGACCCAGCAGACGAAGAAGCTCACCGGGCTCCGGACGATCATGATCGATCCGCGCTACTCGGAGTCAGCCGTGGGGCTCGGTGACGAGTGGGTGCCCATCCGTCCCGGCACCGACGCCGCCCTGGTCGCAGCCATGGCTCACGTGATGATCTCGGAGAACCTTCAGGACCAGGAGTTCCTGGACACGTACTGTCAAGGATTCGACGAGGAGCACATGCCCGAGGGGGTGCCCGCGGGCAACTCCTACACCGCCTACGTCCTGGGCGAGGGCACGGACGCAGTCGCGAAGACGCCGGAGTGGGCGTCCCACATCACCGGCGTTCCTGCGCCGACGATCGTGCGCCTGGCCCGTGAGATCGCTTCGACCAAGCCCTGCGCGATCACACAGGGCTGGGGCCCCCAGCGGAGCGCGAACGGCGAGAACCAGGCTCGGGCCATCTTCACGCTGGCCGCCATGACCGGGAACATCGGGATCACGGGGGGAGGAAACGGTGCGCGAGAGGGGAACTACGCCCTGCCGCTGGCCAAGTTCCCGCTCCTCGACAACCCCGTCACCACAGCGATCTCATGCTTCTCGTGGACCGATGCCATCGATCACGGCCCGGAGATGACGGCACTGAACGCCGGCGTCCGGGGCAAGGAGAAGCTCGACGTCGGCATCAAGCTTATCGTCAACAACGCGTCCAACACCCTGATCAACCAGCACTCCGACTCAAACCGGACGGCCGAGCTGCTGAAGGACGAGTCAAAGTGCGAGTTCATCGTCGTGATCGACAACCAGATGACCGCGTCCGCCAAGTTCGCGGACATCCTCTTGCCGGACACCACCAACGTGGAGCAGGCCGACGTCATCCCCAACGGCTACGCGGGTGAGATGGGCTACCTCATCATGGCCGACAAGGTCATCGAGCCCCTCTTCGACTCCCGGACCGGGTACGACATGTGCACCGACATCGCGAGGCGTCTCGGGGTCGAGGATCAGTTCACCGAGGGCCGCACCCAGGAGGAGTGGATCACCCACCTTCTTGACCTCACCCGCGTGGACGTGCCCGACCTCCCCAGCGAGCGGGAACTTTGGGAGATCGGCGTCTACAGGCAGATCAACCCGAACGGCACGACCGTTGCGATGAAGGACTTCCGTGAAGACCCAGAGGCGAACCCTCTCGGGACGCCCTCGGGGAAGATCGAGATCTTCTCGGAACCACTCTGGCAGATGGCGCAGGAGTGGGAGCTTCCCGAAGGGGACCGGATCACCGCCCTGCCCGAGCACGTTGCGACGTGGGAGGGCGCCGAGGAGGCCCGCGGCAACGCCGACCACCCGCTCCAGTGCATCGGCCACCACTACAAGTCCCGCACGCACTCCTCCTACGGCAACGTTCCCTGGCTCCAGGAGGCTCATCCCCAGGTGGTGTGGATCAACCCGGCCGACGCGAAAGCTCGAGGAATCATGAACGACGACGTCGTTCACGTCCTCAACGACCGCGGACGGATCCAGCTTCTCGCGCGTGTGACGCCGCGAATCGCACCGGGCGTCGTCTCGGTGCCACAAGGCGCCTGGTACCGCCCGGACGGCAACGGACTCGACACGGGCGGAAACGTCAACACCCTGACCAGCTGGCGCCCGTCCCCGCTCGCCAAGGGCAACGCCCAGCACACCACGCTCGTCAACATCGTCAAGGCCTGAGGAAGGAGATCATCATGGCAACCCAGCTCGGTTTCCTCTTCGACCAGACGCTGTGCACCGGCTGCAAGGCCTGCCAGATCGCGTGCAAGGACAAGAACGACCTGCCCGTCGGAGTGACCTGGCGCCGCGTCGCGGAGTACAGCGGCGGCACCTGGCAGCAGGACGGGGACACGTTCGTCCCCAACGTCTTCGCGTACTACACCTCGATCTCGTGCAACCACTGCGAGAACCCGGTGTGCGTGGAGGTCTGCCCCACCACAGCCATGCACAAGGACGAGAACGGCATCGTCACCGTCGACGAGGACAAGTGCGTCGGGTGTCGCTACTGCGAGTGGGCGTGCCCCTACTCGGCGCCGCAGTTCAACCCCGAGACCGGGCACATGTCCAAGTGCGACATGTGCGCCGACTACCGCGCGGACGGTCAGGACCCGGCGTGCGTCGCGGCCTGCCCGTCCCGGGCCCTGGCCTGGGGCCCGATCGACGAGCTGCGCGCCGAGCACGGCACCCTCGCCGGCGTCGAGCCCCTGCCCGACCCGTCGATCACCCGCCCCAACCTCGTCATCACCCCGCACCGCGACGCCCAGCCCAGCGGGGCCGGCACCGGCGCCCTGGCCAACCCCGAGGAGCTGTGACGTGAACACCCACGAGCTGCCCATGATGGTCTTCACCCTCTTCGCCCAGATGAGCGTCGGCGCCTTCGTCGTCCTCGGCGTCGTCCAGATGGTCGCCGCCCGCCGCTACGGCCGCGAAGCCGTCGACAGGATCACCGACCCCGTCCTCTACGCCATCGGACCGGTGATGGTCCTCGGGCTCGTGGCGTCCATGTTCCACATGAACGACGTCGGCAACACGCTCAACGTCCTGCGGCACGTCGCCACCTCGTGGCTCAGCCGGGAGATCATCTTCGGGGCGGGCTTCGCGGCCCTGGGGTTCCTCTTCGCCGCGGCGCAGTGGTTCAAGTGGGGCACCTTCCGCCAGCGCCAGGGCCTCGCGGCCCTCACCGCCCTCGTCGGCCTGGTGCTGGTGTGGTCGATGTCGATGATCTACTACTCGCTCGTCGCCGTCCCGGCGTGGCACTCCTGGACCACCCCGGCGCAGTTCTTCACGACGGCTCTGCTCCTCGGGGCGCTGGCCGTCGGTGCCGCCCTCATGGGCACGCTCATGGTGCGACGCCGCCGGAGCGGAGCGACCAGGGCCGACCTCGCCGACAGCTCCCTCATCGCCGGGACGCTCAAGGGCATCGGGATCGCTGCGGTCGTCCTGCTCGGGGCGGAGTTCCTCATCATCCCGCTGCACATCGCCAACCTCGCCGGGGCCGGCGGGGCCGCGGGCACCTCGGCCGAGGTGTTCACCGGTGCATGGTTCGTCGCGCGCCTCGTGCTGGTCTTCCTCGGGGCGGGCCTGCTCGCGGTCCTGCTCTTCCGCTACGCCTCCCCCGACGCCCGACCCCGCACGCTCGCGGTGCTGGCCACCGCCGCGTTCGCGCTCGTGCTCGCCGGCGAGCTCATCGGCCGGTCGCAGTTCTACGACTCCATGACCCGCATCGGCATGTAGGCGAGAGGTACCGGGGCGCCGTGACGACGCCCCGGTACGCGGCACTCCGCGTCCTGGGTGCGGACGCGCGTACCCGACTGCTCGGGTGCCGGCACCGGGCCCGCGTGCCCGCCAGCGTGCGGGGGCGCCGTCAGGCGCTGCCCGTCCACTCGTGCTCGCCGCCGTCGAAGACCTGCCGCTTCCACACCGGGAGCCGCCGCTTGACCTCCTCGACCAGCTCCGCCGTGGCCGCGAACGCCTCCGCGCGGTGGGCCGCGGAGACGGCGGCCGCGAGCGCGACGTCACCCACGCGCAGCACCCCGACCCGGTGCACGACGGCGACCGCGTCGACGGGGAACCGGGTCGCCACGTCGGCGGCGACCTCGGCCACGAGGGCGGCTGCGCTGGGGTGCGCGACGTACTCGATCTCGGTGACCGCACGACCGCCGTCGTGGTTGCGCACGACCCCGCCGAAGGTGACCACGGCCCCCGCCGCGGCGTCCTCGACGGCGTCGGCGCACTCGGCCACGGTCGTCAGCCCCTCGCGCACGTCCGCGAGGGCGACGCGGTGACCGGGCTCGGTCAGGCGGTCCGGGACCGCCGCACCCTCGAAGGTCACGCCGGCGCCCCGGCGTCCGGCCAGGACTCGACGAGCCGGCTCACCGCCGCGATGCGCTCGCCGACGGCCGGCGCGGCCGGTCCCGGCGCGCTCGCCCCGGCGAGGCCGACGAGGAACGCCGTCAGCGGCGCCCCCGGGCGGCTGGGGCCGTGCGCCACGTCGCTGATGAGCCGGAGCAGCGCGGCGGAGTTGGCGTCCATCACCGACCGGTCGACCTCGAGCTCGGCGCACACGGCGTCGAGCCAGCGGTTCATCGCGGCCATCTTCTCGGTCTCGTCGCCCCTCAAGGTGCTCCTCCCACGGGTCCGTCCGCGCCGTCGCGACGGGCGTGCGGCCATGGTGGCACACCCGTCGTGGGCCCTTCGTCACCCCGCGACGGAGACCCACGCCTCGCCTCGCGGGAGCGCCGCTGGGGCGAAAGGCCCACAGGGCGTCCGAAGGTCCGGGGCACCATGAGGAGTGCGCCCGGTTCCGGACGCAGCCACCGGAGGGAATGGTCATGACCGCCGCCATCGAGCCCGTGCAGCCGCTGCCACCCGCGAGCCCCGACACCACGGTCGAGACGAGCGTCGACCGCCTCCTCGAGGACCGGAGCCTCCTCGCCGTCACGCTCGACCACTACGCCGCGGCGTTCACCACCCTCTCCCGGCTGCTGCTCACCGCACCGACGGCGTACGTCCTCGCCCGGGTGCGCGACCCCGAGCTGCTCGATGAGTGGCCGCTGCTCATGGACCCGGACTGCCGCCGGGGTACCGCACTGCTCGCCGAGTCGGCCCTGGCCGGGGAGAAGCAGGACATCGTCCACCGGGACTACAACCGGCTCTTCGTCGGCCCCGAGCGCATGAAGGCCCCGCCCTACGAGTCGGTGCACCGCTCCGAGGAGCACCTGCTCTTCGAGGCCGAGACCATGGAGGTCCGGGCCGCCTACGCCGCGTTCGGGCTCGCGGCGCCGCGCCTGAACAAGGAGCCGGACGACCACATCGGCCTCGAGCTCAGCTTCGCCGCCGCCCTGTGCGAACGCGCGATGGACGCGCTGGAGTCCCGGCGCGACGACCAGCTCCGCCGTCTGCTGGGCGGCCTCGTGTCGTTCCTCTCGGACCACCTGCTCGTGTGGGCCCCGCGGTGCCTCACCCAGGTGGCGAACGCGTCCACCACCTTCTTCTACCAGGGCGTCGCCGCCCTCGGGCTCGGCACCCTGACCTCCGCCCGGGCGACGTTCCTCGCCTGAGCCGGTGACGCTCCGGTCGCTCCAGGTCTGGCTCTCCCACCAGCCCGAGCCCGTCGACCTCGTCCTGGTGTGCGCCGAGCACCCGGGACGAGACGTACCTGGGGATACGGGCGCGGCCGGCCGGCCCGACGCGGCTGCCGGGGCGGGGGCCCTCGTGCGGCTGCCGGGGTGTGCCGCCACCGTGGCGCCGTACGAGCTCGTCGAGCTGCTCGACCTCGGGGCGCGCCGGGTGCGGGTCTGCCTCGACGGCTGCGCCGACCCCGCCCGCGCGCTCGAGCACCTCGGACCCGTCGTCGCCGTCGTCGCCGCCGGGACGCCGGGACGCCTCGTCCTCACGGGCGCCCGCACGTCTGACGACCCGGTCGACACCTCGGCCGGGGACCGGGACGCCCAGACCGACACGTCGAACCAGGACGAACACGCCGTCACGCCAAGGGGCACCGCCACGGTCGTGCCCGGGCGGGCGACCCTGGATCTGCCCGACCGTCCTGGCACCAGAGGTCGTCCCGTCCGACCGTCCCGCGGCAGGCACCCACGCCGGGTCCTCGACGCCGCGCACATGCCGGTCTCCCGTCGCGGGCTCCTCGGACTGGGACCCGGCGCCGGGCGGGGGCTCCCCCCGGACACCGTCGCGCCGGGACGGCTCGCCGCGGCGGTGGCAGCCGTCGTCCCCACCGGCACCGACGGTCTGGAGGGGTACCCGGCGCCGGCGAGCCGACTGAGCGCGCGCGGGTGCACGGCCTGCGGCGTCTGCGTCCAGGCCTGCCAGGCCGGGGCGCTGGCGTGGCGTGAGTCCGGCACCGAACCCGTCCTGGGCACGCTCGAGCAGCTCACGGCGGCGTGCGACGGGTGCCTGCGCTGCGTCACCCTGTGCCCGGCCGGTGCCCTGACGGAGGCGGGGCACCGGAGCTGGGCGGATGTCCTGTCGGGCGTGCCCGTGCCGGTCGTCACCCTCGCCACCGCGCGGTGCCGACGCTGCGGCTCCCGCTTCCCCACGACGTCGGGTGGCGCCTGGTGCCCGGTGTGCGACTTCCGGCGGCGCCACCCCTTCGGGAGCGTGCCGGCCCCCGGGCGCCCGGCGGCCGCCGGCGGCCCGGGCGACGGCCTGCCGCCTGACCCGTCTGAGCAGGCCGGCGCCGGAGGACCTGCGTCCCTTGCCCGCGCCGGACCGTGGGGCGAGCCTTCTGTGAGGGCCGCGCTCCGCCCGCGGCCGGGACGGGAGGGTCTGCCATGCCGCTGAGCGAGGCCGATCTGCGGAGCACCGCCCTGGCGGTCTTCCGGGCCTGGAACGACCACGACGTCGACGCCGTCCTCGGGTACCTGGCCGGTGACGTCCTGTGGGACTGGCCGGTCAACGTGGGCCTGTACGGCAAGGACGCGGTGCGTGAGGAGCTCACCGACACCTTCACCGGCTTCCCCGACATCCACTTCCCGGTCGAGGACATCGAGCTCTTCACCCGGCTCGAGCCACCGGCCGTGATGGCGACATGGACGGCGACCGGCACGCTGAGCGGCCACCTCGAGATGGGTCTGCCGGTCACCGGCCGGTCCTTCCACATCCGCGGCACCACGCTCATGCGGCTCCGTGACGAGGCCGTGGGCGAGTGGACGACGACGTTCGACACCTTCGCCCTGCTCCAGCAGCTGGGCGTGATGCCCGAGACCGACGAGCTGCGTTTCCGCGCCGGTGTGCTCACGACGATCCTCACCGACCGGGCGCGCACGATCATCACCGCCCGGGTCAGGAGGGCACGTCGGCGCTGAGCCCGGACGATCGCCGGGGCCTCACACGAGGCCGGCCGGCCCCTGCGACGTCACGCGTCGGGACCGAGGACGGCGCGCTGGTAGTCCCGTCCGCTCTCGACGGAGAGCACGGCCAGGACCAGGCTGCCGAGGGCCCGCGTGACCACCGACGCACCGTCGCGAGCGAGCCGTCCTGCGGCGTCGGGAAGGGCGGGGAGCAGACGGCCGGCGATGAGCTCCTGCTCGCGCGCTCTCAGCGACCGCCCGCCGGCGGTGTCGCCTGCCGCCCAGGCGGCCGCCTCGTCGTGACAGGTCGCGGCGATCTGCCGGGCGCCCGCAGCGAGGCCGGGCACGTCGTCACCGAGCAGGTGGTGGTCGTCGGTGAGCGTCGCCAGGTCGGAGTCCAGGGACCGTCGTCGCGCCCCGCGGGCGTGCACGTCCAGGCGCATGAGGTCGCCGGCGAAGATCTCGGCGTCACCACCGAGCCAGCGTGCGGCGAGGCGGAGCTCGGTCGCGAGCTCTCCTGAGCGCAACCGTTCCGCCAGCCTCACCCCGGGGGGGTCGAGGATCTCGGCGACGACGTCCCAGGAGCCGGCCCGGTCGCGCGCCGCCTGCGCCACCTGCGCGTGGAAGGAGGCGACGGTGTCATCACCGATGCCCTCCACCGGAGCCACACGCCCGTCCGCGCCCGCGCCCGTCGGCCCCGTCACGCCGCCACTCACGCGGAGGTCCCCAGGGCGCCACGGACGACGTCGAGCGAACCGGCGACGGAGCGCGTGGTAAGGAAGCACACCGCGCCGTCGCCCCGGTCCTCGACCGTCGTGGGAGTGAGCCCGCCGGGCCTGCGGTCGACGCCGTCGACCCGCACCTGACCCGTGACCGTCCGCGCCGTCATCGACAGCCCCGTCCCGGCCGGGAGCTGCACCCGCATGGCGCCCGAGACCGTGGCGAGATCGGCCATTGCCGAGTGCGCCGTCGTCGTGACGGAGATGTTGCCCGCCACCGAGGTGATCTCGGTGCGCGGGAGCTCCCCGGTGACGTCGGTGCGCGCGGCGGCCGTCGAGACGCGGACCGGGCCGACGTGGTCGCTGACCTCCATGGTGCCCGACGCCGAGCGGAGGGTGGCGGCCCCGCGGCACCGGAGCACCCGGAGGGCGGCGGAGGCGGTCATGAGCGTGAGGTCCTCGGCGACGTCGGAGACCGTCGCGTCGGCGGTGGCCGTCGCCACGTGGACGGTGGTTCCGCGCGGGACGTGCACGGTGAGGCGGGCGACGTCGGAGGAGCTGTACGAGCCCAGGCGTCGGGCCCAGCCGTCCCACCCGAGAGTGGGGTAGCCGATGCTCAGGCGGGTCCCCTCCACCGAGATCTCGAGCGGGTTGCCGGTCACCTCGGCGACCTCGACGTGCACGTGGTCACTGTCGTGGCCGTGGACCGACACGCTTCCGGCGACGAGCTGGACCCGTAGTGCGTCCACCCCCTCGACGTCGTGCCGTGCCGGTCCGGGGACGATCCACGAGCGCGTAGCCATGGCGCCACGGTAACGCGCTCCGAGGCTGCCCGGAGCGGCACACAGAGGTCCCGGAGCGGCATGCAGTGGTCCCGTGGGGGCATGCAGTGGTCCCGTGGCGGCATGCAGCGGTCGCGGGCGGCTCGGAGCCACCGAGGGTGCGGGTACCGCCGAACACGGCGCCCCCGCGCCCCGGCGGGCCGCCGGGGCGCGGGGGCGTCGGGGGCGACGCCCTCGATCCGCGGCAAGGAGCCGGGGAGTCAGGGCCGCGCTGATCAGGGCTGCGGCTCGGACTCGCCGACGACGTCCACGACCAGCTTGCCGCTGACCTCACCCGAGGCCATCCGGTGGAGTGCGGCGCCGGTCTCGGCGAGGGGGAAGACGGTGTCGATGAGTGGCCGGGTGCCGCTGGCGACGAGGAGCTGCTGGAGGTCGAGCAGCTGCCGGCGGGTGCCCATCGTCGTCCCGATGATCCGCAGCGAGCGGAAGAACACGCGGCTGAGCTCTGCCGGAGGCATGGCCCCGGAGGTCGCGCCGGCGACCGCGACGGTGCCGCCGGGCCGCAGCGCCCGGAGGCTGTGCCCCCAGGTGGCCTCCCCGACCGTCTCGAGCACGGCGTCGACCTGGTCGGGCAGTCGCGCTCCCGTGGGGAAGGCCGCGTGCGCGCCGATGTCCAGGGCACGCTCGCGCTTGGCCTCGCTGCGGGAGGTGGCCCACACCCGCAGCCCGGCGGCGCGTGCCAGGACGATCGCGGCGGTGGCGACCCCGCCTCCCGCGCCCTGGACGAGCACCGTGCGGCCGGGGCTGAGATCCGCAGCGTCGAAGAGCATCCGGTAGGCGGTGAGGTATGCCGTCGGCAGGCAGGCCGCCTCGGCCCACGTCAGCTCGGGAGCCTTGGGGACCACGTTGCGGCTGGGCACCCAGACCCGCTCGGCGAGAGTCCCCTGGTGGAGCTCGGAGAGGAGCGTGCGCCGCGGGTCGAGCGTCTCGTCCCCGGTCCAGGACGCTGAGGGGATGACCGAGTGGACGAGGACCTCGGTGCCGTCCTCCAGCGTCCCTGCGGCGTCGGTGCCGAGGATCATGGGGAGCCGCTCGGCCGGCAGGCCGACACCCCGCAGCGACCACAGGTCGTGGTGGTTGAGTGCGGCCGTGCGCACCGTGACGGGTATCCAGTCATCCGCCGGCGCCCCACCATCGGGCAGGTCGCCCACCACGAGCCCGGACAGCGGGTCGTCGGTGCTCTGGGTCCTCACGTAGGCGCATCGCATGACCATCACGATAGGTCCGGGGACGACGACGGGCCGGTCACCTCTGTGGTGACCGGCCCGTCGTTGGAGGACGAGTCCTCAGGCGTTGGGACGCTTGCCGTGGTTGGCGGCGCTCCCCTTGCGGGAACGGCGCTTGCGACCGCGCTTGCTCATGGTTGTCTCCTGCTGCTCGGCTCATCGTCCGCCGGGCGACGGGCGAAATCTCGCCGATCATGATCCCACACTTCGCGCTCGGCGCGCTTCACCGGGTCCGGTTGGCGCTGGGGATCGGTGCGGACGTCACCCGGACGTGTGGAGGTCATCGGACCGTGCGGACCTCTCTCGGACGTGCGGACCTCACTCGAAGGTTCGGACGCTCGTCACCCTCAGCACGCTGAGCTGGGAGGCGACCCGTACGCGAAGCGAGCTGGGCGCAACCTCGGAGCAGGACCGTCGCAGCAGGGCCCGGATGTGTTGCTCGGCGTCAGCTGCCTCGTGGCAGGTGGGGCAGTTGTCGGCATGGGCGCGGAACCGCGCGCACTGGTCCTCGTCGAGCTCGGAGTCGAGGAACTCCATGAGGTTGTCGAGGAGCTCCTCGCACGTGCAGCGACCGTCTCCGGAGCGCTCACGCACCGCTCGCTCGGCGCGGTCGATCAGGTCGGGATTGTCCTCGGTCATGCCTTGGCCTCCGTCCGAAGTCCGAGCTCGTGGGCATGGTCGACGAGCAGCTCCCGCAGCTGCCGTCGTCCCCGGTGGAGCCGGGACATCACCGTCCCGATCGGGGTGGCCATGATCTCGGCGATCTCCTTGTACGCGAAGCCCTCGACGTCAGCGAGGTAGACGGCGAGGCGGAAGTCCTCCGGAAGCTGGTTGAGTGCGTCCTTGATCTCCGAGTCGGGCAGGAGGTCGAGCGCCTCCGCCTCGGCCGAACGCAGACCGGTCGAGGTGTGTGAGGCCGCCCGGTGGATCTGCCAGTCCTCGACGGAGTCGGCGTCGGACTGCAGGGGCTCGCGCTGCTTCTTGCGGTACGAGTTGATGAACGTGTTGGTGAGGATCCGGTAGAGCCAGGCCTTGAGGTTGGTGCCGGGCCGGTACTGGTGGAAGGCGGCGAACGCCTTGGCGAAGGTCTCCTGGACCAGGTCCTCCGCATCGGCGGGGTTGCGGGTCATCCGCATCGCCGCGCCGTAGAGCTGGTCGAGGTAGGGCAGGGCGTCCTGCTCGAAGCGGAGCGACCGCTCGGCGTCGGTCTCGCCGTCGGAGGTGCGGTCGAGGTCACCCTCGTGGCTCTCGGTCATCGACATCCAGGTTAGCCCGGCCTGCAAGCCGGTGGCGCTCCCAGCCGGCTCGGTCAGCGGGAAACCGGCTGCCGCCGCCTCCGAACGGACGGGCGACGGGTCGACCGAGCTCGAGTGGTCCGTCAGGGCGAAGGGTTGGACCGGCGAGAGGTTCGGGGCCAGGGCCTGGAGCATCGCGGTCATGTCTCCTACAACCGAGCCGCGTGCCGGGGCATTCCGAGAAGCGTGCCTGCTCGGTCTTCGTCAGGCGGCGAGGTGGTGGGTGGTGGGGAGGATCTCGGTGTTGTCGTGGCGGTGGAATCGCCATCGGTGGTGTTCGCGGGTGATGGTGATGCGGCGGGCGTGGACGTGGTCGTGGTGGTGCCAGCAGAGCAGGATGCCTTTGTTGGTGTCGGTGGGGCCGTGGTGGGCGTACCACCACAGGGAGTGGTGGATCTCGCCCTCGCCGGGTGGTGCGGTGCAGTCGGGGTACTGGCAGTGGCGGTCCCGGGCGATGATCGCCCGGGTCTGGGCGGTGGTGTAGAGGCGTTCCTCGCGGCCGACGTCCAGGGGTTGGGAGTCGGGCCCGAACACGACGCGGTGGATGCCGGAGGAGCAGGCCAGACGGGCCAGGAGGGCGTGCGGGAGCGGGGTGCCGTCGGCCAGGGTCGCCGGGTCCGCGCCGATCATGGCGGTGGTGTCGTAGTCGGTGGAGATCACCGTCCCGCACCCGCCCTGCCCGCACCCGCACCCGGCCAGGCCGGCCAGGCCGGCCAGGGCGGTCGGGGCGGTCGGGGCGAAGAACGCGCTGCCCGCGCCCTCGGCACCGCCGGCGCAGCGGGGGTCGGGGGAGGTCGCGAGGCGGTGGAGGGTGTCGAAGGGCACCGTCACGGCCAGGTGGGGGCGGGTGCGGGCATGGGGGCGCAGGGTCCCGGAGTCCAGGGCCAGGCGGGCGATGCCGGTCAGGGCCCCGGCGCGGCGCTGGGCCGGGGTGGCCGGGTCGCTCTGGGCCGGGGTGCCGGTCCGGGCGGTCAGGGCGGTGTTGAGGACCTCGCCGCTGGTCTCGCTGAGCCAGCCCTTGATCGACCACCCGCCGGTGGTGCGGGAGAGGTAGAGCTCTTCCCGGTCGGTCTCGGCGCGGTAGCGGTGGTCCGCCGCGGCCGGGTCGGCCCGGATCGCCCAGGCCCTGACCAGGTGGGTGAAGGCGGAGGCGTCCATGTCCTGGGCGTGGGCCAGGAGGAAGTCCTCACCGGTGTCGGGGTCGGCCAACCGCTCCCGCAGGGTCGCGGTGGTCAGGGCGTGACGGACCAGGGCCGCGGCGTGGTCCGGGCCGACCCGCCCGGCGGCCAGCGCCGCCGCGGTCGCGGGCAGGTGATCGCGCAGCGCCCGGGTCCGGGCGACCTCGACCCGGGCGGTGACATCGGTGCGGCCGGTCCGGGCCCGGTACCACGCGGGCAGCGACCGGGCCCCGTCCGTCGCCCACAGCCCGTGCGCGTCCACCGCCGACAGGACCCGCCCCGCCAGGGCCTCGACCTGACGGCGCAGCCCCTCCACGGCGGTGACCGCGTCCAGGACCTCCTGACCCGCCGCACCCAGCACATCGACCTCGAGGACCGCCGCGACCTCGGCCACGACCCGCGCCAACCCCACCGACAACGACAACACCGGCACCGACGCCGCCGACGACGCCGCCGACGACGGCGACGTGCCGGGACCGGTGGACGCGGCCCCCGGGCGGGACGGGACGGACGCAGCGCCGTCGGTGCTCATCCACCTCACCCCTTCTCCGGGTCGAGTCCATCTCCTTCCCAGCACGCTATCGAACGCCCGTTCGGCCACACAAGAGGTCCGACTTGTGTATTTCAAATTGTGGAAAACCACGCGAATCCACAGGGCATTCGCCATGCCGTCGCCCCGCCACCACCGCTCGCCGTCCCCCTCCCCTGTCGCCTCCCGTTCTGGGTGGATGATCGAACGGCCGATCAGGTCGCCGGTCGGCCGCTGGTGCGGTAGCAATGTGTTATGAGCCTCAAACGTCTGGTCGCCCGGCCCCTGCTCGCCTCCGCCTTCATCGTCGACGGCTTCGACGCCGCGATCCGTCCGGCAGGCCACGTGGCGAGGTTCAAGAAGGTCGCCCCGGCGATGGAGAGGGCCGGCCTGCCCCCGGTCCTCACCGCGGACGCCACCATGCTCACGCGCGCCGTCGGCGTCATCAGCGCGCTATCAGGCCTCATGCTCGCCACCGGCCGGAACCCGCGGTCTGCCGCGCTGACCCTGGCGGTCATCAACATCCCGCTGACTGTCGTGAACAACCCCGCCTGGACCGCCCGCTCGGGCGCCGAGCGCAAGGAACAGCTCTCCGGGCTCCTGCGCGGAGCCGGGATCGCAGGCGGCCTCCTGCTCGCGGCCGCCGACCTCGCGGGCAAGCCCTCCCTCTCCTGGCGTTACGCCAACGCCAAGGATCATCGCGCCGAGCTCCGTGAGGTCAGGACCACGCTCAAGCAGCGGTACAAGAGCTGACCGCTGCTGCCTACCGGGCCCCGGGGAGTCGGGCGTCCACCCGGCCTCGGGAGACGGCACCGCCCACGTCCGTGCCGCGCACTACCCTCGCAACCATGACGACGCCTGTGGATCCCTGGCCCGCCCCCGTCGCCACGGGACCGCTCGACGCCGTCGTCGACGTCCCCGGCTCCAAGTCCCTCACGAACCGCTACCTGATCCTCGCAGCGCTCGCCGACGGGCCCACGGAGCTGGTGGCCCCTCTCCACTCCCGTGACTCGGCACTCATGGTGGGAGCGCTCCGGGCGCTCGGCGTCTCGGTCGAGGAGACCGGCGCAGACCTGCACGTCACCCCCGCCCGTCTGCACGGCCCCGCCGACGTCGACTGCGGGCTGGCAGGCACCGTCATGCGTTTCGTCCCCGCGCTCGCCGTCCTCGCCGACGGCGACGTCCGACTCGATGGTGACCCGCGGGCCCGACAGCGCCCCATGGGGCCCGTCGTCAGGGCGCTGCGCGATCTCGGAGCGCGTGTCGACAGCGCGACGGACTCGAGCGGAGACGCCGTCCTGCCGATGACCGTTCACGGCGCAGGTTCCCTGCCAGGGGGCGCGGTCGACGTCGACGCCTCGGGGTCAAGCCAGTTCGTCTCGGCCCTCCTCCTCGCCGCACCCGCCTACGACGCCGGCATCGACCTCCGGCACACCGGTGCCACACTGCCGTCCCTGCCGCACGTCGCCATGACGGTGGCGGTGCTGCGCGAGCGCGGCGTGCGCGTCGACGAGCTCACCGAGGAGGGCTCCCCGGCCGGCGGGACGACCGAGTGGGCACCCACGCGGTGGCGGGTCCATCCCGGACCGGTCTCGGGAGGGCGCATCGTCGTCGAGCCCGACCTGTCCAACGCCGGTCCGTTCCTCGCAGCCGCCCTGGCGGCCGGTGGCACCGTGCGGGTGCCTCGTTGGCCTTCCACCACCACCCAGGCGGGCGACGGGCTCCGCGACCTCCTGGCCCGGATGGGCGCCCGGGTGCACCTCGAGAACGGGACGCTGAGCGTGACCGGCCCCGCCGACGGACGGATCCTGGGCCTGGACGCCGACCTGCACGACGTCGGCGAGCTCGCGCCCACGATCGCGGCCCTGTGCGCCCTCGCCGTCACGCCGTCACGGCTGCGCGGCATCGCGCACCTGCGGGGCCACGAGACCGACCGCCTCGCGGCGATCGTCGCGGAGATCGGCCGGCTGGGCGGTCGGGCCCGTGAGACGGCGGACGGCGTCGAGATCGACCCGTCGCCGTTGCACGGCGCCGAGCTGGAGACCTACGCCGACCACCGCATGGCGACCTTTGCGGCGATCATCGGGTTGCGGGTGCCGGGCGTGCGGGTCCGTGACGTCGCCACGACCGCCAAGACGCTGCCCGACTTCACCGGCATGTGGCACGGGATGCTTCTCGGATGAGGACCCGCTGATGGCCCGGGACACCGGCACGGACGACGATCGCGTCCGGGTACGGCCGAACCCCCGCGGGAACCGGCCCCGTACCAAGAACCGTCCGGACCACGCCGACGCCGTGGGCGCGATGGTGCTCGGCGTCGACCGGGGTCGTTACCACCTCCTCACGGACGACGGCACACGCGTCACGGGCATGAAGGCGCGCGAGCTCGGCCGCGGCGCCCGGACCGCCGTCGTCGTCGGCGACCGGGTGGGCGTGGTCGGAGACGTCTCCGGCCGCAAGGACTCGCTCGCGCGCATCGTCCGGGTCGAGGAGCGGACATCGGTGCTGCGCCGGTCGGCGGAGGACGGCGACGCCCCCGGGGTGGAGCGCGTCATCGTCGCGAACGCGGACCAGCTGGTCATCGTCACGGCACTCGCCGACCCCGAACCACGCCCGCGCATGGTCGACCGGACGCTCGTCGCCGCCTACGACGCGGGGATGGAGCCGGTCCTGTGCCTGACCAAGGCAGACCTGGCCGACCCCGGCCCCTTCCTCGCCCAGTACGAGGCCCTCGACGTCACCGCGCTGGTCACCTCGATCGTCGGGGACGAGATCTGCGGACTCGACGCCCTGCGCGAGCGCCTCACGGGACGGGTCTCCGTGCTCATCGGGCACTCCGGGGTGGGCAAGTCCACCCTGGTCAACGCCCTGGTGCCCGACGCCTTCCGTGCCACTGGCGTGGTGAACGTCGTCACGGGCCGCGGCCGGCACACCTCCTCGTCCGCCGTCGCACTTCCCCTGCCCGGTGGCGGCTGGGCGATCGACACCCCGGGGGTCCGCTCGTTCGGCCTGAGCCACGTCGGCGCCGACGACCTCCTGCGGGGTTTCGCCGACCTCGCCGAGGTCGCCGCGCAGTGCCCGCGCGGTTGCAGCCATGCCGAGGACGCCCCGGACTGCGCCCTGGACGAGTGGGTGGCGAGCGGCTCGGCCGGGGACGCGGGCCGGGCCAGGCTGGACTCGTTCCGCCGTCTGCTCGCCGCACGCTCCGGCGCCGCGGAGGCCTGACCGGCCGAACCGCGCGGGCGCGGTACCGTGCCAGCCATGCAGCAAGCCGCCAGCCGCTACACCGACGACCTGCGCCTCGCGCACGTCGTCGCCGACCAGGTCGACGGGCAGACCATGTCCCGGTTCGGCGCGCAGGACCTCCGGGTGGAGTCCAAGCCCGACCTCACCCCCGTCTCGGACGCCGACCGCAGCGCCGAGGAGATCGTCCGGGCGCAGCTCGCCCGGACCCGGCCGCGTGACTCCGTGCTCGGGGAGGAGTTCGGCACCACCGGCCACTCACCGAGACAGTGGGTCATCGACCCCATCGACGGGACGAAGAACTTCGTCCGGGGGGTGCCCGTCTGGGCCACGCTCATCGGGCTGGTCGAGAACGGCGAGGTCGTCCTCGGCGTCGTCTCCGCACCGGCGCTGAACCGGCGCTGGTGGGCGGCCCGCGGCTCCGGCGCCTGGACCGGCCGGTCGCTCTCGGCGGCGCGTCAGCTGCACGTCTCCGCCGTCGGCGACCTGGCCGACGCCTCCCTCAGCTACTCCTCGCTCGACGGGTGGGCGGACCGGGGCAGCCTGCGGGCGTTCCTGGGCCTGGCCCAGAACGTGTGGCGCACCCGCGCCTACGGCGACTTCTGGTCCTACATGCTCGTGGCCGAGGGGGCGGTCGACATCGCCTGCGAGCCGGACCTCGAGCTGTACGACATGGCGGCGCTCGTCCCGATCGTCACCGAGGCGGGCGGGCGGTTCACCAGCCTCGAGGGCGTGGACGGACCCTGGGGCGGCAGCGCGGTCGTGACGAACTCCCTCCTGCACGAGGCGGTCCTCGCCGAGCTGGCCTCCCAGGAGGACTGACCCGCCCGAGGACCGGAGTGCCCCTCGCCGTGTCACTCGGCGTCGATGTCGGTGGGCCGGGTTAGCGTCACGGACATGCGGATCCTCCACACCTCCGACTGGCACCTGGGCCGCACCCTGCACGGGGTGGACCTCGGCGTCCACCACGAGGCGTTCCTCGAGCACCTCGTCCAGGTGGTGCGCGACGAGGCGGTCGACGCCGTCGTCGTCGCCGGTGACGTGTACGACCGTGCCGTCCCCCCGGTCGGGTCGGTGGAGCTGCTCTCCGAGACCCTCGCCCGGCTGACGGAGGCCGCCCACGTCGTCCTCACCCCCGGCAACCACGACTCCGCCGCCCGGCTCGGGTTCGGCGCGGCGATGTTCCGCGACCGCCTGTCCGTGCGGTCGCGCGTGGCGGAGATCGGCACCCCGGTCACCCTGCCCGACCGTGACGGCGACGCCGGCGCGTACGTCTACCCCCTGCCCTACCTCGACCCCTACATGGCCCGCGACGACCTCGCCGACGACGGACCTGACGGTCGGACCGTCCGGCCGGCACGGTCCCACGAGGCGGTGACCTCCGCCGCCGTGCGGCGCGTCCAGAAGGACCTCAGCCCGCGCCGCGCCTCGGACGAGCGGCGGGTCCCGGCCATCCTCCTGGCGCACGCGTTCGTCACCGGCGGGGACGTGAGCGAGTCGGAGCGCGACATCCGGGTGGGCGGGGTGGACAGTGTCCCCTCGGGGGTCTACGGGCCGCTCGGCGGCCTGGACTACGTCGCCCTGGGCCACCTCCACGGCGCTCAGCGCGTGGGCCGTGAGGGGACCGACCCGGTCATGCGCTACGCCGGGTCGCCGCTGGCGTTCTCCTTCTCCGAGCAGCACCACCGCAAGTCGACGACGCTGGTCGACCTCGGTCCCGACGGTGTCCGCGACGTCCGGCTCCTCGAGGCGCCGGTCCCGCGCCGGCTCGGTGACGTCACGGGCACGATGAGCGAGCTGCTCTCCCGCGCCTACGACGACCGTGCGGACCACTGGCTGCGGGTCACCGTGACCGACGACGCCCGGCCGGAGCACCTGTGGGCGACGGTCACCCGGCGGTTCCCCCACGCCCTCGTGGTCCAGCACCGGCCCGCGCGGCTCCTGGAGGCCTCGGGCCCGAGCGCCGTCACCGCCGCGCAGGACCCGCTCGAGGTCGCCGCACAGTTCCTCCTCACCGCCGGGGGCCGCGCCCCGGAGGAGGCCGAGCTGGAGGTCCTGCGCCGGGCCTACGAGTCCGTCCTGGCCGGGGATCGGAGCGCCTGATGCGCATCCACCGCCTCGTCCTGGAGGCCGTCGGCCCCTTCCCCGGCCGTCACGAGATCGACTTCGACGCCCTGGCCACCTCCGGGCTGTTCCTCCTCGAGGGGCCGACCGGTGCCGGCAAGTCCACCGTGATCGACGCCGTCGTCTTCGCCCTCTACGGCAAGGTCGCGGGCGCCGAGGCCTCCGACGACCGGCTCCACTCCGACTTCGCCGGTCCCGAGGCGGAGCCGTCCGTCGAGCTGACCTTCTCGACGGCCGCCGGCATCTTCCGGATCTGGCGCTCACCCACCTTCCGTCGGCCCAAGAAGCGCGGCGGCGGCTTCACGCAGCAGAACGCCCGGGCTCGGCTCTGGCGGCTCGCGGCGGTGGGCGACGAGGGTGAGCCGGTCTCCGCCCACGTCCAGGAGGTCGGGACGGAGCTGAGCCGGATCGTCGTCCTCGACCGGGCACAGTTCACCCAGACCGTGGTCCTCCCCCAGGGCCAGTTCGCGTCGTTCCTGCGGGCACGTCCGGAGGACCGCCGCACCGTCCTGCAGGACGTCTTCGGCACCGAGATCTACGAGCGGCTCCAGCGCACGCTCGCCGAGATGGCCCGCGACACGCGGGCGGCGGTCGAGCGGGCTCGCGCCGAGGTCACGGGCTCGGCCCGCTCCTTCGCCGAGGCCGCCCAGCGCCTCACCGCGGCGGGTCAGGAGGCGGGTGCCGGCCGGGACGACGCAGCGGTCCAGGACGAGGCAGCGCGTCAGGACGGCGCAGCGGTCCAGGACGATGCAGCGGTCCAGGACGAGTCGACCCGGCGGGTCCTGGACGCCGCCGCCGCGATGGACCACCGGGCGCTGTGCCGGATCACCGCGGAGACACGCTCGGCCGCCCGGAGAGTCGTGGACGCCGCGGCGGCGCTGCGCGAGGAGACACGGGTCGCCGAGGAGCGCGCGCGGACGCGGCTCCACGCGGAGGAGCAGCTCGCCGACCTCGTGGAGCGCCGGCGCATCCTCCTGGCCGAGCAGGAGACGCTCGCCGCGCGGGACGGCGCCGTGGCTGCCGAGGTGGCCAGGCTCGATCTCGCCCGGCGGGCCGCGTCCGTCGCGCCCGTGCTGGTTCTGCTCGACCGGGCACGCCGCAGCCTCGTGGAGGCAGACGAGACGTGCGAGCGGCTCGACCTGGGCCCCGACGCCGACCTGGCCTCGCTTGACGACGTCGACGACCTCCGCGCCGCCCACGACGCCGCCACCGCGGAGCTGGGCTCGCTGTCGGCCCTGGTGACGCTGGAGGACGGGCTCGCTGCCCGTGGAACGGGCCTGTCCGCGGCCCGCGCGCAGCACGAGGCCGACACGGTCGCCTACGCCCTCGCGCAGAACCTGCTCGACGAGCGCCCTGCGGCACGCGAGCTGCTCGTCGAGACCATGAGCGCCTTCCGGGACGCGGGAGCGGCCCACGCCGAGGCCCAGGCCGCCGCGACGAACGCACGCGCCCGGGTCAACGCCGCGACGGAGGCGGCCCACCGGTCCCGCGACCTCGCCGCGGCGGAGGTGGAGATGGCCGACCGGGCGGCCGCCGCAGTCCGAGCCGCCGATGCGGAGCACGCGGCACGACGACGATGGGTGGCCGGCATGGCGGGCGCGCTGGCGGGCGAGCTCGTGCCGGACGCCGCCTGCCCGGTGTGCGGGTCGGTCGAGCACCCCGCCCCGGCGGAGCTCTCCCCCGAGCACGCCACCGAGGACGAGGTCGCTGCGGCCACGGCGGTCCGGGAAGCCGCTGACGAGGTCCTCGTCCGTGCGCGGACACGCGTGGCCGGTCTGCGAGAGCAGCTGGCCGGGTTGCACCACCTCGCGGGAGGCCTGGACGTCGCAGCCGCACGGGCCGCGCTCGAGGATGCCGAGCGGGCCGTGGCGGACGCGAAGGCCGCCATCTACCGCTCGGCCGAGCTCGACCAGGAGCTGGCAGACCACGACGCGGAGACTGCCCGGCTCACCGCAGAGCTGGGCAGGGCGCAGTCGGCGCTCGCCGTCGAGACCGAGCGGCTCGAGCAGCTCGCCGCCCGCCTGCGCGAGGACCAGGCACGGTGCGCTCTCGCCTGCGGTCCCGCCGGTTCGGTCGCTGAACGAGCGAGGGCGCTCGAGCGCCGCGCCACGACCGCGCTGGCCCTCCTCGACGCCATCCTCGAGCGGCGCAGCGCCACCCTGGCGCGCGACGACGCCCTCGCCCAGCTCGAGAGGGCACTGTCGGAGACCGGGCTCCGCGACGCCGAGACAGCGCACCGCGGTGCGCTCCCGCCCGACGAGCGGACCCGGCTCGAGCAGTCGGTGCGACGCCACGAGAGCGCCGTCGAGCGGGTGACCGCCGAGCTCGCCGAGCCGGCCGTGAGCAGCCTCGCGGGCGACGAGCAGCCGGACGTCGAGGCTGCGGCAGCAGCCCACGCCGCGGCGATGGCGGACCTCACCGACGCCGCGGCCGCCGCCCGCGAGGCCGAGCTCACCGCCACCCATGTCACCGACGCCGCGCACCGGCTCGAGACCGACCTCGCCGCCCACACGCGCGACGTGGAGCAGGCCGCCCCCCTCCTGCGCGCGGCGGCGCTGACGAACGCCACCGACATGACCGACATGACGCTGGCCACCTATGTGCTGGTGCGCCGGTTCGAGGACGTCGTCGCCGCGGCCAACGACCGCCTGGCGGAGATGTCGGACGGCCGATACTCGCTCGAACGCATCGACGAGCGCGAGGGCGGACAGCGCTCACGCCGCGCCGGCCTGGGCCTGCAGGTGCAGGACCACGTCACCGAGACGCCCCGCGACCCGCGCACCCTCTCGGGCGGCGAGACGTTCTACGTCTCGCTGTGCCTGGCCCTCGGTCTCGCCGACGTCGTGCGGGCCGAGGCGGGCGGCGTCGAGCTCGGGACGCTGTTCGTCGACGAGGGGTTCGGCTCGCTCGACCCGGCCACCCTCGACGCCGTCATGGCCGAGCTGGGCCGTCTCCGGGAAGGCGGCCGTGCCGTCGGGATCGTCTCGCACGTCGCCGAGCTCAAGGACCGGATCCCCGAGCGCATCGAGGTCCGGCGCACCCGGGACGGGGCGTCGACGCTGCGGGTGCGCTGCTAGGCGGAGAGCTCACGGCGGAGGTCCGCCAGCTCGACCACGTCGAACCACAGGAGGTCGCGCTCGGCGGCCCGCTCGAGCGCCTCCTCGTCACCACCCGCCGCAGCCAGGACGTCCTGCTCGGCCTCCGGCTCGTCGACGAGGATCGCGACCACCTCGGACCAGTCGACCGGCTCGACGACCTCGACCGCCGTGGGGAGCTGCTCCTCGCCGAGCACCTCCGGCACGAGGACGGCGGAGTCCGGCATGTCGGCGACGATCACCACCCTGCGCGGCGCGACGTGCCCGCCCGCCGCCGCGGGGGCTGTGCCGGACCCGAGCAGCGTGACGGACTCGTCGGCGGCGGCGAGGGTCGCCACCATCTCCAGGCCCTCGTCGTCCTCCTCCGGGAGCTCGGCTCGTAACCCGGTCGTGACGGCGTGGGCCCATCGCGGCGTGAGGCCGGACCGCAGGTCGGCAGAGGTGGCGGGCAGGTACAGGCGCATGGTCACAGTGTGGCGCGATCGGCGCTCAGCGGCTCCGCGCCATGCGGAGCAGCCCGAACCGGGCGCGAGGACGTGGACGGCTCTCCCCCGCCAGCCGGCGGGCCAGCTGCTCGAGGGCGAGCCGGGCGGCCGAGGTCGGGGCGACCTCGGCCAAGGTCCTGCCCTGGAGGAGCGCCCGGTCCGTCGCCGGCCGGTCGTCAGGGACGATGACCGCGTCGGTGACCCCACCGAACCGGGCGAGCGCCTCCTGGACGGCCTCCTCCGGGGCCGGTCCCGCTGCGGAGGCCCGCAGCCGGTTCACCAGGACGACCCGTTCGGGCGGCTGCACACCGGCCTCGGTCAGCTGGCCGAGGGCCATGACGAGCCGCCGCATCCCCACCGGCTCACCGGAGCCGACCACGACGACGACGTCCGCGGCCCCGAGTGCCGATGTGGCGGCCTGGTGGCGGCGCGGCCCGTAGGCCTGGTCCGCGCCGGCGGCCTCGTCCAGCCCCGGCCCCAGGTCGACCACGGTGACGTCGGCGACCTCGCGGGCCACCTCCCAGAGCACGTCGAGAGCGGCCGCGGGAAGCTCGCGCCACCTGTCCGCCCGCGTCAGGCCCGTGAGCACGCGCATCCCGGGCTCGACCCTGGGACACAGGGCCCGGAGCGTCGGTGCGTCGAGTCGCCCGTGGGAGGCGTGCCGCGCCGCGGCGGCCACCGCCGACGAGTCGTCGAGGAGGCCCAGCGTCTGGGTGACCGAGGGGGCGTCGGTGTCGGCGTCGACGAGGAGCGCCGACCTGCCGAGCAGCGCGATCTCCGCGGCCAGGGAGACCGCGACCGTCGTGCGCCCGGGCGCACCGGGCGGGCCCCACACGGCGACGAGGCGTCCCGGCGGGCGCAGGTCCGAAACCGCCGGCCCACTGTCGACGGACGCCGGGGAAGCCCGACCGCGGGCACGGACCTCGGCCCCACCCGCATCGTCCGGCTCGAGGTCCGGCTCGCATCGCGACCGGGCGCCCGTCACGTCGACGGTCCGGCCGCCGGGCTGGGCGCCGCCTGGTGCACCCCCGGTCCCGGTCTCGGTGTCGGTGTCGGTCCCGAGACCGTCCGGGCCCTCTCCGGAGGCTCGAGCACGCACCGTCCGGGCGAGGACCGCGTCGACGAGCGCGTCGGCGCTCGTCACGACCTCCGTGGCGCCGAGCGCGGCGCAGCGCTCGAGCTCCTCCGGCGCCGCCACGAGGACGCAGTCGACCCCCGCCGTGCGCAGCCCCATCACGGCCGGTCGGTCGACCCCGGGCAGGTCGGCCGCCAGGACGGCGAGCTCGCCGAGACCGGCCACCGCCGCGGCCAGCACCTCCGGGACGTCGGCGCAGCGCCGGACCACCCGGGTCCCGCTGCCCGGCGCGTCCAGGCGGCGGACCACGTCGGTCTCCTCCGGGCCGGTCAGGGCGACGAGGACCCCGATCACGCGTCGCCGTCCGTCCCCGCCGGTCCGGTCGCCGCGTCGGTGGGTGCCGCGACGTCCGGCAGATCGCCGCCGAACGTCGGGACGACGACGAGGTGGCCGTCTCCGGGCAGCGCAGCGAGCACCTGAGGCAGGTCGAGCCGTGGGACGAGCAGCTCCACCGACACGCCGGTTCCCCCGGTGAACATGGACTCGTCCTCGACGACGTCGGAGACCACGAGGTCGGCCGCCAGCAGCGACGGCTCCGCGGGCCCGTCCTCGCCCAGGCCGCTCACCGGCGGCGGTGGGGCCAGCCAGAGATCGACCACGGAGCCGGCCGCGAGGTCCGCCGGGACGGACGCGTCCAGCGGGACGACGACCGGGCGCGCATCCACGTCGTCGGCGAGCCCGAGCGCGCTTCGCGGCACGAGCTCGCCGGCCCCAACGGTCCGGACCGCGACTGCTCCCTCGGGCAGGTCGGCGTCCGCCCGGAGGTAGAGGCTCTCCTGCGCCCCCAGCCGCACCTCCTGCACGACGAGCGCCGATGCGTCCAGGGACTGCCCAGGAGTGACGGCCTCGCGGGTCGCGTAGACCTCGACCGTGTCGGCCGCGTCCCGTACCGCCCAGGTTCCCAGAGCCACCGAGCCGGCGACGAGCAGCACCCCCACCCCGAGCCGCGGGTCACGCCAGGTGGGCCGGCGCAGTCGCCGCACCGCGTCATCGTGCACCATCGTGGTCCCCCTCGTCGTCGGCCACGGCCCATCGTGCCCGTTGATGCCCGGTGGTGCCGTCAGATGTCCACAGCTGCCCCGCGATGCACCGGGATGCGCGGTGACGGTGGGATGATGTGGACATGGCGCAACGCTTCCTCACCCTCGCCGACGTCGCCGAGGAGCTCGCCGTCTCCGTGGCGCAGGTCCGGGTGCTCGTCCGCTCCGGCGAGCTCCCCGCGATCCAGGTGGGTGGCCGCAACCAGTGGCGGGTGGAGATCTCCTCGTTGGAGGAGTACATCCAGCAGCAGTACGCCCGCACCCGCGAGCGGATCGAGAGCGGGCGCGTCATGGATGACTCACCGACAGCAACGACCTCAGGCTCAGACTGACCAGGTCCTCCCCGCGCACGGAGGGGCGCTGCGGGCGCAGGTCGACGTGGTCGGCCCCGACGCGCTCGAGCCAGCCCGTGTAGCGGCCGGCGTCGCTGCTGACCTGCACGAGGACCTCCGATCGCGCCAGACCCCGCAGCACGTGGGTGATCCGCAGGCGCGACTCCGCCACACCGGCCTCGGGCGCGACCCGGCCCAGCGGCCATGCCATCGCGACCGCGTCCACCGGGACCACGGTGCGCCGATCGCCCTCCGCGAGCAGGAACCACTGCGGGGCGGCATCCAGCACCCGTCCGTGCAGACCGTCGCCGGACCGTAACCGCACCCGCAGGTCGGAGCCGGTCCTCGCACGGATCCGGTCGGACAGGTGGACCGTCCCGACCTCGGCCTCCGTGAGCTCGGCGACCTGGTGGTCCTGCTCCTCGCGCGCGGCGGCGTCGTACTGGCTCTGAAGGTCCTGGAAGAGCGTTTCCCACCGCACGTTGTGCACCGTAGGGCACTTCGGACGCCGGATGGTCCGATTTCGGCGCACACGTCGTCGCAGATCAGAGCGCTGATGTCCACAGATCACAGGAGGTGCTTTACCCCGAGGCCTCCTTGCTGTAGACCTAATGTCATCAAAGTGCATCAAACGTCATCATCACTGATCCAGGGCGACCCATCGACACGGAGGCAGGACGCATGGGTACGGCAGAAGCGGGATCCGTTGGGAGCGGTACCGCAAGGGCGGCAGAAGCGGGATCCGTCCGGAGCGGTGCCGCCCGCGGCGGCGCTGCAGCGGTCACCGTGCCCGTCGTCCTCGTGGGGTCCACGTTCGCAACCTTGGGCCTCACCCTCCATGCTCGCGAGCTGGCGGCCGCGCTCGTCGAGACCATGCCGCTGCGGAGCTCCGACCTGCCGGACGTGGTCGCCCTCGCCCTGGTCCTCGTCGGAGCGGCGGTCGCCGGCTGGTACCTCCTCAGCGCGCTGACCGCGGCCGCGCTGCTGCTCGCGCGGGGCGGCGGTGGCACGACCACGCGGCTCCAGGCTTGGCTCACGCGCTGGGGCGCACCAGCGCTGCGTCGAGCTTTCGCCACCACAGCAGTGGCGTCCATGGGGCTGGGCGTGGCCGTCAGCACGAGCGCCATGGCGGCCCCCACCGACGGGCCGTCGACCACGGTCGAGGCACCATCCCTCTCGGCGGAACAGGTCGACCCGGTGCCGGCCGATCTGGGCTGGGGAGCACCGTCGCCGTCCGAGCGCCCGGACGAGCGCGTCCCCGCCCCGCCCAGCACCGCGGCCGTCCCGGCCGGGACCCCCGGCGCACCGTCGGGAGGCACACCGAGGGCGACCAGCGCCGCGGCGGCGACCGGCGCGGCACCGAGAAAGTCCGACCCCGGACGGCCGGACCAGCTCGCCGGCCCGGCCCCGACGTCCGCTCCCCGACCGGACGAGGCGCGGGGGGCGACGACGGAGACCCCCTCCGTGGGCTCACCTCTGCCTCCCGACCCCACCGCTCCGTCCACCGGAGCACCGGTCGCACGAACCGCGACCGCGCCCCCGGCCACGCCGGGTGCACCGACCAGCGCCGACCGGGCCCCCTCCCCCTCTGTGCCGGGCCCCGCCGACACCAGCGGGTCGGAGGTCACCCGTGACGGCGAGGCCGCGCACCTGGTGCGCGCCGGCGAGTCCCTGTGGAGCGTCGCCGCCGGACACCTCGGGTCGGGCGCGAGCGACGCTGAGGTGGCCGCCGCCTGGCCGCGCTGGTACCGCGAGAACGTCGTGACCATCGGTCCCGACCCCGACCTCATCCATCCCGGCCAGCTGCTCCAGGCCCCGAGCGAGGAGATCCCATGAGTACACCGACCGTCACCCGGCCACCGACGGCGGGCGAGCCGCACCGCGCGGTGCGACGGCCCCCGCACGGCCTGGCCGCCACGGACGTGCCACGGACGTCCTCCGCCCGCCCGTGGGACCGGGTCCGGTTCACCGGCCCGGCAGCGGCCCGGGCGTCGCAGGACCCGCCTGGGGAGCCGGGTGAGCTTCCCGATCCTCAGCAGTGGGCGGGGGCGCTCGTGCGGTCCGCCGTCGAGGCCCTGCTGGGTGTCCGTCCGACGGCGCAGCTGGCTCGTTGGCTCAGCTCCGAGCTGTACGACTCCCTCGCCCGCCGGGCAGGTCTGGCGGTGCGGGTGCTGGGGCGGCCGGCGGTCGCACGCCGGGCCATGGTGCGGCGGGTCCACGTGTGCGAGGTGGGACCCGGGGCCGTCGAGGCCTCCGTGGTGGTCCACGACGGTGAACGCGTGCGAGCGGCCGCGGTGCGCCTCGAGGCGCACCGCGGCCGCTGGCGGGCCACCGCCCTGGAGATCGGCTGATTCGACTGACCGGCTGACCGGCTGACCGGCTGACCGGCTGACCGGCTGACCGGCTGACCGGCTACAGGTTCCGGAACATCTGGTCGAACGACGGCACGTCGCCGTAGAGGTCCGCCGGTCCGGCGTTCTCGCGGGCCGCCACCATCTCCGCGAGCTCACGACCGGCCCGGGCGATCCGGTTCGGCAGGGGGTTGACGGTGTCCGTCTCCCCGGCCCAGTCCTCGGTGGCGGCGAAGACCGATGTCGTCGCGACGTCGGCGCGCAGGTAGGTCAGCAGCGGCCGGACCGAGTACTCCAGCGCCAGGGAGTGCCGCGCGGTTCCCCCGGTGGCGCCGAGGAGGACAGGCATCCCGACGAGGGCGTCCTTGTCGATCACGTCGACGAACGACTTGAACAGGCCCGAGTACGTCGTGGTGAAGATCGGCGTGACCGCGACGAGACCGTCCGCGCGGGTCACCTTGTCCATCACCTCCGCCAGGGCTCCGGTCGCGAAGCCGGTGAGCATGGTGTTGACGATTTCGTGCGCGACGTCCCGCAGCTCGACGGTCTCGACGGTGGCGGTGACCCCGCGCGCGTCGAGCTCGGTGACGGTGGCGCCGGCCAGACGGTCCGCCAGCAACCGGGTGGAGGACGGCCGGCCCAGGCCCGCCGAGACGACGACGATGGTGCGCTCGCTCATGAGTGATCCTGCTTCCTGGTCGGTGCTCTCACAGCCCGAAGGCGGCGCCGGCGCGGTCAGCGGCGGCGGTGTCGTCCTCGGCGGTCCGGCCGGTCCACGTGTCCTCGCCGGCGACGTGGCCACCGGCGGCGGTGCCCGCCTGACGCGCCTTCGCGACGCGTTCGGCGTGGGTCGGGGGACCCGACGGGACGTCGGCCGGCCGGGTTGCCTCGTTCTCCTTGCGCAGCGCCGGGACGATCTCCTCGGCGAGGAGGTCGATCTGCTCGAGCACGGTCTTCAGCGGCAGCCCGGCGTGGTCGATGAGGAAGAGCTGACGCTGGTAGTGCCCGACCACGTCCTTCATCGCCGCGTAGCGGTCGATGATCTCCTGCGGTGAGCCCACCGTCAGCGGGGTCTCGGCGGAGAAGTCCTCCATCGAGGGCCCGTGGCCGTAGACCGGGGCGTTGTCGAAGTACGGCCGGAACTCGGCCTTGGCGTCCTGGGAGTTCTTCCGGGCGAAGAACTGGCCGCCCAGCCCCACGATCGCCTGGTTCGCCGGCCCGTGGCCGTAGTGCTCGAACCGCTCCCGGTAGTACTGGACCATCCGGCGCGTGTGCGACAGGGGCCAGAAGATGTTGTTGTGGAAGAAGCCATCACCGTAGTAGGCGGCCTGCTCGGCGATCTCCGGGGACCGGATCGAGCCGTGCCAGACGAACGGCGGCACGCCGTCCAGCGGGCGGGGGGTGGCGGTGAAGCCCTGGAGCGGGGTCCGGAACTTCCCCTGCCAGTCCACGACCTCCTCCTCCCAGAGGCGCCGCAGGAGGGCATAGTTCTCGATGGCGAGGTTGATGCCCTGGCGGATGTCCTTGCCGAACCAGGGGTACACCGGCCCGGTGTTGCCCCGGCCCATCATGAGGTCCATGCGCCCGTCCGAGATCACCTGCAGCATGGCGTAGTCCTCGGCGATCTTCACCGGGTCGTTCGTCGTGATGAGGGTCGTCGCGGTGGACAGGACGATGTTCTTCGTCGTCCCGGCGAGGTAGCCGAGCATCGTCGTCGGCGAGGACGCCACGAACGGCGGGTTGTGGTGCTCGCCGGTCGCGAAGACGTCCAGCCCCGCCTGGTCCGCGTGCTGCGCGATCCGCAGCATGGCCCGGACGCGCTCGGTGTCGTCGGGGGTGCGCCCCGTGGTGGGGTCGGTGGTGACGTCACTGACCGTGAAGATTCCGAACTGCATGACCGCGCCTCTCATTTCGATGCATCTGCATGTACATGTCCGTCAACCACGACCCCTGTGCGGCTATTCCCGCCCCGGGACGACGACGGCCCGCACCTGCGCGGGCAGGTGCGGGCCTCGTCGGTCATCCTCCTCAGTGGCGCTTCTTGGCCGCCTTGGCGGCCGCGCGGCGGGCCTCACGGTTCGCGCCGCCGCTCTCGCTGCCGGCACCGTCGCCCTGCGGGTCGCCGTCGAGCGCGGACGCCGTGTACGTGAGGTTGGCCGGCCGCTCCGGGGGCTCGAGTCCGAGCAGGTCCGGCGCGGCGGCCGGCGCGGCGGCGGCCGGGGTCTGCTCCGGGCCCGGCGCCCCGGCTGCCGGGGCGGCGGCGCCACCGGTCTGCGCACCGGGTGCGACCACCGGGCGGGCGGCGGGCTGACCCGGCGCCGACGTCGCCGTCGCCGCGGCCGACGTCGCGGTGACGACGGGGCCACCCTCGCCGGTCGCCTCCGGACGCTTGACCTCGAGGTTGAACAGGTACTGGACCGACTCCTCCTTGATGGCCTCGTTCATGGCCTGGAAGAGCTGGAAGCCCTCGCGCTGGTACTCCACGAGCGGGTCGCGCTGGGCCATGGCCCGCAGCCCGATGCCCTCCTTGAGGTAGTCCATCTCGTAGAGGTGCTCGCGCCACTTGCGGTCGAGGACCGACAGCACGACGCGCCGCTCCAGCTGGCGCATGACCTCCTCGCCGAGCTCGGCCTCGCGGGCCTCGTAGGCGAGGTGGATGTCGGAGCGCAGCTCCTCCACCAGCATCTCGGGGGTGACGCGGGTGGCGTTGCCCGCCTCCTCGACGACGTCC
Source organism: Georgenia sp. M64 (assembly GCF_038049925.1). Taxonomy (NCBI): domain Bacteria; kingdom Bacillati; phylum Actinomycetota; class Actinomycetes; order Allobogoriellales; family Allobogoriellaceae; genus Georgenia; species Georgenia sp. M64. Next base: position 3,013,898 of record NZ_CP145809.1, read on the forward strand.
TCCGGGGTGATCGAGACCGGGTAGACGTTCTTCAGCTCGGTCCACAGCGCGTCCAGGTCCCAGCTCTCCGGGTTCCCGCCGGCGGTGTGCTCCTCGACGAGCCCGGTGACGACGTCGTCGAGGAAGCCCACGACCTGGTCCTCGAGGTCCTCCCCGTGCAGGACACGGCGGCGCTCCTCGTAGACGACCTCGCGCTGACGGGACATGACGTCGTCGTACTTGAGGACGTTCTTGCGGATCTCGAAGTTGCGTGCCTCGATCTGGGCCTGCGCCGACGCGATGCCCTTGGAGACGAACTTGTGCTCGAGCGGCATGTCGTCGGGGTAGGAGGCGCCGTCCATGACGCGCATCGCCAGCCCGGAGTTGAACAGGCGCATGAGGTCGTCCTCGAGCGAGAGGTAGAACCGCGACTCGCCGGGGTCGCCCTGGCGGCCCGAGCGGCCGCGGAGCTGGTTGTCGATCCGTCGCGACTCGTGCCGCTCGGTGCCCAGGACGTAGAGCCCGCCCAGCGCCACCACCTCGTCGTGCTCCGCGGCGACGGCCTTCTTGGCCGTCTCCAGCGCGTCCGGCCAGGCCGCTTCGTACTCCTCCGGCGTCTCGGCCGGGTCGAGACCCTTGGCCTTGAGCGCCTGGACCGCGATGAACTCCGCGTTGCCGCCGAGCATGATGTCCGTGCCTCGGCCGGCCATGTTGGTGGCCACCGTGACGGCGCCCTTGCGTCCGGCCATGGCGACGACGGCGGCCTCACGAGCGTGCTGCTTGGCGTTGAGCACCTCGTGACCGATGCCGCGCTCCTTGAGCTGGGCGGAGAGGAGCTCGGACTTCTCCACGCTCGTCGTGCCGAGGAGCACCGGCTGCCCCTTGGCGTGACGCTCGGCGACGTCCTCGACGATGGCCGTGTACTTCTGGGTGACGCCCTTGTAGACCAGGTCGGACTGGTCCTTGCGCACCATCGGCCGGTTGGTCGGGATGGGCACCACACCGATCTTGTAGGTGCTGGAGAACTCCGCGGCCTCGGTCTCCGCGGTACCGGTCATGCCCGAGAGCTTGCCGTAGAGGCGGAAGTAGTTCTGCAGGGTGATCGTGGCGAGCGTCTGGTTCTCGGCCTTGATGACCACCCCCTCCTTCGCCTCGATGGCCTGGTGCATGCCCTCGTTGTAGCGGCGGCCGGCCAGGACGCGGCCGGTGTGCTCGTCGACGATGAGGACCTCGCCGCGGTCGACGATGTAGTCCTTGTCCCGCTTGAACAGCTCCTGGGCCTTGATGGCGTTGTTGAGGAACCCGATGAGGGGGGTGTTGAGGGACTCGTAGAGGTTCTCGATGCCGAGGTAGTCCTCGACCTTCTCGATCCCCGGCTCCAGCACACCGACGGTGCGCTTCTTCTCGTCGACCTCGTAGTCCTTCTCCCGTTCGAGCCGCCGCACAAGACGGGCGAACTCGGCGTACCACTTGTTCGCGTCCCCGGAGGCCGGCCCGGAGATGATGAGCGGCGTCCTGGCCTCGTCGATGAGGATGGAGTCCACCTCGTCGACGATGGCGAAGTTGTGGCCGCGCTGGACGAGCTCGGCGGTCGACCAGGCCATGTTGTCGCGCAGGTAGTCGAAGCCGAACTCGTTGTTCGTGCCGTAGGTGATGTCGGCGGCGTACTCCTCGCGCCGCTGGTCCGGGGTCTGCCCGGACAGGATCGTGCCGGTGCTCATCCCGAGGAAGCGGTGCACACGGCCCATGAGCTCGCTCTGGTAGCCGGCGAGGTAGTCGTTGACGGTGACGACGTGCACGCCCCTGCCCGTGAGGGCGTTGAGGTAGCTGGGCAGGGTCGCGACGAGGGTCTTGCCCTCGCCGGTCTTCATCTCGGCGATGTTGCCCAGGTGCAGGGCGGCACCGCCCATGATCTGCACCCGGTAGTGACGCTGGCCCAGCGTGCGGCTCGCGGCCTCGCGCACCGTCGCGAAAGCCTCGGGGAGCAGCTCGTCGAGGGTCTCGCCCGCAGCCAGACGCTCCTTGAACTTGTCGGTCTCCTCGCGCAGCTCCGCATCGGTGAGGGCGGCGAAGGACTCCTCCAGGGCGTCCACCTGGTCGGCGATGGCGGTCAGCTTCTTGAGGACACGGCCCTCGCCGGCTCGAAGGATCTTGTCGAGGATCGTCGGCACGCGCGAGCTCCCGGTGAGTGTTCCAGGCGCCGGCCGGACGGCACGGCGCGGGCGGCCCCGGCGGGCGCGCCCGTCCCCATCGTAGGCGTAGCACCGCCGCGGGCGACCGCGGGTCAGCCGCGGGCGAACCGGACACGCCCAGGCGGCGCGGGCGACGAGGCGCTACGGCCCGTCCGCGGACCGCAGGGAACGCTCCGGCGTCCCGCCCGGGCACCTACCCGGGAGCGGCTGTCGTGGGGCTCCGGGCGAGGTGCCCCGCGACGTCGCGACCGAGAGGTCCGGCGAGGTCATGGGCGCCCGTGACCTCGCCGGCGAGGTGTCCGACGAGGTCGCGGGCGAGGCTGCCGCCCGCGTCGCCGTCGACCACGACGGCCCCCAGCCCGAGCCACTGCGCCGTCACGGCGAGCTCGGCGGCCAGCTCAGCCACGACCTCGGCGGCGCCGGGCCACACCCCCGCCCCGGTGGCCGGCAGGCCCGGCACCCCGGCCGGGTCCTCCGCGTGCGCGGCCCGCACCCGCAGGACGCCCGCGGCGCGGTCCGCCTTGAGGTCCACCCGAGCCACCAGGTGCTCACCGAGGAGGAACGGCAGGACGTAGTAGCCGTGGGTGCGCTGCGCCACCGGGGTGTAGATGCCGATCCGGTAGTGCATCCCCCAGATCTCGCGCAGGCGCCGGCGCTCGAACACCAGGGGGTCGAACGGCGCGAGCAGGGCCCGGGCGTGGGTGCTCCGGGGCAGCCTGGCCGAGGTGTGCAGGAACGCCGGGCGGGACCACCCGGCCACCCGGACCTCCTCGAGCGTGCCGTCGGCCACGAGCGCCGCGACGGCCCGGGCGGTCAGGGCCGCGGGGAGGCGGAAGTAGTCCGCGAGGCCCCGCAGCGTGGCGACCCCGTGCGCGGCGGCGGCGATCGCCACGAGCTCGCGCACGGCGTCGGCCTCCGCCGGGACGGGACGCGCGAGCACCTCAGCGGGCAGCACCCGCTCGGTGAGGTCGTACGCGCGCTCGAACTGGGGCGTGCGACGGGCGGTGGCGATCTCCCCGATGTTGAACAGGTGCTCCAGGGCGTGCTTGGCCGGCGTCCAGTGCCAGCCCCACCCCTCCTGAGGGCCGCGTCGGTGGCCGAGCAGGTCGTGCACCTGGGAGGCGGTGACGGGCCCGCGGTCCGCGACCAGGTCACGGACGGCGTCGACGACGCCCGGGTGGAGGGCGAGCTCCCGACCCCAGTGGTTGCGCTCCCGGTGGCGCTCCATCCGCCACCGGAGCAGCTGGTAGGTCGCGGGCGGCACGTAGGACGCCTCGTGCGCCCAGTACTCCACCAGCCGCCTCGGCCGGCGTCCGGCGAGACGGTCGAGCAGGCCGACGTCGTACGGGCCCAGACGGGAGAAGACGGGCAGCAGGTGGGCGCGGGCGAGGACGTTGACGGAGTCGATCTGCAGCAGTCCGATCCGCTCGACCAGCCTCGTCACGTGCCCGACCCCGACCGGTCCCACCGGCCGGGCCCGGTCGAGCCGCTGGGCTGCGACGGCGACCCGCCGCGCCTGGCCGGGGGTGAGCACGCGTGACGGCGTCGGTCCGGTCATCGCCCCATCCTGCCGCGGCCCACCGACACCGGCCCCCGCTACGACGGTGCCGACGGCGCCGGTGCCGGTGCCGGTGGCACCGTCGACGCACGGACGACGAGCTCGACGGGCAGCACGAGGTGGTCGACGCCGCGTGCGTCCGGGATGCCGTCGCCGCCGTCGACCGCCCGGTCGGGCCGGATGCGTGCGAGCAGGAGGCGCACCATGGCACGGCCCTGCAGGACGGTGCGCTGCCGGACGGTCGTCAGCGGCGGCGACGAGAAGGCGGCGACCTCGATGTCGTCGAACCCGACCAGGGCCACGTCGTCGGGCACGCGCCGTCCGGCGTCGTGGAGTGCCTTGAGAGCGCCCAGCGCGGTGAGGTCCGACGCCGCGAAGAGGCCGTCGAGGTCCGGCGCGCGGGCAAGGAGACGGGCCGTGGCGGCCTCGCCACCCGCCTGGCTGAAGTCACCGGGCTCGACGAGGTCGGGGTCGAACGCCGGGCCGAGCCCGGCGCGGAAACCGTCGAGCCGGTCGAGCCCGGCGGTCATGTCCTGGGGTCCGGCCACCGTGCCGACCACGGTGCGCCCGAGCCCGCGCAGGTGCTCGGCCGCCATGCGGGCCCCACCGACGTTGTCGTTGTCCACGTACGGCACCGAGACACCCGGCTGCATCGGACGGCCGCCGATGACCAGCGGGACGGCTGCCGCCTGGAGGGTGGGAGGCAGCGGGTCGACGCTCTCGTGCTCGGAGATCATCAGGACGCCGTCGACCGCCCCGGACGTGAGGTACCGGGACACGCGCCGGATCTCCTCCGGCGACTGGGTCATCATGATGACGAGCTGCAGCCCCGCAGTGCCCGCCTCCGCCGTGACCCCCCGGACGATGCCGCTGAAGAACGGGTCGCCGAACACGCGCACGTCCGGCTCGGACGCGACGAGGGCGATGGTGTCGGTGCGCCGGGTGACGAGGGTTCGTGCCGCGAGGTTCGGCTGGTAGCCCAGCGCCCTGATGGACTCCTCGACGCGGCGGCGGAGCTCGGGCGCCACGGTGGGGACGTCGTTGACCACCCGCGAGACCGTCGCGCGTGAGACGCCCGCGTGGGCGGCCACCTGCTCGAGGCCGGCTCGACCGCTGGCGGGCATGAATCTCCCTCGGGGACGTCCCGCCGTGCGGCCGGGTCACCCGAATCCTACGGGGACGCGCCCCCGCCGCCCTTGTGATCGCGCCGACCCTCGTGCCATGCTCACCCGTGAGAGAGCGCTCTCTCACCGCCTGACCCCCACACACCACTCGGCAACGTCCGGAAACGCGCTCAGCGATGAGAGCGCTCTCACCATCAGACGGGGCCGCCCACATCGTCATCGGCCCACGGGCGGGTCGCCGACGAACGGGACGCCTGGACGCGTACCAGTCCCGGCCGGCCGTGGACGTCCGGCACCGCACACGAAGGACCCATCGAGAGGACCCACGCCATGACCGCTTCGAAACATCCCCCGTCACGCCTCCGGCGCGGGGCCGCGCTGGCCACCGCGGCCGCGCTCTCCCTCACGGCGGTCGGCGTGGCCGGCGCCGCAGGCGCCGAGCCGCCCGTGCTCGTCGTGGAGGACTTCGAGTCCCTGCCGTCCGGCACCGACCCGGACGGCGTCCCGGTCGGGTTCACCACCTTCCAGGGCGCCGGCAGCACGGTGACGATCGACAGCGCCTCGCCGCCCGCGACCGCCGACGGGGTCGACGGTCATGCGCTCCGGATGGAGGTCGACGTGACCTCCTACGCCGGTGTCGTCGACGCGTTCACGAACGAGGCGGTGAACCAGTGGGTCCCGCAGGACTGGAGCGCGTACAAGGGGTTCACCATGTGGCTCCACGGCCTCGGGACCGGGAACACGCTGTTCGTCGACCTGCTCGAGAACCGCAACCCGGGCTCGACGAGCGACGACGCCGAGCGGTGGTCGGTGGACGTCGTGGACGACTTCACCGGCTGGCGCGAGATCTCGATCCCCTTCTCCGAGCTGACCCGCAAGGGCGTGGGCAACAACGCGCCGGACGACGGCTTCGAGGGCACCGAGGTGCACGGCTGGGCCCTCGGCGCCCTCGGCACCGGCGGAGCGCGCACCTACTGGGTGGACAACGTCGGCGTCTACGGCGTCGCGGAGGTCCCGGACCTGGCGGTGGGCCTTGCCACCCGGAACGTCGACGTCCCGGAGGGAACGACCGGTGACGTCACGGTCAGGCTGAACCGGACCATGAGGGAGGAGGACCCGGACCAGGTGACGGTCGACTACGCCGTCGAGCCGGGCACCGCGCAGGCGGGTCGCGACTACACGCCCGTCGCCGGCACCCTCACCTTCACCAAGGACGGGCCGCGCGAGCTCACCTTCCCCCTCGAGACGGCCGACAACGGCAAGGACGACGGCGACCGACGCGTCATCCTGCGCCTCTCCGACCCGGTCGGCGCCGCGGCGGGCATCATGCAGGCGGCCGGCACGATCCTCGACGACGAACCGTACGACCCCCTGCTCCTCGACGACTTCGAGCGCACGCCCGACCTGTGGGACGGCGGCGACGCCGTCACGCTGGACAACCCCGAGATCGCGGCCGGGGACGCCGACGCGCTGCCCGGTCAGGGCGCGCAGGAGCGTGTCCTCGCGGCGACCGTGGGCGGGCCCGTCGGCGTCGACATCGCGGTGGAGGGACAGCTCTGCAACGCCGGCAACGGCGTCGTCACCGTGAGCCTGCTCAGCACCCCCGGCTTCGACGCGACGAGCGTGGACCACACCACGGTCACCCTCGGGGACGCGCACGAGACGCACGTCGACCGCACGGGCCAGGCGCGGCGCCACGAGACCGACACCGACGGCGACGGGCGCACCGACCTCGTGCTCCACCTCCGCGCGAAGGAGACGGGCCTGGCGTGCGACGACCAGGCGCTCCCCCTCGCCGGTGAGACCTTCGACGGCCGGGCTATCACGAACCGGCCCACCCAGGAGCGCTTCGGTCGCGACTTCGCGCTGGGCCAGGACTGGTCCGCGACCGAGGGGATGTCGTTCTGGTACCGCGGGCAGGGCACCGGCGACGAGATCAGCGTCGAGGTCCTCGACAACCGTGCCCCCGACCCGGGTCCGCAGGGGTGGGACCTCGTCTGGTCGGACGAGTTCGACGAGGCCGCCGGCACCCGACCGAACCCCGACAACTGGGGCTACGAGCTCGGTGACGGCACCGTCAACGGCATCCCCGGGTGGGGCAACAGCGAGCCGCAGTACTACACGGACAGCCCGGACAACGCCGCGACCGACGGCGAGGGCAACCTCGTCATCACCGCGCGCGAGGCGGACGGCGAGCAGTGCTACTACGGCGAGTGCGAGTACACCTCGGCGCGCCTGCTGTCCAAGCACAAGGCGGAGTTCGCGTACGGCCGCATCGAGGCCCGCATCCAGGTGCCCGACGGCGGCGCCGGCCTCTGGCCGGCCTTCTGGAGCCTCGGCACGGACATCGAGCAGGTGGGCTGGCCCCAGACCGGTGAGATCGACTTCATGGAGTACGTCAGCCGCATCCCCGGCGAGGTCTTCGGCACCGTCCACGGCCCCGGCTACTCCGGCGGCGAGGCCTACGGGGACATCATGACCGTCGAGGGCGACGTGCCCGGGGCGTTCCGCACCACCACCATCGTGTGGGGGCCCGACCGCATCGAGTGGTACCTGGACGGCACGCTCTACCACACCGCCACCCCGGCGGACGTGGCACCGGACGAGTGGGTCTTCAACGACCCGGTCTTCCTGCTCCTCAACATGGCGGTCGGCGGGAGCTTCGGCGGGGCCGTCGACCCGACCGTGGCCTTCCCCCAGGAGATGAAGGTGGACTACGTCCGGGTCTTCCAGGGTCCGGACACGGCCGAGCGCTTCGAGGCCTCCTTCGTCGACGACTCCACGGGCTGGCGACAGGTCTCGCTCCCCTTCACCGACTTCGAGCGCAGCGCGGACCAGCCGGCGGGTGCCCCCGACGACGGGTTCGGGCTCGACGAGGTCTGGGGCTACGGGTTCGGTGTCCCCAGCGGGTCCGGGACCGTGCTGCTCGACCAGGTGCGCCTGAGCGACACCACCGCGCCGGAGGTGACCATCACCGACGACGTCGCGGCCGAGACCGCGACCGGTGACGTGACCTTCACCTTCACCTTCTCGGAGGACGTGGGCACGAGCTTCACCGCCTCCGACGTCGTCCTGACCGGCGGCACGAAGGGCGCGTTCACGCGGGTCGACGCGACGCACGCCACGGTCGTGGCGCGTCCGCCGGCCGACAGCACCGGGACGCTCGAGGTCGCGGTCGCCGCGGGGGCCGTCAGCGACATCGCCGGCAACACGAACGCCGCGGGCGCGAGCGCCCGGCAGGCCTACGACACCCCGCCCGCCCCGTCGGGCGGCGTCGTCATCACCTTCGACGAGAAGCCGGCGCCGGGGCTGACCGGCTTCGGTGGCGCCGTCGGCACCGTCGTCGCGAACCCGACCGACGCCGGCAACCAGGTCGCGCAGATCGTCAGGTCGGCACCGTCGGAGCTCTGGGCGGGCGTCACGGTCTCGACCGGACCGGGACTCACCGTCCCGGCCATCCCGCTCGACGTCGCGACGACGATGACCGCGCGGGTGTGGTCACCCGAGGCGGGCGTCCCGGTCCGCCTCAAGGTGGAGGACGCCAGCGACGGCGCCGTCTCGGTCGAGACCGAGGCCACCACGACGACGGCCCGCGCCTGGGAGACCCTGACGTTCGACCTCGCCGAGCACGTGCCGGGCACCCCCGCGCTCGACCCGGCGGCGACCTACGACAAGGTCTCGGCGTTCTTCGACTTCGGGACCGCGTACTCGGCCGAGGACACCGCCGCGACCTTCTACCTCGACGACCTGGGGTACCCGGTCGCGCCCGGGCTGGTCATCTCGTTCGACCCGGCGCCGACCCTGCTCGGCTTCGGCGGTGCCGAGGACTCCACCGTCGTCACCGACCCGGCCGACCCCGCCAACGCGGTGCTGCGGGTCGTGAAGAACCCGCCCGAGGTGTGGGCGGGGACGATCGTCGCGACCGAGGACGACCTGCGGGTCCCGGTGATCCCGTTCAGCGACGGGAGCACATCGATCACCGTGCGGGTGTGGTCGCCCGAGGCGGGCGTCCCCGTCCGCCTCAAGGTCGAGGGCACCGACCCCGCCGTCAACGTCGAGACGGAGGCGACCACCACCGTCGCCGGCGCCTGGGAGACCTTGACGTTCGACTTCGCGAACGCCGTCGCGACGCCGCTGGACCTGGCCGCCGAGTACGACCGGGTGGTCATCTTCTTCGACTTCGGGACGGTGGGTTCGGGGACGACGTACTACGCGGACGACATCACCTTCCCGTAGGGCGTCGGGGCGGGCAGTGCGGTGACGTGCCGCGCTGCCCGCCCACGGCCGCCGGCTCAGCCGGCGGCCGTGCGCAGGTCGGCCACGAGCGCGGCGAAGGCCTCGTCGTAGCCGGACCTGCCGCGCAGGCGGAGCACCGCGGAGGGGTGCGACGTCACCAGGACCCGCGGCTGCGCGGGCAGGCCGGGCGCGCTCAGCCACGTGCCGCGCTCGGCCCCGATCCGGACGTCGCGCCCCAGCACCGCGCGGGCGGCGGTGGCGCCGAGGGCGACGACGACGTCCGGCCGGACCGCCGCGACCTCGGCCTCCAGCCACGGGTGGCACGCCTCGACGTGGGCGACGCCGGGCTTGGCGTGGATGCGCCGCTTCCCCTGCGCGCGGAACCGGAAGTGCTTGACCGCGTTGGTGAGGTAGACCTCCGCACGGTCGATCCCGGCCGCCGCGAGCGCCTCGTCGAGCAGGCGCCCGGCCGGTCCCACGAACGGCTCCCCCGCCCGGTCCTCCGCGTCGCCGGGCTGCTCCCCCACGAGGACCACCCGTGCCCGCTCGCCGCCGGCCGAGAAGACGACCTGGGTCGCATCGGCCCAGAGCTCGCAGCCGCGGCACCCCGGAGCGGCGGCCCGCAGGCTCTCGACGTCACCCTCCGGCGGAACCCACCGGTCCGCGCCGGGCCGGCCGGTCATCGGCCCGCCCCGCCGAGCCGCCAGCGGCTGTCGGCGCCGAGCGCGGGCAGCCCGGCCGGCGCCCCCGCTCGGCCCGCCGGACCCGAGCCGTCCGGCGCAACCTCGCCGACCGCCCGCCGCGCCCGGACGGGCCCGACCGGCGGCTGGACCCCGGTGGGCTCCGCCGCGATGCCCGCCAGCCGGCCCGCGAGCGCCATGGCGTCGAACGGGGCCCGGACCTTGACGTCGTTGTCGAAGTACACGACGACGTCGCGGCCGTCGGCGTGCCACCGGCGGACCCGCTCCGCCCACCGGTCCAGCGCGGCGTCGTCGTACCCGCTGACGTAGAGCTCCTCGTCGCCGTGCAGACGGACGTAGACGAGGTCGGCGGTGACCTCCTCGAGCAGCGGCCACCGCCCGGCGGTGTCCGCGACGACGAGCGCAACACCTCGCTCACGCAGCAGCCGGGTGAACTCGGGGTCCCGGTAGCTCTCGTGCCGCACCTCCATGGCGTGGCGGAGCGGCCGGTCGGCCGGCACCTGTGTCAGGGGGTCCTTCACCCGGGCGTCGTGCCCGCGGGCCAGCGCCGCGGCGGCCGCCGTCGTCGTCGGGAGCTGGTCGAGGAACCGCTCCACGCGGCCGGCGTCGAACCGCAGCTGGGGTGGGAGCTGCCACAGGACCGGACCGAGCTTCTCGCCCAGGGCGAGGACCCCCGAGGCGAAGAAGTTCGCCAGGGGCCCCGCCACGTCGTCGAGCTTCTTCATGTGGGTGATGAACCGGCCACCCTTGACCGCGAAGAGGAAGTCCGCCGGCGTCTGCGCCGACCACGCCCGGTAGCTCGACGGTGACTGGAGGGAGTAGAACGACCCGTTGATCTCCACCGTGGACAGACGGCTGGCGACGAGCTCCAGCTCCCGGCGCTGGGCCAGGCCGGGCGGGTAGAAGGTGCCCCGCCACGGCGCGTACCGCCAGCCCGAGATGCCGACGTGGACGGTGGCCATGGCCCGACCCTAGATCGGGGTGGCCGGTGCGGCGAGCGGGTGCGGCACGGCGAGGGGGTGCTACGCGACGACCGGTGCGGCGAGCGGGTGCACCGCGACGTCGGGTGCGGCGAGAGCCGCGGACAGGGCCGGGGCCCGTCGCCGGCGCGCGACGGGCCCCGGGCAGGTCAGGGGTGTGACCCGGCGGTCAGGCGGGCCGCCCGGCGTGGTCGAGGACGTGGTTCGACGCGGTCACGACGGTGTCGAGCCGGATCACGCCGTAGGTCCAGCCGTGGCGGTGGTAGACGGCGCACGGCTGGCCGGTCTCCTCGTCGATGAAGAGGTAGAACGGGTGCCCGACGAGCTCCATCTCGTACAGGGCCTGGTCGACCGTCATCGGGGTGGCCTCGTGGAGCTTCTGGCGCACGATCACCGGGGAGTCGCCCAGCTGGGCCTCGACGCTCTCCCCCGGCCGCGTCGGCGGGTGGGGTCGCTCCTCCTGCTCGACCTCGGGCTCCTGCTCGACGCTGGGCGCCTGCCCGGGTGGCGGGGGTGAGTAGCGGTGGTGGTCCTTGCGGCGGTCACGGACCCGGCGGAGCCGCTCGACGAGCTTGCCGACGGCGAGGTCCAGCGCGCCGTACCGGTCGGAGGCACTGGCCTCGGCACGGATCACGGGCCCCTTGTCGCGCACGGTGATCTCGATCTTCTCGGCCTGGTCGCTCTGGCGCGGGTTGCGCTCGTGGGTGAGCTCGACGTCCACGCGCTGCGCCCGGGGGGCCAGCTGCTCGATCTTCCCGAGCTTCTCCTCGACCTGCTCGCGGAAGCGGTCGGCGATCTCGGTGTTGCGGCCCTTGACGACGATCTCCATGGTGACCTCCATAGGTGGGGGCTCTGCCGGCCCCGGACGTGACGATCTCGCGCCGGTTGGTTCACGGGCGAGCGAGGGGGGTGCGGACCACCTCCTCCCGGCCCTGGCCGGGTCGCGCTTCCCTGCGCGGCGCCTGCGGCCTCGGGCTGTGCTCCATGCACCAACGTTAGTCGCAATTGGCGGCCGCGGGCATGTCCGCGCGGACACTCCCGCCGGGAACGCGCAGGGTCCGGGCGGGAGCGGGGGTGCTGGCGAGGGCGAGGCCCGCGACGACGTGCGCGCCGGCGTCCGACAGTGCGCTGACGCACGCGGCCAGGGTCGCCCCGGTGGTCACGACGTCGTCCACGACCACGACCACCGCGCCCGGGGGGAGAAGGGCCGCGACGACCACCCCGCCACGGCGGTTGCGCGCCCTCGACCGCGCGCCACGGCCCGCCTGGTGGGCGCCGCCACCCCGACGACGGAGCGCGTCGACGACGAGCACCCGGTCCACCGCGGAGGGGTGGTCGGCGAGGCCGGACGCGAGGCCGCGCGCCACGGCGTCGGCGAGCTCCCCCACGACGAACCGGTGGGCCAGCCGCCGGCGCAGGCCCGACGGCGCGGGCATGACGAGGACCGTGCGGGAGGCGTCGGCAGCCGGTCCCAGCGCCGCTCGCAGGGCCGGGTCGAGGGCCCACGCCCGGGCGGCCGCCGCGACGGCGCGCAGCAGTGCCGCGGAGATGTCCCGGCGCCGGTGGTTCTTCCACGCCAGGACCACCGAGCGCACCGGGCCGGCGTAGGCGCCCACCGACCACACCGGTGGGCCGTCCCCGGCGATCATCGGTGCGTCCTGCTCGCACCGCCGCGGGGTCGCTGCGAGCAGGTCACGGCACCGCGCGCACAGGGCCACGTCCCACCGGCCGCACCCGGCGCACTCCACCGGCAGGACGAGCCGCCCGGCGGACCGCAGGGCGCCGAGCAACCGGACCCTCCCGTCGTGTCCGCCGGCGACCCGCACACCGGCGAGCGTGGCCGGGCCGGGCCCGCGGCGGCGGCCAGGCTGTGGACGGCGGGCTACCCGGGGAGGGTGGGGAAGAACGCCTCGGTCAGCACCGGTCGCCACGATGCGCCGTTGCGCTCGTAGATCCGCCCGCTCTCGGTGCCCACCACCAGGGAGCGGTCGCCCCGGCCCGCGGTGATCGTCACGGCACCGTCGACGGCGGGCAGCCGCGTGGTGGGACCGCCGATGGGCAGCAGGTGGACCACGGGCGCCGCGTCCCCGCCGGAGGTGCCCAGGACGGCGACCGTCTGCTCGTCCACCCAGGCGGCGTCGGTGGCGGTGGTCATCCGCTCGCCGATGCGCACCGGCTCGGCGAGGGCGCGCGGGACCCCGTCCAGGCCGCGCACGACGGCGGCGACGTCGATCAGGGTGCGTCCGCCGGACTCCCACACCACGACGGCGCGGGCGCCCTCGCGCGAGATCCGCAGGGCGTGGACCCGGCCCCCCGCGAGCCACGGCACGTCCACCGCGACCCGGGTGCCGGAGTCCTGGACGGCGACGACGTCGCCCGCCGACTCCTGCGGGGACGTCCACACCCACCCGTCGATGTCGACCGAGGGCGCCACCAGCGCCGAGCCCTGCGCCAGGAGGAAGGACTGGGACTGGGCGGACGGGGCGGTGACGAGCCGGTCCGCGCCGTCGAGGAGGACGAGCGTGGGCTGCTCGGTCTCGTACCCGAGGGCGGGCGAGCGGGCGTCCAGCCCCGCGAGGCTGCCACCGGCCAGCGGGACCACCTCGCCGGCCACGACCTCGGCCAGCGCGCCGTCGGCGACGACCACCAGGGAGCCGGTGGTGTAGGGGTAGGAGGAGAGCTCGGGGATCGGCTCGGTGACCTCGTACGGTGCGCCGGCCGCCGTGATCTGGATGAGCTGGACGCCGGGGACGCCGAGCAGCGTGCGCTCGACCTGGGCGTACAGCGCGGCCCGCTCCTCCGGGTCGGCCGAGAGGGCGTCGGCGGAGAGGTCGACCCGCGCGACGCCGTCGGCGACCGTGACCGCCTCGACGGTCATGCGGGTGCCGGCCGGCACCATGGTGACGACGCCGGGCGAGAGCCACTGCGAGGGACCGTCGAGCAGGCCGCGGACCAGCGCCGTCGCCTGGTTCTCCCGCGGGTACCACCGCACGTCGGGGACGAGCGCGTCCTGCTCGGGCGTGAGGAAGTACACCGCACCCTGGGCGTAGAGCGAGCGGAAGTTCGCGGCCGGCAGCAGGACCCCGTCGTCGAGCTCGACGATGCGCCACTCCCCCGCGGCGTTGCGCACGAGGGTGAAGCCGGCCTCGATCGTCGTCTCGGGCGGCGACTCGGTGTAGTGCCCGGCGGAGTCCACCGAGGCCTCCGCGGCGACCGTGAGGCGCACGCCGCCGTCGTCGGTGCGCCCGAACGACGGCGCCGGGTTGTCGGCGTAGATCCGCACCTGCTCGAGCGGCTGCCACGCCTGGACCGCGGGCCCGGCGAGGAACTGCCGGGCGACGAGGAACTCGTCGGAGTACCCCGCGGCCGAGGCGGTGAGGAACCCCTCGACGATCTCCTGGGGGGAGGCGCCCTCACGCGGGCCGGCCGCGAACAGGCCGATGCCCTCCGACGGCGGGAGCTCGGGCTGGGAGGCGGAGACCGGACCCGACCGGGGCAGGCTCACACAGCCCGCCAGCGCCACGAGCGCGGCGAGGAGGACGGCCAGCAGCCGGACGCTGCGACGCGACGTCACGAGCCCTCCTCCGCCAGCTCCGACCACGACTCCGGCCCCGCGGCGCTCGAGACCTCCTGGGTGATCGTCGCCGGCTCCTCGTGGGGGTTCAGCGGCACGGGCGAGACCCCGAGCACCGCGCCGGCGTGGCGGGGCACGGTGAGCCGGAAGGACGCGCCGACGCCGATCTCCCCCCACGCCTCGAGGAGGCCGCCGTGCAGCCGGGCGTCCTCCTGGGAGATCGCCAGGCCCAGGCCGGTCCCGCCGGTGGTCCGCGCGCGGGCGGGGTCGGCGCGCCAGAAGCGGTCGAACACGTGCAGGGCCTCCTCGGCAGTCATGCCCACGCCGTGGTCGAGGACGCGCACCGCCACCGTCGTCGCGGACCCGGCGACGGTGAGGTCGATGGGGCGGCCCTCGCCGTGCTCGATCGCGTTGGCCAGGAGGTTGCGCAGGACCCGCTCCACGCGGCGGGAGTCCACCTCCACCGTGCACGGCCCGGCGGGCAGCTGGAGCCGGATCTCGGAACCCTTGCGCTCGGCGAGGATGGCGGTGAGCTCGACCACCCGCTGGACGATGTCACGCATGTCGCGCTCCTCGACCTCGAGGGCGGCGGCGCCGGCGTCGAACCGGGAGATCTCCAACAGGTCGGCGAGCATCGACTCGAACCGGTCGAGCTGGGTGTGCAGCAGCTCGGCGGAGCGGCGGACCGCCGGGTCGAAGGAGTCCCGGGCGTCGTGGATGAGCTCGCCCGCCATGCGGATGGTGGTCAGCGGGGTCCGCAGCTCGTGGGAGACGTCCGAGACGAACCGCTGCTGGAGGCGGGAGAGCTCCTCCATGCGCTCGATCTGTCGCTGGAGCGACTCCGCCATCTCGTTGAAGGAGTCCCCCAGCACGGCGAGCTCGTCGTGGCCGCGGACCGGGACCCGCTCGGCGAGGAGCCCGTCGGCGATCCGCTCGGCCGCGCGCGCCGCCTCCTGGACGGGGCGCAGCACCCAGCGGGTGATGACCCACACCATGGCGCCGAGGACGACGACGAGGGCGAGGGCCCCGACCGACAGCACCCGCAGGACGAGCCGGATCGTCTCCTCCTCCGGGGCGAGGGTGTAGATCGTGTAGAGCTCGTACGTGCCGGCGGCGGGCAGGGTGACGGTGGCGCCGACGACGATCCCGGGCTCCTCGCCGTCCTCGGCGGGCAGGCCCACCGCCTGCCAGTGCTGCCCGCCCTCGGCGGCGAGGGCGGCGCGCATCTGGTCCGAGACGACCTCGCGGGGGGCGTTGTTCGTGGCCGGCTCGGCGATGGTCACCGCCGAGGACTCGTTGGGCGAGCGCATGAGGACCGTGCCGAGCGCGCCGGAGGAGGAGGACTCCAGCGCGTCGATCCAGTCGTTGGCCACCTGCTGGACCTGCTGGCCGGTCGTCGCCGTCGCCGAGTCGAACGTCTCCTGCGCGTCACGCGAACGCAGGGCGGCGTCGGCGAGGATCTGCTCGACCCGGGCGTCGTAGAGGCCGTCACGGACCTGGTTGCCGATGACGCCGCCGAGCAGGGCCAGCGCGACGGCTCCGCCGACGACGGTGATGGTCACCACCCGGACGCTCAGCGAGGTGCGCCACCGGCCGGCGGCCGTGAGGATCTTGCGGCGCGCGCGCAGGCGCAGCGGCTCGGTGGCGCGCGGCCGGTAGGTCGTGGCCGGTCCCGCACGGTGGGGGACCGAGCCGCGCGGGAGCGCGGGCGCGGCCGGGAGGCTCGCGCCGCGGCTCTCGGCGACGTCCCGGCTCACCCCTGCGGTGCCCCCGCCCGGTACCCCACCCCACGGACGGTGACGATGACCTCGGGGTGCTCGGGGTCCTTCTCGACCTTGGCCCGCAGGCGCTGGACGTGGACGTTGACCAGGCGCGTGTCGGCGGCGTGGCGGTAGCCCCAGACCTGCTCCAGCAGCACCTCCCGGCTGAAGACCTGCCACGGCTTGCGCGCGAGGGCGACGATGAGGTCGAACTCGAGCGGCGTGAGGGAGATGG
Source organism: Georgenia sp. M64 (assembly GCF_038049925.1). Taxonomy (NCBI): domain Bacteria; kingdom Bacillati; phylum Actinomycetota; class Actinomycetes; order Allobogoriellales; family Allobogoriellaceae; genus Georgenia; species Georgenia sp. M64. The sequence continues at coordinate 3,030,237 of NZ_CP145809.1, forward strand.
GCACGCCGTCCCGGGTCACCTCGTGGCCGGCGACGTCGAGCTCGAGGTCGCCGATCCGCAGGCGCTCGGGCTCCGGGTCCTCCTGGCGCCGCAGCCGGGCGCGGACCCGCGCCACGAGCTCCTTGGGCTTGAACGGCTTGGCCACGTAGTCGTCCGCGCCCGCCTCGAGCCCGGTGACGACGTCGAGGGTGTCGGACCTCGCCGTCAGCATGACGATGGGCACGTCGGACTCCGCGCGGATGATCCGGCACACCGCGATGCCGTCGAGGCCCGGGAGCATGAGGTCGAGCAGGACGAGGTCGGGCTGCTCGGCGCGGAAGATCTCGGGCGCCTGGGCGCCGTCGGCGCAGAAGACGACCTCGAAGCCCTCGGCCTCGAGCACGATGCCGATCATCTCGGCGAGCGCGGTGTCGTCGTCGACCACGAGGAGGCGTGCATTCATGTCCACATGGTGTCATCCCGCGACCACGGTTCGTGCCCGGCCCGCCGTGGACGGCCACCGGCGTGGGGGGCCCGTGGCACCATGAACCCAGACGAGGCGGGGTGCGCCCCCAGGGGAGGCAGGGCATGACGATCGAGGACGACGGCCGGGACGAGAGACCCGGTCCCCCCGGCGCGTCCGCGGACCCCGACCGGTACGGCCGCTACGGGCAGTACGGCGCGGACCGCGCCGGCCCGGCCGAGACCCCCGACCCGCGCCCGCAGCCGCGATACGGCCAGTACGCCCCCGTCGGCGGCCGGCCGGACCCCGCGGTGCTGCCGGACCCGGCGGCCTGGCAGGACCCCGCCGCCCGGCCGGGCCCCGCGGCCTGGCAGGACCCGGCGGCCCGGCCGGGACCCGTGGCCTGGCAGGACCCCGCGGCCGACCTCCGGCCGCCCGCTCCCGCGCGCTGGGCGGACGCCGCGCAGCGCCCGCCCGCCTACGGCCAGTACGGCCCGCAGCCGGGACCGGCCGGGCCGGGCATCGCCCGCCCCTACGGCCCCGCCGGCTTCGCCGGACCGGTCCAGCCCGGGATCATCCCGCTGCGCCCGCTCAACCTCGGGGAGATCCTCGACGGCGGGTTCCGGGCGATCCGGGCCAACCCCAAGGTCATGTTCGGCCTCTCCCTCCTCGTCCTGGGCATCGCCTCGGTCATCGAGGCCGTCGTCCTCGTGGTCTTCCTCGGCCAGGCGGTGCCCGTGCTGGACCCGGCCCTCCTCGAGGGCAGTGCCACCGCGAGCGAGGCGCTGGGCGTCGGCCCGGGCAGCGTGCTCGGCCTCCTCGCGGCCGCCGTGGCCGTCTTCCTCGCCACGATCATCCTCACCGGCCTGCTCATCATCTCCGTGAGCCAGTCCGTCCTCGGCCGGGTGGTGAGCATCGGCGAGGTCTGGACCCGGGCCAGAGGACGCCTCGGCGCCCTGGTCGGCCTCACGGTGCTCATCGGCGTGGCCGCGACGATCGCGATCACGCTCGTCGTCGTGGTCTCCGCCCTGCTCATCGGCGCTCTCGCCACGGCCCTCGGCGACAGCGCCGGCGTGCTCGTCCTCCTCGGCCTGCTGATCTTCGCCGCCGCGGTCGTCGCGACCGCCTGGCTGTCGATCAAGCTCGCGCTCGCCGCCCCCGTCCTCGTGCTGGAGCGCGCCTCGGTCATGACGTCGTTGCGCCGCTCGTGGTCCCTGACCGCCGGGCACTTCTGGCGCATCTTCGGCTCCCTCGTGCTGTCGTCGATCATCGTCTCGGTGATCTCCTACGCCCTCATGGTGGTGCCCACCCTCATCACCGCCCTGGTGGCGACGAGCCCCGACGCGATCGTGACAGCGACCGTCGTCACGACCGTCCTGTCGGTCCTCATCTCCGCCGCCACGACGCCGTTCCTCGCCGCCGTGCTGGCCCTGGTCTACATCGACGTGCGGATGCGCAAGGAGGGCCTCGACGTCGAGCTGGCCCGCGCCGCGGGGGCATGAGCCCGGCGCCCGCCGTCATCCTCCCCGTCGGCGTCCCGGTCCGCCCGGACGCCGAGGAGGCGCGCCGCTGGGCGCAGGAGGAGCTGGCGAAGGCGGCGTACTCCGACTCCCCCGGGCTCGTCGAACGCTTCCTCGACTGGCTCGGCCGGATCCTGGGCCGCGTGGGCGATCTCGACACGCTCACCCCGCCCGAGCTCGTGCCGGTGCTGCTGGTGGTGGGCCTCGTCGTCGTCCTCGTCCTCGCCCGGGTCCTCGGCGGGCGGGTGCGCCGCGGCCGGGCGCGGGACGTCGCGGCCGGGACGGCGCTGTTCGAGGACGACCGCAGCAGCGCCGACCTCCGCGCCGCCGCCGACGCCGCGGCACGTCGCGGCGACCACGCCGCCGCCGTCCTGGACCGCTTCCGCGCGATCATCCGCGGTCTGGACGAGCGCGGCGCCCTGGACGACCGCGCGGGGCTCACCGCGCACGAGGCCGCGGCCCTGGCGGCCGGTGCGCTGCCGGGCCTCGCCGGGCCGCTCGGCTGGGCGGGGCACCTCTTCGACGACGTCCGGTACGGTCACGCGTCGGCCGGTCCTGCGGAGGACGAGGCCATGCGCTCCCTCGCCGCCCGGGTCTCCGCCGAGCACCCGCGGGTGACCGCCGGGGCGGGCGCCAGTCCGCACGGCGCCGGCACCGGCACCGGCACGAGCACCGGCACGAGCACCGGCCCGGCGGCACGGTGAACGCACCCGCCGCCGCGCCGGTGGTCGAGCGCCGCCCCACCTGGTGGTCGCGCAACCGGTTCCCCGTTCTCGCCTCTCTCGCGTTCGCCGTCCTCATGCTCGCCGCCGTCGCGCTGACGGTGCGGAGCTCCGACCGGCCGCTCGCACCCGACAACCCGCGCCCGGGCGGGGCGCAGGCCGCCGCCGAGATCCTGCGGAGCCAGGGCGTGGAGGTGCGGCCGGCCTCCTCGCTCGCCGACGTCGGCGCGCTCGCCGGACCGGGCTCGACCGTCCTCGTCGTCGACCCCGGCCTGCTCTCGGTCGACCAGCGCGCCGAGATCGTGGCCACCGGGGCGGACCTCGTCATCGCCGGCGACCCCTTCACCGACCTCGAGGGCTTCGGCGTCCCGCTCCTCACCTCCGGCGCCGGGTCCGCCGACCCCGTCGACGCCGCCTGCGCCGATCCCGACGCCGTGGCCGCCGGACGCGTCGGCTTCACCCGCGGCTCCGTCGGTCCGACGGACGGCGGCGGCACCGGAGCCGGCGGCGGCGGCGGCGGCGGCGAGACGGTCGTCTGCTTCCCCGTGGGCGACGGTGACGGCGGGTACGCCGTCTGGTCGGACGGCGCGCGGACCGTGCGCTACCTCGCCGACGAGCGACTCATGACCAACGAGTTCCTCGCCGCCGAGGGCAACGCCGCCCTGACCCTGCGGGCGCTCGGCGGGCACGACGTCCTCGTGTGGTTCCTGCCCGGCGCCGTCGACACCACGAGCACCGGGGCCTCGGTGCCCCTCGTGCCCCCGGGGGCCACCACCGCCCTCACCGTCCTCGCCGCGGCCGCCCTGGTCCTCGCGCTCGCCCACGGGCGTGCGCTCGGGCCCGTCGTCACCGAGGTCATGCCCGTGGTGGTCCGCTCCGCCGAGACGACCCGCGGCCGTGGCCGCCTCTACCGCCGCTCCGGTGCCCACGACCACGCGGCCGCGAGCCTGCGCGCCGGGACCGCGGACCGGCTCGCCCGCACCCTCGGCCTGCCGCGGTCGGCGGGCCCCGACGCGCTCCTCGGTGCCCTGGCACGCGCCACCGGTCGCCCCGACCCGGGCCTGCGGCAGCTGCTGTACGGCCCACCCCCCACCAGCGACGCCGCCCTCCTGGCGCTGTCCGCCGAGCTCGACGCCCTGGAAAGCGAGGTCCACCAGTGACGACCCCTCCGTACGGCCCTCCGCCCGCGACCCCGGCCGCCCCCGCCGCCCCGGCGGAGCCGCCGGCCGCCGGGCCGGACGCGCGCGCCCCGCACGCCGGGGACGCCCACGCCGCCGGGTCTCCCGCCGGCCCCGACCGTGCCGGCTCCCGCCACGCCGGCTCGCAGGCGCGCGAGCGGCTCGGCGGCCTGCGCGCCGAGATCGGCAAGGCGGTCGTGGGGCAGGACCCGGCGGTCACCGGGCTGGTCATCGCCCTGCTGTGCGGCGGGCACGTCCTGCTCGAGGGCGTCCCGGGGGTGGCCAAGACGCTCCTCGTGCGGACCCTCGCGGCGAGCCTGGCCCTGGGCACCAAGCGGATCCAGTTCACCCCCGACCTCATGCCCGGCGACGTCACCGGCTCGCTGGTCTACGACGCCCGCACCGCCGAGTTCTCCTTCCGGGAGGGCCCGGTCTTCACCAACCTCCTCCTCGCCGACGAGATCAACCGGACCCCGCCCAAGACCCAGGCCTCCCTCCTCGAGGCCATGGAGGAGCGCCAGGTCTCCGTCGACGGCGAGCCGCGGGCACTGCCGCAGCCCTTCATGGTCGTGGCCACGCAGAACCCGGTCGAGTACGAGGGCACCTACCCCCTCCCGGAGGCGCAGCTCGACCGGTTCCTCCTCAAGCTGGTCCTGCCCCTGCCCGAACGCGGGCACGAGGTGGAGGTCCTGCGCCGGCACGCCCACTCCTTCGACCCCCGCGACCTCGCCGGCGCCGGCGTGCGGGCCGTGGCCGGCCCGGGCGACATCGCCGCCGCCCGCACGGAGGTCGGCCACGTCGAGGTCGGCCCCGAGGTGCTCGGCTACATCGTCGACCTCGTCCGGGCGACCCGGACCTCGCCGTCGCTGTCCCTGGGTGTCTCCCCGCGCGGGGCGACGGCCCTGCTGGCGACGTCGCGGGCCTGGGCGTGGCTGAGCGGCCGGTCGTACGTCACCCCCGACGACGTCAAGGCGCTCGCGCACCCGACGCTGCGGCACCGGGTGCAGCTGCGGGCCGAGGCCGAGCTCGAGGGCGTCACCGCCGAGACCGTCCTGGACGGGGTCCTGGCCACGGTGCCGGTGCCGCGCTGATGGTCCCCACCGCGCGCGCGGCCGCCGTCACCGCGCTTGGCGCCCTCCCGGCGGCGGTGTGGCCCACGACGACCACGGTGGCGCTCTGGGTGGGGCTCGTGGTCCTCGCGTGCCTCGTCGACGCCGCGCTGGCCGCCTCCCCGCGGGCGGTGACCGTCGAGCGGTCGGTCGGGACGTCGGTGCGCCTCGGGGAGGCCGCGACGTCGGTGGTGACCCTCACGAGCACCGGCACCCGCCGTCTGCGCGGGAGCCTGCGGGACGCCTGGCCGCCCTCGGCGGGCGCCACGGCCGACCGGCACCGCCTCGACCTCCCCGCCGGTGAGCGGCGCCGCGTGCGCACGGCCCTGCGCCCCACCCGGCGCGGGGACCGGCCCGCCGACCTCGTCACGGTCCGCACCGTGGGCCCCCTCGGCCTCGCGGGCCGGCAGGCCTCCCACCCGGCCCCCGCCACGCTGCGGGTGCTGCCGGCCTTCACCTCACGCCGTCACCTCCCCTCCCGCCTGGCCCGCCTGCGCGAGATGGACGGACGCACCGCCGTCCTCGTCCGCGGTCAGGGGACGGAGTTCGACTCCCTGCGCGAGTACGTCATCGGCGACGACGTGCGCGCCATCGACTGGCGCGCCACCGCCCGCCGGGCCGACGTCGTCGTGCGCACGTGGCGGCCCGAGCGCGACCGCCGCGTCCTGCTCGTCCTGGACGTCGCCCGCCTGTCCGCCGCCCGGCTCGGCGAGGCGCCCCGCCTGGACGCCCAGATCGAGGCCGCCCTCCTGCTCGCCGCCCTCGCCTCACGGGCCGGCGACCGGGTCGACCTCGTCGCCGTCGACTCCGAGGTGCGCGCCCGGGTGGCGGGCGAGACCGGTCCGCGGCTCCTCGGCGCGCTGGCGTCGGCCCTGGCGCCGCTCGAGCCGTCCCTCGTCGAGACGAGCTGGACCCGCGTCACCCAGGTCGTGCGCGACCTGCCCCACCGCACGCTCGTCGTCCTGCTCACCGCCCTCGAGCCGACGGCCGTCGCGGCGGGCCTGCTACCCGTGGCGTCCGCCCTGGCGCGGGACCACGCGGTGGTGCTGGCCTCCGCGTCGGACCCCGAGGTGGAGGCGCTGCGCCGGGACCGCTCCGACACCGACGCCGTCTTCGACGCCGCGGCCGCCGAGCGGGCGGAGCTCGAGCGCCGGGCGGCCGCGCTGCGGCTGCGCCGACGGGGCGTGGAGGTCGTCGAGGCCGCCGCGGACGACCTCGCGCCCGCACTGGCGGACACCTACCTCGCGCTCAAGGCGGCAGGGCGGCTGTGAGACGTAGGCTCGCCGGATGAGCCCGGCGCAGGCCCCCACGACGGCCCGGGTCGACGTGTGGCTGTGGTCGGTACGGCTCTTCCGCACCCGGTCCCTCGCGACGGCGGCGTGCAAGGCCGGGCACGTCCGCATCAACGGCGAGCGGGCCAAGCCCGCGGCGCCCGTCGGCCCCGGGGACCGGGTGGTCGTGCGCGGCGGCGAGCGCGAGCGCGACGTCGAGGTCGTCCAGGTCCTGCTCAAGCGGGTCGGCGCGCCCGCGGCGGCCGCAGCCATGGTCGACCACAGCCCCGCCCCGCTGCCGCGCGAGGTGTTCGCTGTCCCGCGGCGCGAGCGGGGTGCCGGCCGGCCGACGAAGCGGGAGCGGCGCGACATCACCCGGCTGCGCGGCCACTGAGGCCGGGGCGACCGTGACCGGTGCCGGGTGGCACCAGGTGGTGCCCGGGACGCACCCCGTGGTGCACGCCAGCGGCACGGGGAGGCGCCGTCCCGGCGCCGTGACGCGGCGCCGGGACGGCGCCGATCGTGACCGGAACGCAACGAAAGTCCCAGGTCCGGACCGTGGCGACGCGCCAGAATGAGGCATGGACGCCGGCAGGCAGCTCGCCGACCGGGGATCCGGGAGGGACGTGGTGCGGGCCGTGCTCGCCACGGTCGCCGCCATGGCCCTGACCCTGGTCACAGTCGCGTGTCTGCCGGCCGACGGCCCGGGGCCGTCCGACCCGACCACCCAGACCCCCTCGGGGCCGGCGACCACCGGCCCGGAGCCCACGTCCGCCACCACCGGGCCCGCACCGTCCACCACCGAGCCCGCACCGTCCACGACCGAGCCGGCACCCGCCACCACCGAACCCGCACCCGCCACGACCCCGCCCGCACCCGCCACGACCCAGCCGCCACCCGCCCTCACCGAGCTGCCGGCCGCGTGGCGCGGCGTCGACGTCGAGGTGCTCCCCGGCGCCGGGCCGGTGGTGGCGCTGACCTTCGACGGCGGGGCGTCGGACGCGGCCGTCGCGCCGATCCTCGCCACCCTGGACCGGTACGACGTCCCGGCGACGTTCTTCGTCACCGGTGCCTTCGCGCGCACCTACCCGGGCGCCGTGCGGGCCATGGCGACGGCCGGGCACCCGGTGGGCAACCACTCCGACACCCACCCCTCGTTCGCCGACTCGACGAACGAGGTCATCCGCGCCGAGCTGGCCCGGGCCGAGGCGGCCATCTCGGCGCTGACCGGCCGGACCACCCGGCCGCTGTTCCGCTTCCCGTTCGGTGCACGGACCGACCTCGACGTCACCGTCGTCAACGGCGAGGGGTACGTGCCGTTCCGGTGGAGCACCGACACGCTCGGGTGGCAGGGCACGGAGGGCGGGATCACCGCCGCCGTCGTCGCCGACCGGGTGCTCGGCACCGCCCGGGACGGTCAGATCGTCCTCATGCACGTCGGGGCGAACCCCGACGACGGCACCACCTTCGACGCCGACGCGCTCCCGGCGATCATCGAGGGGCTGCGCGCACGGGGGTACGGCTTCGTCCACCTCGGCGGCGTCGTCCGCTGACGCCTCAGCCGGCCTCGGCGAGGGTGTGCCCGGCGAGGTCGTCGGCGAGGTCACCGGTGTGCCCCTGCCGGACCGCGCGACGGCCGAGCACGAGGGTGTAGGCCCAGTACGCGGCCAGGACGAGGGCACCGACGGCGATCTTCACCCCGGTCGGCAGCGGCGAGGGCGTCACGAAGCCCTCGACGAGCCCGGACACGGCCAGGACCACCACGAGGCCCATCGCGACGGTCACCAGCGCCCGGCCCTCCTGCGCCAGGGCGCGTGAGCGGCTGCGCCGGCCGGGCGCGAGCGCCGTCCAGAACAGCTTCAGCCCGGTGCCGCCCGCGATGAAGATCGCCGTGAGCTCCATGAGCCCGTGGGGGAGGATCAGGCCGAAGAACACCCCGAGGTCGCCGTGGACGGCCATGATGGCCCCGGCGTGCCCCACCCCCACGGCGTTGGCGTAGAGCACGTAGAGCGGGAAGACGCCGGTGATACCGAGCCCGATCACCTGCGCGGCGATCCAGGCGTTGTTCGTCCACACCTGCGCGGCGAAGTCCGGCGCCGGGTTGTCGGAGTAGTAGGCCTCGAACGCCTCCCGCGCGTACCTCTCGAGCTCCGCGGGGGTCCCCAGCTGCGCCATGACGGCCGGCGTCCCCGCGGCCCAGGCACCCACGACGACGGCGAGGCCGACCCACGCCACCATCACGGCCACCGTCCACCAGCGGACCCGGAAGAACGCCGCCGGCAGGGTCGTGGTGAAGAAGCGACCGACGTCGGCGAGCCTGAGCTCGTGGGCGCCGGCGATCCGGGCGCGGGCCTGGCCCAGCAGGGTCGAGAGCCGGCCCACGAGGTAGGGGTCCGGTGCCGAGGTCCGCAGCGCGGAGAGGTGCCCGGCGGTGGCCTGGTAGAGGCGGACCAGCTCGTCGACCTCCTGGCCGGTGAGGCGCCGGCCGCGGCTGAGCTCCTCGAGCCGGCGCCACTGCGGCTCGTGCACCGCGGCGAAGGCATCGGTGTCCACGAGCGTTACCCTGCCACACGTGAGCAGGACCACCGGGCCCCAGGCTGCGCTCGCCCGAGCCCGGCTCCAGGACGACCTCGTCGTCACCGGTGAGGCCGTGGCGCTCGACGTGCGCCCGGCGTCGGTGGGGGTGCGGATCCTCGGCGGCCTCGTGGACGCGCTCGTCTACGGCGGCGTCGCCGTCCTGCTCCTCGTCGCGGCCGGACGGGTGCTCACCGAGCTCAACCCCGCCCAGCTCGGCATCGTCCAGGTGGCCACCTTCGCCGGCGTGCAGGTGCTCGCCCCCACGGTCGTGGAGACCCTCTCCCGCGGCCGGTCCCTCGGCAGGCTCGCCGCCGGGACCTCGATCGTGCGGGACGACGGCGGTCCGGTGCGCCTGCGTCACGCCCTCGTCCGGGCGCTGGCCGGCGTGGGTGAGCTGTGGCTCACCGCGGGGTCCGTGGCCATCGTCGTCGCCGGTCTCAACCGCCGCGGGAAGCGCCTCGGCGACCTCCTCGCCGGCACCTACGCCGTCCGGGTCCGCGGCGGTGAGCGCCGCCCCGCACCCCTGCACATGCCCCCCGAGCTCGCCGGCTGGGCGGCCGGTGCCGACATCCGCTCCCTGCCCGACGGCCTCGGCCTCGCGGCGCGGTCCTACCTCACCAGGTTCGCCACGATGACGCCGGACGCCCGGGCCCGGATGGGGGCCGCGCTGGCGGCGGAGGTGGAGCCCTTCGTCGCCCCGCCACCGCCGTGGGGCACCCCGCCGGAGCGCTTCCTCGCCGCCGTCCTCGTCTCCCGGCGGGACCGTGAGCACGCGGCGGGCCTGCGGGCGCGCGAGCGCGAGACCGCGGAGTCCGCAGCGGTCGCCCGCCTGCCCCACGGGGTGCCCGACTCGCGCCGCGGCTGAGCCGCACCGGCACCGCGCCCGGTCAGAACCTCACCTCCGGCGCGGGCACCACGGCGACGCCGTCCGCGGCGAGCTCCTCCTCCACCTCGCGGGACAGGACCGCGGCGGAGGCGTCGTCGTCGTGGGTGGCGTGCGCACCGCTGGCCAGGACCACCGCGAAACCCGCCTGCAGCGCCGACCGGCTCGTGGCCCGGACGCAGAAGTCGGACTGCATCCCGGCCACGACGACGGTGCCGACGTCCTCCTCACGCAGGCGCGCGGCAAGGCCGGGGTTCGCCGCGAAGGCGTCGGAGACGTCCTTGTGCAGCACCAGCTCGCCCTGCGCCGGCGCGACGGCCAGCTCCCACCCGGGGGTCCCGGGCTCGTCGGGGTACCCGCGCGGGCCGTCGTTCTGGACGTGGACGACGACCGCGCCGGCCACGCGCGCGGCGGCCAGGAGCCGGTCGACCGCCGTCCGGACGCTCTGCGCCGTCGGGACCGCACCGTCACCCTCGAGCATGTTGCGCTGGGCGCCGAGGACGAGCAGGGCACTTCTCATGGAGCCAGTGTGCCGACGCCGGGCCACGAGGGGAACGGACCTCGGTCGCGGCGTATCCTCGAGACGTCACCTCCACGGCGGCGTCGCCGCGGCGGTGCTGCGACGACGCGCAGCGGGAGGGATCGGCATGGTCACCGGCGAGACGCGAGCCACCGGCCCGGTGAGCACCACGCCGGCCGGCCCGGCCCCGCGGACCCCGGGCCGCCGGACCCTCATACCCCCGGCGACGACCCCCCGGGCGCTGGTGCCCAGGACGCTCGTCCCCCGGGCGCTGGTTCCTCGCGCGCCCGCGCCCAGGGCGCTGGTTCCTCGCGCGCTCGTCCCCCGGGCCGTGGGCCCGCGTGCTCTCGTGCCCCGGACGCTCGCCACGCACGTCGAGGCCGCCCGCGACCGGCTGCCGGGGCGGCGGCTCGAGACGCGGCGGGCGCTGGGGCGGCGCCTGGTCATCACGGCGGACGACCTGGGGATCGACCCCGAGACCAACGCCGCCATCGTCGACCTCCTCGCCGCCGGGCACGCCTCCGCGGCCACCCTCATGCCGGTGGCGCCCGCGGCCCGTGACGCCGTCCGCCAGGTGCTCGCCCGGGCGGTGCCCCACCCGCGCCTGCACGTGACCCTCACCGGCGCCCGCGAGTTCGCCCCGTGGCACCCGCTCGCGGGCTCCGCCGTCCACAGCCTCACCGACGACGCCGGCGCCTTCCACGTCTCCGCCGCCCGGGTCGAGCGGGAGGGCGACCCGGACCACGTCGTCCACGAGATGACCGCCCAGCTGGGGTGGATGCACGACGAGGGGCTCGCGCCGGAGGCCGTCGACTCCCACTCCGGGACCCTGTACGGCATGCACGGACGGTCCTTCGCCGAGGAGGCCGTGCGCTTCGCCGCCCGCCACGGGCTCGCCCTGCGGGTCCCCCGGCGGCTGGGGACAGCCGCGGTGCTGGGGCCGCGCTTCCGCCGTGACCACGCCCGGGCCGTGACCCTGGCCGACGCCTCCGGCGTGCCGCTGCCCGAGGCGATGGTCAGCTGCTGGCTGCCCGGACGCCTGGTCCTGTCCTACGCCCAGCTCCGCGCCTCGGTCCTCGCCCAGCTGCGGCACCTGCCCCCCGGCACCTCCGAGCTGGTGGTGCACCCGGCGCCCCCGGGAGGGGCGGGCCGGCTCGTCCCGGCCGAGGGGCGCAAGCGGGTGTGGGAGCTGCGCCTGCTGCGCGACCCGGTCCTGCACCGCGAGCTGCGGCGCGAGGGCATCGAGGTGGTGCCGTCCTGGTAGCCGGCTCGGTGGGCGCCCGACGTCGTGGGGCGCGCCCGACGCGCGGTCGGACCGGCCCGTCAGGCCTCGAGCCGCAACGCCTGCCGCCAGGTCAGCGCGGTCCCGCCCTGCATGACGGCCCGCTGGTAGATGCGCTCGCCGACCCGCAGGAGCCCGTAGGCGGTGACGGCGGTGATCAGCACCGAGACCGCCGGCTCCCACAGGGCGACGTCGTCGCCGAGCATCCGCACCGGCATCGCCACCGAGGAGACGACCGGCACGTAGGAGGCGACGGTGAGCCAGACGTCCTCGGCGAACAGTCCGGCGAAGAACGCGACCATGATGACGCCCATGACCGGACCGGTGTTGCTCTGCAGGTCCTCGCTGCGCGAGGCGAGCGAGCCGAGCACCGCCCACACCGAGGCCAGCGCGGCGAAGCCCGCGAGGAAGAAGACGATGAACCAGCCCGAGACGCTGACGAGCCCGCCGAGGTCGGAGGCGAGGCCGGCGACGTTGACCGCCACCAGGGCGACGACGCCGTAGAGCAGGATCTGGGCGAAGGCGAGGAGCGAGTTGCCCAGCACCTTGCCGTACAGCAGCTGCCGGACGGGGATCGCGGCGGCGAGGATCTCGACCACGCGGTTCTGCTTCTCCTCCAGGACCGACTGGGCGATCGTCATCCCGAACATGATGGCCGCCATGTAGAACAGGAACGCGAAGACGAACGTCGCCGCGTAGATCGTGCCCTCCGGCAGCGCGCCGGGGTCCAGCAGCTCGGTGGTGAGCCCGGCGCCGGCGGCGAGCTCGTCCAGGCTCGTCCCGGCGGCCTCGGCGTTGACGGAGACGACGTAGGTCCGCACCCCCTCGGTGAGCACCGCGGTCAGGGACTCCCCGACGCCGTCCCGGCCCACCAGCACCCAGCCGCCGTCCTCGGCCAGGAGGGCGGCGTCGGCCTCCTCCGCCTCGACGGCCGCCCGGGCCTCGGCGGGCGACCCGACCTCGACGGCGGTGAGCGTGTCGCCCCCGGCCGCGGCCGTCTCGACCGCGCCGCGGCCCTCCGACGACGCGACGGCGACCCGGTGCTCCTCGGCCCGGCCCTCCATGAAGACGCTCAGGGCGACGCCGCCGGCGATGAGGGCGAGCGTGACGGCGGTCGAGACGAGGAAGTTGCGGTCGGTGAGCTTGACCATGATCTCCCGGACCGTCACCACGACCCACGGCCGCCGCGGGGGTCTGGTGGTCCCGGGCCCGGCGGTGGCGGGAGGTGCGTCGGTCGTGGTGGTGGTCATCGCAGTGCCTCGCGGTAGATCTCGGACAGGGAGGGGACGATCGGGCTGAACTCGCGCAGACCGCGCTCGACCGCGGCGCGCAGGAGCGTCTCGCGGGCGGCGTCGTCGGCGAGCTCGACGACCGCCGTGGCGCCCTCGACGTCGAGGACCCGGACACCTGGGGCGCCGCGGACCCAGCCGGCGTCGACGGTGGCCGTGAGCCGGAACCGCAGGGGACCGCCCGAGCGCAGCTGCTCCGCGGGGCCGGCGGCCATGACCCTGCCGTCGGAGAAGATGACGAGGGAGTCGCACAGGCGGTCGACGAGGTCGAGCTGGTGGCTGGAGAACAGCACCGGCACGCCGTCGGCGAGCCGGTCGCGCAGGAGGTCGACCATCGAGTCGACGGCGACGGGGTCGAGACCGGAGAACGGCTCGTCCAGGACCAGCGCGACGGGTCGGTGCAGCAGCGCGGCGGCGATCTGGACCCGCTGCTGGTTGCCGAGGGAGAGCGACTCCAGCTTGTCGTGCCCGCGGCCGCCCAGCCCGAACCTGTCGAGCAGCCGTGCGGACTCGGCCTGCGCGTCGCGGCGGGTCATGCCCCGCAGCTGGCCGAGGTAGGTGAGCTGGTCGGTCACCGGCTGCTTGGGGTAGAGGCCGCGCTCCTCGGGCATGTACCCGAACCTCGCCCGGTCCGCCGCGGTCAGCGCTCGCCCGGCCCACCGCACCTCGCCGCCGTGGACGGCCAGGACCCCCATGACCATGCGCATCGTCGTGGTCTTGCCGGCACCGTTGGCCCCCACGAAGCCGGTCATGCGGCCGGGCTCGACGGTGAACGTCACGTCGTCGACGACCGTCCGCTCGCCGAAGCGGCGGGTGAGGTGCCGTATCTCGAGCGCGGGCGCCGGGCCGGGTGCTGTGGCTGAACCGTTCATGGTGCTCCTCCAGGTGTGGACCTGTTCTCAGGCTAGGGAGCGGACCGACGGTCGCGGATCCCTCCTTGGACGGGGATCGTGGCGCCGGCGCTCCCCCGCGCGGCGGGGCCCGCCGCCGGACGGGGCTCAGCCGGCCAGACCGGTGCGGTAGGCGAAGACGACGGCCTGGACGCGGTCGCGCGAGGCGGTCTTGGCCAGGACGTTGGAGACGTAGGTCTTGACCGTCGACTCCCCGAGGTAGAGCTCGACGGCGATCTCGGCGTTGGACAGCCCGCGGGCGAGCAGCCCGAGCACCTCCCGCTCCCGGGGGGTGAGCGCCTCGATCGCCCGGCGGTCGGCCGGGGCGGGCCCGGGTGCGGCGGTCGGCGCGTCGGTCGGAGCGGCCGGTGCACCCGGCTCCCGCCGCGACGCCGGGTGGTCGCCCACGAGCCGGGCGATGACCCGCAGGGTCGCCTCCGGGGCCAGCAGGGCGTGCCCGCCGGCGACGGCATGGACGGCGTCGACGAGGTCGTCGGGGTCGGCGTTCTTGAGCAGGAACCCGCTCGCACCCGCCGCGAGGGCGTCGAAGAGGTAGTCCTCGCGGTCGAACGTGGTGAGGATGACGACCTTGCCGAGCCCCCGCGCGACGATCTCCGCCGTCGCGGCGATGCCGTCCATGACGGGCATCTGGACGTCCATGAGCACGACGTCGGCGGGGGTCCGGGCGAGCACCGCGAGGGCCTCGGCGCCGTCCGCCGCCTGCCCGACGACCTCGATGTCGTCCTCGACGGAGAGGACCATGGCGAAGCCCGAGCGCACGAGGGACTGGTCGTCGACGAGGACGACCCGCACGCTCACGAGGCGCTCCGCAGGGGCAGCCGGGCGCGCACCCGCCAGCCGCGCGCGCCCTCCCGGGGGCCGATCTCGGCCTCGCCGGAGTGGAGCTGCACCCGCTCGCGCAGGCCGCGGAGCCCGTACCCGGAGCCGGCGGTGCCGGACCGCGGGGCTCCGTCGTCGACGACCTCGACCTCGACCCACCGCGCCGCCGCTGCGGTCGTGCCGGTGCGGACCGTGACGCTCACGCGGGCCGCGGTGGAGTGCCGCCGCACGTTCGCGAGCGCCTCCTGCGCCACCCGGTAGACGCACAGGGCCAACGGTCCGGACAGCCCCAGGAGGTCGCCCTCCCGCTCCTCCACCACCGTCAGCGTGACGGCGAGGCCGGCGGCCCGGTGGGTGTCGGCGAGCTCGGCCAGCTCCCGCAGCCCCGGCTCGGGTGCGCGACCGTCCTCCCGTCCGGCACCGGTCTCGCTACGTAGCACGCCGAGCAGCGAGCGCATCTCCGCCACGGCGTCACGGCTGCTGGACTCGATCGTCCGCAGGGCCTGCGCCGTCTCCCCGGGGTCGCGCGGCAGGACCCGCCGGGCGGCAGCGGCCTGGATGCCGATGACCGAGACGTGGTGCGCGACGACGTCGTGGAGCTCGCGCGCGATCCGCAGCCGCTCGTCGACGACGGCCCGCCGGGCCAGCTCGGCCGCCTGCTCGCGGATCTGCGCCGCCTGCGCGGCCAGGCGCTCGCGCTGGAGGGCGCCGCGCCAGGACGAGCGCCCCACGAGGATCGCCCCGCCGAAGTAGGCGAGGTTGACCACGGCGCTGTAGAGCACGGCCGCCGTCAGCTGCGGCAGCGGGCCGTCGGGCTCGCCGTAGTTGGCCGCCGCCTCCTCGAAGCCGGCGGTCACGGTGAAGTAGGCGACCACCCACAGCGTCATCGCGAGCAGGACCAGGCCCATCGCGATCCACAGCGGGCGCCGGTCACGCGCCCAGGCCACCGCGGTGTACAGGGCCGTGAAGTAGGCGACCTGGAAGGCGATCTGGAAGGCGGCTTCGGGGCTGAGGTACGACAGACCCACGAACAGGCCCGAGGACGCCAGGAGCACCGCGAGGGGGTAGCGCCGGCGCGCGGCCAGCGGCAGGATCATCGCGGCGGTCGCGACGTACGCCCGCCAGGTCTCCTCACTCTCGTAGCGCATGCCCATGGACTTGGCCACGGCCACCATCGCCAGCGCCACCACGAGGAACGCCAGGGCCCCGGCGACGTCGTTGCGCAGCTGGGCGGGCGTGGGGCCGGGCCGCTCCCACCACGGGTCCGCCGGGTCGTTGAGCCAGGCGTTGAGGCGGGCGCCGCGCGGGGTCCCCGCGGGGTCGCCGAGCCCCTCGTCCCCGGCGAGGGCGGACCCGGTGTCCGGGTCCGGCCGCCGACCGGTCAGCGTGCTGGGCATGGAGCCCACCCTAGTTCGCGGCTCCCACGCTCCCCCTCCGCCGTCGGAGGGACCGAGAGCGGCCCCTCCTCCGCCGCGAGGGGGAGCGAGCGGGCCGGGATCAGTCCACCCGCAGCGTGTACGCCGGCACCGTGAGGAAGGTGGGGAACTCCTCCCCGAGGGCGACCTCGGCGAAGAGCTCGGCGGCCTGCGCGACCCGCCCGCGGCGCACGGGATCGCCGGCTGCCTCCGCCGTGAGGGTCGCGGTCTCCTCGTCGAGGACCGTCCGGACGAGCCCGCCGGTGACCGTGACGCCCTCGGCGGTGCGGGTGCCGTTGCGGATCCACTGCCACACCTGGGACCGGGAGATCTCCGCCGTCGCGGCGTCCTCCATGAGGCCGCCGATGGCCACGGCACCACGACCGCCGAGCCACGCCTCGAGGTAGCGCAGGGCGACGGCGACGTTGGTCCGGACGCCGGCGAGGGTGACGTGGCCGGGGGTGGCGGCGACGTCGAGGAGGTTCCGGGCGGTGACGTGGACCTCCTCCCGGGTGCGCCACAGCTGGTTCGGGCACCGGCCCAGGGCGTCGTCGAACACGTCGCGCACGTAGCCGACCATGCCCGGGTGCGCGACCCACGACCCGTCGAACCCGGCCTCGGCCTCCCGCCGTTTGTCGGCGCGCACGAGGGACTCGACCTCGGCGTCGCGCACCGGGTCCCTGCTCGGGATGAAGGCGGACATGCCGCCGATCGCGTGCGCGCCCCGCTTGTGGCACGTCCGCACGAGCAGCTCGGTGTAGGCGTGCATGAAGGGGGCGGTCATCGTGACGTCCGCCCGGTCGGGCAGGACGTAGGCGGGGCCGGAGTCCCGGAACTTCTTGATCACCGAGAACAGGTAGTCCCAGCGCCCGGCGTTGAGGCCGGCGGAGTACTCGCGCAGCTCGTAGAGGATCTCCTCCATCTCGAACGCGGCCATGATCGTCTCGATGAGCACCGTGGCCCGCACGGTGCCGCGGGCGATCCCGAGGTCCTCCTCGGCGAAGGCGAAGACGTCGTGCCAGAGCCTGGCCTCGAGGTGGTTCTCGAGCTTGGGGAGGTAGAAGTACGGCCCCGTGCCGCGGGTGACGAGCTCGGCCGCGTTGTGGAACAGGTACAGCCCGACGTCGACCAGACCGGCGACCATCGGCTCACCCCCGACGCGCAGGTGCTTCTCGAGCAGGTGCCAGCCGCGGGGACGCACGACGATCGTGGGCAGGTCCCCCTCCCGCAGGCGGTACTCGCGGCCCTCCGGCGAGGTCCAGGAGATCTCCCGCCGGACGGCGTCGCGGAGGTTGACCTGCCCGTCGACGACGTTGGCGAAGTGCGGGGTGTTGGCGTCCTCGAGGTCTGCGAGCCACACCTTCGCCCCCGAGTTGAGGGCGTTGACGGTCATCTTGCGCTCGGTGGGGCCGGTGATCTCGACCCGCCGGTCGACCAGGCCGGGCGCCGGCGGGGCCACCTGCCACGAGCGGTCGTCGCGGATGTGCCGGGTCTCGGGCAGGAAGTCGGGCAGCCGGCCGACGACGAGCTGCTGCCGCCGCTCGTGGCGGGCGGTGAGAAGCTCGGCGCGACGGGCGGCGAAGCGGGTGTGGAGCCGGGCGAGGAAGGCCAGGGCCTCCCCGGTCAGCACCGTCGTCGCTCCGGGGACGTCGGTGAGGACCTCCACCGCGGGCCCCGGGCGTGGCGCCGGGCGTGGCGTCCGGACCGGAGCGGACGCCGGGGTGGACGCGCTGGGGGCGACCACCCGCAGCGGGGCCGGGTCGGCGGTGCGCCGGGGCGGGGCGACGACGAGGCGGGTGGGGGTGGTGCCGGCGGTGGTGGTCATCTCGGTGTCCTTCCGTGCTCGTCGTGCCTAGTGGAACTGCTGCTCCTCGGTGGAGCCCCGCAGCGCGAGGGTCTCGCTGTCGGGGTTGATCGCCGTGGCGACGAGGTCGAAGTACCCGGCGCCGA
Source organism: Georgenia sp. M64 (assembly GCF_038049925.1). Taxonomy (NCBI): domain Bacteria; kingdom Bacillati; phylum Actinomycetota; class Actinomycetes; order Allobogoriellales; family Allobogoriellaceae; genus Georgenia; species Georgenia sp. M64. The sequence continues at coordinate 3,048,125 of NZ_CP145809.1, forward strand.
CCTCGCGCTGGTGCTTCGTGGCGGTGTACCCGTGCTCCTCCGCCGCGAACTCCTTCTCCTGGAGCTCGACGTAGGCGCTCATCCCCCGCTCGGCGTAGCCGCGGGCCAGCTCGTACATGCCGTAGTTGAGCTGGTGGAAGCCGGCGAGGGTGATGAACTGGAACTTGTACCCGAGCGCCCCGAGGTCCTGCTGGAACGTCGCGATCTGCTCGTCGGTGAGGTTGGCCCGCCAGTTGAACGACGGCGAGCAGTTGTACGCGAGCAGCTTGCCCGGGTGGTGCTCGTGCACGGCCTCCGCGATCCGGCGGGCCAGGCCGATGTCGGGCGTCGCGGTCTCGACCCAGATGAGGTCGGCGTACGGGGCGTAGGCCAGCGCCCGGGCGATGACGGGGTCCGGGCCGGGCTCCGTGCGGTAGAAGCCCTCCGGGGTGCGCTCCCCGGTGAGGAACGGCTGGTCGGTGGGGTCGACGTCGGAGGTGATGAGGTTCGCGCCGAGGGAGTCGGTCCGGGCGACGATGACCGTCGGGACGTCCAGGACGTCGGCAGCCAGGCGGGCCGCGTTGAGGGTGCGCACGTGCTGGGAGGTCGGGACGAGGACCTTCCCGCCGAGGTGGCCGCACTTCTTCTCCGCCGCGAGCTGGTCCTCGTAGTGGATGCCCGAGGCGCCGGCGTCGATCATGGCCCGGGCGAGCTCGTAGGCGTTGAGGGCCCCACCGAAGCCGGCCTCGGCGTCGGCGACGATCGGGGCGAACCAGTCGGTGCCGTCCTGCTCCTCGGACCAGCTGATCTGGTCCGCACGGCGCAGCGCGTTGTTGATCCGGCGCACGACGGTGGGGACGGAGTTGACGGGGTAGAGGGACTGGTCGGGGTAGGTCTCGCCCGCGGTGTTGCCGTCACCGGCCACCTGCCAGCCGGACAGGTAGATGGCCTGGAGGCCGGCGCGCACCATCTGGACGGCCTGGTTGCCGGTGATCGCCCCGAGGGCGTGGACGTAGTCCTCGGTGTGCAGGAGCTCCCACAGTCGCTCGGCGCCCCGACGGGCGAGGGTGTGGTCCTCGCGCAGCGTCCCCCGCAGCCGCACGACGTCCTCGGCGGTGTAGCTGCGCCGGACCCCCGCCCAGCGCGGGTCGCTCGCCCAGCGACGCTCGAGCCCCGCGGCCTCGGTGCGGATGCGCTCGGCGGTCGTGGTGGCGGTGGTCGGCTCCAGGGTGGTCGTCATCGTGTGCTCCTCGATCGGGGCTCGCGGCCCGTGAACTTCTGCGTGCCTCCACTGTGGCGACGTGACCTGGCTCACAGACAGCGGTAGATTGCGTGAAGTTCGACCGATCTTCACCGAGGGAGAAGAAAGTGCTGGAGGAGCCTGAGGTCGACCTGCCAACGCTCGGACGCCGGGTCCGGCACGCGCGGCAGCAGGCAGGTCTGACGCTGGCGGACCTGGCGGCGCGCGTGGAGCGGGCTCCGTCCCTGCTCTCGCAGATCGAGAACGGCCGCCGCGAGCCGCGGCTCGCCCTGCTCTCCCACGTCGCCCGCGAGCTGGGGGTCACGGTCGCGGACCTCATGCGCCCGGAGGCTCCTTCCCGTCGCGCGGCGCTGGAGCTGGCGCTCGACCAGGCCCAGTCGCGACCGCAGTACGCGGCGCTGGGCCTGCCGCGGGTGCGGGCCGGCGCGAAGGTGCCCGACGAGGCGCTCGAGGCGCTCGTCGGCCTCCACGAGGAGCTGCAGCGCCGGGCCGAGATCCGCGCGGCCACACCCGAGGAGGCCCGGCGCGCCAACGCCGCACTGCGGCACAAGATGCGTGCGCGGCACAACTACTTCGCCCACATCGAGTCGCTCGCGTCGGCGATCTCCGCCGCCGTCGACCACACCGCGGGCCCACTTACCGAGCGCGGTGTCGCCGCGGTGACCTCCCACCTCGGATTCACGCTCCACCGGGTCACCGACCTGCCCCGCTCGACGCGCTCCATCTCCGACCTGCGCAACCGCCGGATCTACCTGCCCGTCGAGGTCCGCGGCGGGCACGACCCGCGGCTGATCGTCCTGCAGACGCTGGGCCACTTCGCCCTGGAGCACTCCGACCCCACGGGCTACGCCGACTTCCTGCGCCAACGTGTCGAGGCGAACTACTTCGCGGCCGCGCTGCTCATGCCCGAACGACCTGCCGTGGACTTCCTCGCCGCGGCGAAGGCGGAGCGGTCCCTGGCGATCGACGACCTCCGGGACACCTTCGCCGTCTCCTACGAGACCGCCGCACACCGGTTCACCAACCTCGCCACCGAGCACCTCGAGCTGCCCGTGCACTTCATGCGCGTCGGTGAGGACGGTGTCATCTACAAGGCGTACGAGAACGACCGGGTGACGTTCCCCACCGACGTCACCGGGGCGATCGAGGGGCAGATCGTGTGCCGGTACTGGGCCTCCCGGCAGGTCTTCCACAACCCCGACCGCTACGCCACGCACTACCAGTACACCGACATGGGGCGGGGCACGTACTGGTGCACCACCCACGTCGAGCGCACGACCGACGGCGACTTCGCGATCGACGTCGGTGTGCCGTTCGAGCACGTCAGGTGGTTCCAGGGCCGAGAGACGACGCTGCGGGCGCAATCGTCCTGCCCGGACCCGGCCTGCTGCCGCCGGCCACCGGCGGACCTCGCCGACCGGTGGTCCACGCACGCCTGGCCGAGCGCCCGGGCCCACAGCCACCTCCTCGCCGCCATCCCACCGGGGACGTTTCCCGGTGTCGACGACACCGAGGTCTACGAGTTCCTCGACCGGCACAGCGTCACCGACGCGCGGGTGCGGTGAGGCGCCCCACGTGCCGGTGGGTGCGCCACGACGCGGGGCGCGCGTCGGGGCGGAGTGCGCGTCGGGGCGGAGTGCGCGTCGGGGCTGGGGTCACCACCCACGCCTGTCCGACCGCACCCGTGCCCTCTCGGGCACGACGAGCAGGTCCCCGGGACGCATGCCCAGGGCAGGGGCGAGCCGGCCGACGTCGTCGAGCGACCAGGGCACCTTCCCGGTGGCCCGCTGGGAGATGGCGGGCCGTGACCGTCCGACGATCTCCCCGAGGTCCTGCTGGGTCAGGCCGCGACGTGCGGCCTCGTAGCGGATGTTGGCGGCGACCACAGCACCCAGACCCTGGGCCCGGAGATCCGGCAGGTCGTCGAACAGGCCCTCGTAGGCCATGTGCTCGTACATCCTTCCTCCGATCCTCCCACTTTGCTCCATGTCAGCATCGCCGAGACCGGCGTGCCGTGACGCCGCCGTCCCCAGCCTCCGTGATCGACGACCACCCACAGGCTGGTGAGGCATGGGTGAGTGCCCGGACCCCGCCGCCTCGGGCTGACGTGGGTCATCCGCGGGGAGCCCCGCCGCCACTCGCCCATGGCTAGCGAGGCGGACGGGTGGGGGGACGTTGTTCAGAGCCATGTCGGCGATCCGGACTTCGCGCTCGCCCAGACGTCACAGACGTCCGATTTGTGCTCACCCGTCGGCAGATCGAGCATGCTCAGCCGAACACATCGCGGCACGCTCGTCCGGCCCTCAGGCCACCCTCGAGCATGCTCAGCCCGCCCTCGAGCCCGATCAGCGGGAACGGACGCCTGCGACGAGGATAGAGCCCCGTGGTGTGGTGTAACTGAGCCGGCTGCGTGAGCGGCTCTGCTGGGTTTGACTATGCCGTCTTCAGGGCGGGCGCGTCGACCTCCTCGTCGGTGTGTCGGCCGGTGGTGATCGCGGTGGGTGCGGTCGGGTGCAGCTTGGTCATGGAGGCCTCGGAGAGGTAGCGGCGGTCGGCGGCCTGCCACTCGTCGTGGGCCTCGATCAGGACCGCGCCGACGAGGCGGTCCAGGGCGGGGACGTTGGGGAAGATCCCGACGACGTCGGTGCGGCGCTTGACCTCGCGGTTGAGCCGTTCGATGGGGTTGTTGGACCAGATCTTGGTCCAATGGGCCTCGGGGAAGTCGGCGAAGGCGGTGATGTCGGCCTTGGCGCCGAGGAGCATGTCCGCCACGGCGGGGAAGCGGCCGGCGAGCATGTCGGCGACGGCGTCGACCTGCTCGCGCACCGCCTTCGCGCCGGGCTGGGCGAAGATGGTGCGGATGGTCGCGGCGACCATCTCGGCGTTGCCCCGGGTGACCCTGGCCAGCACGTTGCGCATGAAGTGGACCCGGCACCGCTGCCACGCGGCTCCGGGCAGCACGGTGGCGATCGCGTTCGTCAGGCCGCGGTGGGCGTCGGAGATGACGAGCTGGACCCCGGCCGGGGAGGCCTCGGTGGTCACGGCCAGGCCCCGGTCGCGCAGGGAGCGGAGGAACTCGGCCCAGAACGCCTCGGTCTCGCTGTCACCGACCGCGTGGCCGAGGATCTCCCGGCGCCCGTCGATCGTGACCCCGGTGGCGATGACCACCGCCTGGGTGACCACCCGCCCGCCGATCCTGACCTTGCAGTGCGTGGCGTCGAGGAAGACGTAGGGGAACCAGGTGTGGTCCAACGGCCGGTCCCGCCAGGTGGCCACCTCCTCGTCCAGGGCGGCGCAGATCCTCGAGACCTCGGACTTGGAGATCCCGGACTCGATGCCCAGGGCGGTGACGAGGTCGTCGACCTTCCTCGTGCTCACCCCGTGGACGTAGGCCTCGCAGATCACCGCGTGCAGGGCCCGGTCGACCCGCCGGCGCGGGGCGAGCAGGGAGGGGAAGAACGACCCGGTGCGGGTCTTGGGGATCTTCACCGTGATGTCCCCGGTCGCGGTCGAGACGAGCTTCTCGCGGGTGCCGTTGCGCCGGGTCGTGCGCTCTGGCGTGCGCTCGTGCGGCTGGGCGCCGATGTGCGCGCTCGCCTCGGCGTCGATCAGGTCCTGCAGCGCCGAGCCGAGCAGCCGGCGCATCACCTCACCCTCCTCGGCGTGCAGAAGTGTGTCGAGCAGGGCAAGCAGGGCAGACTGGTTCTTGGCCATCGTGTGATGCCTCTCTACGAGTTCTTGGTCGTTCTCGCAGAGCCTCACGCGGTGGCCCCTCCATGTGTAGGACCGACACGACCGCCGTGTCCCGAAGGGCCCGAGGGGCCACCAGGCCAGTTACACCACTCGATGGGACTTACCCGCGACGAGATCGAGCGTGGGTGCCAGGAACGAACTTGGCGTCCGCTTCGGCGCACACGGTTCTCGATCATCCGACAGGCGCTGAACCAACACCTCGACGGGAGGCCTGCTGCCGGGCGCAGCCCCGTGGTCCCTGGCGCGGCGCTGCCTCGGCTGGGACCATCGAAGCCATGCGTGGCACCCGCGAATGGCTCAACCCGCCCGCCGACGTCGTCCAGCACGACGACGCGCTGACCGTCACGGCCGAGCACGGCTCGGACTTCTGGCGCGAGACCCTTTACGGGTTCACGCGCGACTCCGGGCACGCGCTGCTGGTCCCCGTCGAGCCCTCCGGCTCGCTCGAGGTCAGCTTCTTCGTGAGCTTCGACGGCCGGTACGACCAGGCCGGGCTCATGCTTCGCAACGACGCCGCACACTGGATCAAGGCCGGGGTGGAGATCACCGACGGCGCCCCGCACGTCGGCGCCGTCGTCACCCACGGCCGCTCGGACTGGTCGCTCGCGCCCGTCCCGGAGTGGGCGGGCCGCGAGGTGACGGTACGCGCAAGCTGGGCGGCCGGTGCCGTCACGCTTCGTGCCCGACCGGACGGTGAGGCCTGGCGGACGATCCGGGTCGCCCCCTTCGAGGTCGGGGCCGCGACGGGCGCCGGTCTGTACCTGTGCGCGCCCGAGCGCGCGGGGACGGTGGTGACCTTCACCCGGGTGCGCCACGGCAAGTCGGACACCGACCTGCACGAGGACCCGCCCACCGCCTGAGCTGAGCCCGGCGGGCCGGCGGGCGGTGGGGCACCGGCCGGGCCGCGACCGTCCTACGGCGCCACGGCGAAGACGCCGTGCGCGCCACGCTCGGCGTCGACCATCGCGTGCGAGACGAACGGGTACGTGCCGGCCTCCGGGAACGTCAGCTCGACGAACCCGCCCTGGGCCGCGACGAGCGGCAGCACCTGTGCGCCACCGGTGGGCTCGCCCGCCGCCCCCGGGCCCCCGAGCAGGTAGGCACCCTCGGTGTAGACGGTGTCGAACTGACCACCGACCACGTGGAAGGCGCTGCCGCGTGAGGGTCCGGCGTCGAGGACCCACACGCGGACGCGCTCACCCACCCGGGCGGCCAGCGGCTCGTGGTCGTACTGGTTCGCGTAGCCGTTGAAGACGACCAGGTCCGGCTGCTCGGCACCGATCTTGGTGGCGTCGGCGGGCCCGCCGACCGACCCGAGGTAGACCTCGGACTGGACGAGGACGTACTCACGGTCCACCGGTGCCAGTCCGGGCGGGTCGACGATCACCGCACCGAACATGCCGTTGGCGATGTGCATCGACATCGGCATGGTCGAGCAGTGGTACATCCAGATCCCGCTGCGGGTCGCAGTGAACCGGTAGGTGAGGGACTCCCCGGGTGCGATGGTGCGCATGGGCCGGTCCGGTGCGAGGGCGCCGGCGTGGAAGTCGATCGAGTGCCCGATGGTCCCGTCGTTGACGAGGGTGATGTCGAAGACGTCCCCGACCGATCCCCGCAGCGTCGGACCCGGTGCCGTGCCGCCGAACGTCCACCGTTCCTGCTCGACGCCCGGAGCCACCTCGACCGTGGTCTCGGAGACGGTGAGCGTGACCTCGTGCACGGTCGCTCCCGGTGCCGGCGCCAGGGCGGCGTCGTGGGCGGAGAAGCCGGCACCGGGGGTGGCCATGAGGTCGAGGAGGTCCGCCGCGGCCGGGCCGTCGGCCGGGCCGGCGGGGTGGTCACCAGAGGCGGCGTGGTCGCCGGACGTGGCCTGATCGTCGGCGTCGGCAACGTCGCCGGGGGCGGCGTCATCTCCGGCGGTCGCCCGCTCGCTCGGGACGCCGGAACCGGTGACGACGACGTCGAGGGTCATCCCCATCTGCCGGTGCCCCGCCACGGAGCACCACCCCTCGAGGTCGGCGCCGACCACCCCCGCCTCGAGCGTCGCCCGCTCCCCCACCCCGAGGCGTCCGGTCGTCGCACCGCTGGCCAGGACGAGGTCGTGCACATCGGCGCCCGTGTTGGTGAGCTCGATGACGAGCTCGTCGCCGGCGGGGACCTCGACGACGTCGGGGACGAACCGCATGCCCTCCACGCGCACCTCGACGGTCGTGGTGCGGCCGGTCGCCGCGACACCGGCCGCGGCCGAGGCCGTGCCGAGGCCGGCCGCGGCGGGGTCGCCCGCGACCCCGAGGACGACCGCGAGGGCCACCGCCGCGGCACCCCACACCCCGCCGAGCCGGCGCGGCTGCGCCGGCGGGCCCAGCGGCAGGTTCGTGGCGAGCAGGTCGCCGTCCCGGCGGCGCGCAGCGCGGCGGCGCTCGAGGCCCGCGCGGGCGAGGAGGACGAGGAACGACGCCAGCGCGGCGAGCCCCAGCAGGGAGGTGGTCACCCGCACGAGCGAGGGCAGGGGCAGGACGAAGAGGACGAGGCAGGCGTTGGTCACGACGACCCGGGCGCCCGCGGCCCGGTCCATCTCCCGGTTCACGGCCCGCACCACCGACGGTCCGCCACCGAGCATCACCGGCGCGAGGTAGCTGAGGGCGCCGAGGAGCACCTGCGCGGCGAAGCCCACCGCGAACGGAGCCACCAGCGCGCCCAGGCGGTCCGGGACGTCGGCCGGCGCCGGAGCTGTGGCGACGATGACGCCCAGCGCGGCGGCGGTCCCGGCGAGCCACGCCACCGCCGCGGCCGCGGAGAGGGGCGCGAAGGACCGCGGCGGACTCACCCGGGCGACGGTCACCATCGGCCGGACGAGGACGCCCAGCCCTGTGAGGTAGACCGCGATGCCCGCCGGCACGGCGAGGGCCAGGCCCGCGAGCGACCCGGCGGCCGCGACGGCGACGCCGGCCAGGAGCAGCCACAGGGCGCGTCCCGCGGCGAGCGGCGCGCTCTCGACCATCTTCGTGCGCAGCATCGTCGGCCACAGCACCACGAGGGTGCCGAGGACGGTGAGCCCGACGAACCCGAGCAGCATCACGCTGACGTGCGCCCCGTACAGGCCCGCGTGGGTGGCGGCGTCGGCGCCCGGCCGGGCGAGGAGCACGCCCAGCACGGCACCGGTCGCGAGCGCCCCGGCGGCGGCGAGGTAGTAGCGCGACAGGGCTCCGAAGCGGGCCATGAGGGCCCCGCGACGCTGGCGGGCGATGACCGCGCCGTGCACGAGCGCGGTGGTGGCGACGAGGAGGCCACCGGACGTCGTCAGCGTCTCGTGGCCCGCCGACAGCCCGGCGACGACGCCCAGGGCGCCCGCGTTGTGGGCGGCGAGGCGCACCACCATGAACCGCTGGCCACCGGGGGCGGGCCGGCCGAGGAGGGTGTCGGCGAAGTGGGCGGACCAGATGAGGATCGCCGAGCCGACCGCCCCGAGAAGCAGGAGGTGGGTCATGAGCCACTCCGCGCCCGGCACCCAGCGGTGGACGACCGCGACCACGACCGCGGCGACGAGCCAGGCGACGACGACGGCGTTGACGCGCACGTGCCAGGTGCGCCTGTCCAGCCCGGGCGCGCTCATGCCCGGCGCTCCGTGCCGCGCACGGCCGACCACGCGGCCACGGCGACGAAGGCCAGCACGGCGACGATGTTCACGACGCCACCCACCTGCACCGCCCAGGTCAGTCCCCGCGCGTCGCCCACCGCCAGGCGCAGGACGAGGGAGGCGTGCAGGAGGACGACCGGCGCGTACATGAACCGGTGGTAGGGCAGCGGCCGGCGCAGCACCGCGGGGAGGATGACGGGGGCGTGGGCCATGATCATCGGCAGGACGAACCCGAGCATGACGGCGTGGAGGACGGCGTCGTAGGCCGGTCCCTCGACGACCTCCCCGCCCAGCGCCCAGATCGCCCCGGCCACCGCGAGCCACGCGTACCCGGCGAGCAGGCTGACGGCGACGAAGCGCGGCAGACCGGCTCCGGTGACCGTGCGTCGCGCGACGTCGCGCCGGGCCAGCCAGCCGGCCACCCCCAGGAGGGCGAGGCCGGTGAGGGTGTGCCCGACGTCGGGCGCGAGGAGGGACAGCGCGGCGGCCGCCAGCACGAGGATCGCGAGCGCCGTCGCCGACCGCCCGGCCCCGGGACTGAGCACGGCGACGCGAGCGAGCTCGAGCCGCTCGCCGAAGATGGTCAGGACGAGGTAGCCGGTCAGCCACGGGACGAGCGAGGGCACCGGGACCCCGCCGGCCCACAGGATCGCCGCGCCGAGCGCCATGACGGCGCCGAGCACCTCGATGGTGACGGCCGGGGCGGGCTGGCGGGCGTGGAGGCGGCCGTACACGGCGAGGGTGAGCACCTGGGCGAGGACCAGCAGGCCCTGGCCCACCCCGAGGGGAAGGGGGGAGACCAGGGCGAGGACGGCGAGCCCGGACACGGCGGGCGCGGCGTAGCCCCACGGCAGGCCGAGCGCGACCGCCCGCTCCAACGCGATGACGGTGCCGACGAAGCCGAGCACCATGAGCGGGCCGTGGACGGCAGGGAGCCGCTCGAGCCCGAGGGTCGGGCCGATGAGCTGCGGGAGGCCCAGCAGCCCGAGCGCGGCGTCGAGGCCGAGGATGAGGGCGATCCCGCCGGGGACGAGCAGTGCTCCGCGGAAGGCCGGCCGGCTTCGCCAGGGTCGCACGACCGGACGGGCGGCCGTGCGCACGGCCGTCGCCGCCACGGTGCCCGTCGCTCCCGTCACGGTGCCGGTCATGCCGGCCCGACCCGCAGGCCCGAGGCGCCGGCGTCGGCCCCGACGTGCAGGAGGCAGGCGCCCGGTTCGACGAAGGCCGCCAGGCTCACCTGGCCGGGCTCGACCCCGGACGAGGAGAGGATCTCCCGCGCCATGCCGAGATGGGCGTTGCACACGACCTCCGGCCGCTCCCGGGCCAGCTCGAGCACGGGGCAGCGTCCCAGCCGGACCGTGCTCACGGCGCCGTCGTGGTGGGTGCCGGAGTCGAACCCGGCGCGGTCGAGCATCGCGGCGAGGCGGTCGACGGCGTCACGGCGCACGCGGGCGGAGGGGACACGGGCCGCCGGCGTGGCACCTCCGCCGGCCGCTGCGGCACCTCCCCCCGGGGCACGGCCACCGGTGCCGTTCGCCGTCCGGTCGCCGGCCAGCTCCAGGTCCCGCTCGACGATGGCACGGCCCCAGGAGCGGCCGGCCTCGAGCGCGTGGTCGCGCAGCACCGGGCCGTCGGGGACGGTGCGGGTGAGGTAGGAGACGAGCACCCGGGCCAGGACCGCGTACTCCGGACTCGTGAACGACGCCTCCGGCGCGTAGGTGTACACCGACGCCGGGCGGCCGCGGCCGGCCGGCGGCAGGTGGTCGCGGCGCGCGAGGCCCGCCCGGGTCAGCGCCTCGAGGTGCTCGCGGACGGTGTTGGGGTGCTGACCGAGGATCTGCGCAACCCGGGTGACGGTGAGCGGCTCGTCCTGCTCGACCAGCTGGTCGAGGACCGCGCGACGCGGCTCGGAGAGCTGTGCCCGACGGTCGGCGCGGGACGGACGGGGACCTAATTTCTCCACGGTTCGACCGTACAAATTTCATTCCGCCCGGTCCAGGACCTTCGTCCCGCGCGACCGTGACGAACACCTCGTTCCGGACGCCTTGGCCCCGCAAAGGGTAACGATGGCGTAACGATCCCCCCGAGGCGTCGTCCAGGCGCCAGCCGCGCGCTCGCAACGAAAAAGCCCTGTTAGCACGGTCTCGGGGGCCGGGCGAGGGGGATGCGATCGCCGGCCGGAGATGTCACGGTGGGACGTCCCGGCGTGCTGCCGTGTCGAACTTCGAGGGCGGCCCGGGACGTCTCGTGCGGTGGCCGGTCGCCTCGTCCTCCGGACGCCGCTGCGCGGCCGACGGGTCGCGGTGGCTGTGGCCGATGGGTCGCGGTGGCTGTGGCCGATGGGTCGCGACCCGCCCGCCGGACGGTCGGGACAGCACGCAGGACAGCAACGACGGCGCCCGGTCCGGGCGCCGTCATCACGCGTGGACGACGCTCAGGCGCCGTCCACGCCGGAGGAAGAACGAGGTGAGCGTGAGCGCCATCCACGCCGAGCACGTCTACAAGGTCTTCGGCCGACGGCCCACCGAGGCCGTCCGACGGCTGGAGGAGGGACACAGCCGCGAGGACGTCCGCCCCCTGGGCACGGCCGCCGTCGTCGACGCCAGCTTCGAGGTCCGCCGCGGCGAGACGTTCGTCGTCATGGGGCTGTCCGGGTCGGGCAAGTCGACCCTCATCCGGATGCTCAACGGGCTCCTCGCCCCCACGGCGGGCACGATCTCCGTCGACGGCCGCGACATCTCCGGCATCGCCCCCGCCGAGCTGCGCGAGATCCGCCGGCGAAAGGTGTCGATGGTCTTCCAGCACTTCGCGCTGCTGCCCCACCGCACCGTGCTGGACAACGCCGCCTACCCCCTGGAGATCCAGGGCGTGGACCGGGCGAGCCGGCGAGAGAAGGCCGCCGAGGCGCTCGCCATGACGGGCCTGGCCGGCTGGGAGGACTCCCTGCCGTCCCAGCTCTCCGGCGGCATGCGCCAGCGCGTCGGCCTCGCCCGGGCCCTGGCCGCCGACACCGACATCCTCCTCATGGACGAGGCGTTCTCCGCCCTCGACCCGCTCATCCGCCGCGAGATGCAGGACCAGCTCGTCGAGCTCCAGGCGAACCTGGGCAAGACGATCGTCTTCATCACGCACGACCTCAACGAGGCCATGTACCTCGGTGACCGGATCGCCGTCATGCGGGACGGCCGCATCGTCCAGATCGGCACCGCGGAGGCGATCCTCAACTCTCCCGCCGACGAGTACGTCGCGCAGTTCGTCGCCGACGTCGACCGCTCCCGCGTCCTGACCGCCAGCTCGCTCATGACCCGGCCGGTCGTCACGGTCCCGCTGTCGGGCGGACCGTCCGTGGCGCTGCGGGCACTGCGCGAGGCGCAGGTCTCCGCCGCCTACGTCCTCGACCGGCGCCGGGTCCTGCACGGGTCGGTCTACGACGACGAGCTGCTCGTCGCCCACCGGGAGGGCCGGGAGAGCCTCGACGGGCTCGTCCACCCGGACTCCTCCGCCGTGGGGCCCGACGCCCCGCTGGCGGAGATGTTCGCCCCGGCGGCCGAGGCGCGGCTGCCCCTGGCCGTCGTCGACGAGCAGAACCGGCTCCAGGGCGTGGTGCCTCGCGTGGCGCTGCTCGAGGCGATGGCACCGTCCCCCGCGACCGAAGGAGCCACCCGATGACCTACCGCATCCCGCTCGGCGACTGGGCCGACTCCTTCGTCGGCTGGCTGACCTCCGCCCTCGGCGCCGTCTTCGACCTGCTCGGCGCCCTCCTGCGGGGGTCTTACGACCTCGTCTTCCCCGTCCTGGCCACACCCCCGTTCCTGGTGGTGGCCGTCGTCCTCGCCGCGGCGGCGTTCGCCGCGAAGGGCTGGCGCCTCGCCGTCGGCAGCCTCCTCGGGTTCGCCGTGATCCGCGGGGTGGACCAGTGGGACAACGCCATGGCGTCGCTGGCCCTGGTGCTCGTCGCCAGCGTCATCGCCCTCGCCGTCGGCATCCCGGTGGGGATCTGGGCCGCACGCAACGCGCGGGTCTCTGCCGCCGTGCGCCCCGTGCTGGACTTCATGCAGACCATGCCGGCATTCGTCTACCTCATCCCCGCCGTGGTGCTCTTCCGCGTCGGGGTGGTCCCCGGCCTGGTGGCCACGATCATCTTCGCCCTCGCGCCGGGCGTGCGGTTCACCGAGCTCGGCATCCGGCAGGTCGACGGCGAGGTGGTCGAGGCCGGCCACGCCTTCGGCGCGACGCCGGGGCGCATCCTGCGCCAGGTCCAGCTCCCGCTCGCCCTGCCGACCATCATGGCCGGCGTCAACCAGGTGATCATGCTGGCGCTGTCGATGGTCGTCATCTCCGGGATGGTCGGCGCGGCAGGGCTGGGCCAGGACGTCGTCCAGGCCCTCCAGCGGGTCGACATCGGCCTGGGCTTCGAGGCCGGGCTGTCCGTCGTCGTCCTGGCCATGTACCTCGACCGCGTCACCGCCGCCCTGGGCGACCGCTCCCCCGTCGCGCGGGCCCTCAAGGTCCGCGCCGCCGCCTGACCGCGCGAGCCGCCCGGGCTGCAGGCCCGCAGGCCGGCACGCCGCACACCTCGCGGATCCTCCCCGGACCCGCCCACGAGACCCCCACTCGAGCGCACCAGCGCTCAAGGAAGGAAACACGATGATGACCATGACCACGCGCCGTCGCGGCGCCGCCATCGCGACCGGCACCGCCCTCGCGCTCACCCTCGCCGCATGCGGCGGGGCCGACGCGGGGACCGCCGCCGACGACGCCACCGGGAGCGGGTCGGACGCCGGCCCCATCACCATCGGGGTCCACTCCGGCTGGGACGAGGGCATCGCCGTCTCCCACCTGTGGAAGAACATCCTCGAGAGCGAGGGCCACGAGGTCACCCTCGAGACCGCCGACGCCGGCGTGGTGTTCACCGCCCTCGCCGAGGGCGACTACGACCTCAACTTCGACACCTGGCTGCCCCTGACGCACGCCTCCTACATGGAGCAGTACGGCGACCAGCTCGAGGAGCTCGGCACCTGGTACGACGACGCCAAGCTCACCATCGCGGTGAACGAGGACGCCCCGGTCGACTCCCTCGACCAGCTCGCCGAGAACGCCGACGCGTTCGACAACCGGCTCGTGGGCATCGAGGCGGGCGCCGGTCTGACCAAGACCACCCAGGAGGCCGTCATCCCGACCTACGGCCTGGAGGACATGGAGTACCTCATCTCCTCGACCCCGGCCATGCTGGCCGAGCTCGACTCCGCCACCGCGGCCGGCGAGAACATCGCCGTCACGCTGTGGCGTCCGCACTGGGCGTACGACGCCTACCCGATCCGCGACCTCGAGGACCCCGAGGGCACCCTCGGCGACGCCGAGGAGATCAAGGTCATGGGGACCTCGGGCTTCTCCGAGGACCACCCCGACGTCGCGGACTGGATCGAGGGCTTCACCCTCACCGACGAGCAGCTGTTCTCCCTCGAGAACCTCATGTTCAACGAGATGGGCGGCGAGGACAACGACGCCGCGGTCGAGGCCTGGCTCGAGGAGAACCCCGACCTCGTCGAGGGCATCACCGGCTGACGACGCTGCCCGGGCACCGGCCCGGCCTGGCCCCGGTCCGGCGCGCCCTGGCCGTTCCGGCGCGCCCTGGCTCTGGCTCCGGCCGCGGCCCGGTCCCGACCTGGCTCTGGCCTGGCTCGGGGCCCGGTCCGGCACGACGCAGAAAGTTCTGTACGGATTATCCGTACAGAACTTTCTGCGTCGTGGCCACCGACGGGTCGCACCACGACCGAGGCGGACCAACCAGCGATGCCAGGCCCTCCACCGCCGGCACCTGAAGGCACCGATATCCCCAGCCGCGCCCCGGCCGCCCTGGTGGGCACCCCCACCACGGGATGGTTACCCCGTGAACGCCGACCTCGACGCCATCGATCGTCTCGCCCGACGCCAGGACGCCGTGCTCTCCAGGCGCCAGCTCATCGAGCTCGGCGCCACCCCCGACTGGATGAGCCGGCGCGTCACCTCCGGCCGCTGGCTCCGGATCCATCCCGGGGTGTACCTCGTCCACACCGGTGCCGTGCCCTGGCGGTCGCGCGCGCGTGCCGCGCTGCTCTACGCGGGCAACGGTGCAGCGCTGAGCCACGTGTCGGCGGCGTTCCACCACCAGCTGCTCCCTGAGCCTGGCAGCACGGTCCACGTCAGTGTTCCCTCGACGCGGCGAGTCCGTCGCCAGCCCGGCCTGAGCATCCACCACCGGGACGATCCGCCACAGTCGTGGGGTCGCCTGCGCGTGACCTCACCGATCTCCACCGTCCTGGACCTCGTCGCGGAGACCACGAGCCGGCCCGACGACGTCGTGGCCCTGGTCTGTGCGGCCGCTCAGCACAACGTCGACCTCGCGGAGCTCCGCCGGGCGGCGCGCGCCCGCGGACGACTCCGACACCGAGCGCTCGTCGAGGAGCTCGTCCCGCTGGTGGACGCCGGGATCGAGTCCCCGCTCGAGTACCGCTATCACGCTCTCGCCCGGCGCCACGGGCTGCCCCGCGCGGTACTGCAGGTCCGCGAGGTCCTCGACGGGCTCTGGCTCCGGGCGGACTGCCGCTACGTCGGTCTCGGCCTCCGGGTCGAGCTGGACGGGCGCCTGGCTCATCCGCACGGACGGACGGACACAGACGTCTGGCGGGACAACGCCGTCGTCGTCGCCACCCGCGAGATCACGCTGAGGTACCGGTGGAGGCACGTCGTGCTGGCACCGTGCGCGGTCGCGCGCCAGGTTGCCCTCGCGCTGATCTCGCTGGGCTGGGCCGACCGACCACGGCCGTGCTCTCCCGTCTGCGCGATGGTCGGCGAGCAGCGCGTCTAGCCGAAAGGTCCGTCAGGCAGGGCCTGACGGACTCTTCGGCTTCTCGCGGCCCGGCCGCCCGCAACGTGCTCGCCGGGCCGCCGCCTGGTCGACGACGACCTCGTCAGTCGGCCTGGTCCGTGAGGGGACTGACCGCCCTGGCCTCGGACTCGAGCAGGATCGGGACGCCGTCGCGGACCGGGTAGGCCAGCGTGTTGATCTCCGAGGTCGAGACGAGCTCGGGCTCGCCGTCGGGGCCGACCGCGTCGACCAGCTCGGCCCCGGTCACCGGGCAGCGCAGGAGCTGACGCACCCAGGGGTCGATCGTCGCGTGGGTCATGCCGGGAGCTCCTTCGTCGGGCGGTCGGTCCAGGATACGGCCGGGCGGCACGGCGCGGGCCGGAGCCGTCCGGGGCCGCGGGTGGTGCGCTGAGAGGTGGCGCGACGCCTACTCGCCGTCGCCCTGGAGGACACGGAGATGGCCGCGGCGACCGATCTCGTGGTCGGCGGGCTGGGGCAGGTGGTGCGTCACGGGCGCGGGGACCGCCGACCCGGGGCGCTGCGCAGGCCTGGTGTGGTGCGGGCCCGTCCTCGACGCCTCGCGGACCGCGTCCGCGAGCGCCACGAGGTCGTCCTCGGAGGGGGCGGCGGGCACGAAGTCGCTCGCGAGCCGGACCACCTGCCACCCGCGCGGCACGGTCAGGCGCCCGGCGTGCGCGTCGCACAGGTCGTAGGCGTGCGGCTCCGCGCTCGTGGACAGCGGCCCGAGGACGGCGGTGGAGTCCGCGTAGACGTACGTGAGGGTGGCGACCGCCGAACGGTCGCACGCGGACCTGGTGCACTGGCGGACGGCTCTCACAGCAGGCGACGTTACCGCCTCACGACGGCGGGCCGAACCGTCCACGCCGTTACGCTCGTCCGTGTGAGCTCACTGGTCCCGGTGCCCGGCATCCCCCCGCGCCGCGGCGCCCACCGGCGGGACCGGCACGGACGCGGCCTGCGGGGGCCGCTCATGCCCCCCACGCTGCCCGCCTGGCGGACCCGCGCGGACCGTTTCGACGACGTCGTCATCCGCAACGTGGAGCGGCTCGAGCGCCGCTGGGCCAAGCAGCTCAAGGGCGTGGAGTTCGCCGTCGAGGAGGTTCCGCCGTCCGACCCGGCACCGTGGGAGCACCGCACCGTGGCGCTGGGACGGTACTTCCCGGCGGACCCCGCAGCCGGGCTGAGCCACCGCGTCGTGGTCTACCGTCGCCCCGTTCTCGGCCGCTGCGAGGACACCGAGGAGCTCGACCAGCTCGTCCGGGTCGTCCTCGTCGAGCAGGTGGCCGGGATGCTGGGCCGGGCACCGGAGGAGATCGACCCGGAGTACCCACGAGAGGACTGAGCCAGCGCCGTCCGATCGCCGCGGACGAGGTGCTCTCGAGCCGCGTCGCGGTCACGAGCACGGCGGCGCGCCTGGAGCGCCGCTCCGGCCCGGGCTACCCGCCGTAGGCCGCGGTGAGCAGCTCACGCACGTCGGCCGTGCCCACCGGCCGCGGGTTGGGGAGCGGGAGGGCGGCGCAGAGCCGGATGATCGCCTCCTCCAGCTGGTCGCGGCGCATGCCCAGCTCCACCAGCCCACGGGGCGCACCGACCTCCGCGCACAGGCCCCGCAGGCCCAGCACCGGGTGGTCGGCGCCGAGCGCCCGCGCCACCCGCGCAGCCGCCGCGGGGACCGCCGGGGCGTTGAACGCCAGGACGTGCGGCAGGACGACGGCGTGGAGCTGCTCCGGCGGGAGGTCGAACGTGCCCGCCAGCAGGTGGCAGATCCGGTGGTGCAGTCCCGTGCCGGTCACCGACCTCACCGTCGCCGCGACGAACGTGCCGTAGAGGAGCTGCTCCCCCGCCTCCTGGGACGTCCCGGCCCACGTGCCGACCGGGTCGGCCACCTCGTCCTCCGGCTCCCGGCCGTGCGGGGCCGCGGCCCGTCCCCGCAGCCCGGCGGCGAGCGCGGAGACCGCCTCGTCGGCCAGGACCGAGCTCACGGGGTTGGCGCCCGGCGCCCAGTGCGCCTCGACGGCCTGCGCCACGGCGGTCAGCCCCGCCCCGACCGCCGCCGTCCACGGCTGGGCGTCGGTGAGGTCGGGGTCGAGCACCACGGAGCGGGGCAGCACACCTGGGTCGGTGCCGCTCTCCCGGCGGCCCGCCGACGTCGTCACCCACACCGGCGTCAGCTCGGTGGCGGGGTAGCCGGTGGGCACGGCGAGGATCGGCAGCCGGGTCTCCCGGGCCACGATCTTGCCCGTGCCGGTCGCGGCGCCGTCACCGAGGGTGAGGACGCCGTCGGCGCGCAGGTCCCGGGCCAGGGTGACCGCGCGCATCGCGACGGCGAGCGGCACGTGCGGCTCGGCCCCGGCGAACCGGCCGACGACGGCGTCGGCGAAACCGGCGGTGACCTCGCGCGCGGTCGCCTCGTGGGCCCGGTCGGTGACCACGAGCACGCGCTGCACGCCCAGGTGCTCGATCTCGCCGACGAGCGCGGTGCGCACGGCGCCCCGGCCGAACACGACCCGGGCGGGCCTGGTCTCGTACCGGAACCGCACAGCTCACCCCCGACGTCCGGGCCCGCGGGCCGGGGCCCTCCCGACCGACGTTAGCGCACGTCGACGCGCACCGAGCGGGCCGTGTGCGGGTCCGGCGAGGCGGGCAGCACGGTGATGAGCTCACCGTCGGCGGACTCCGCCGTGAGGACCACCGCGGCGGCGACGCCCGCGTCCGCCGACATGACCACCGCGACGCCGTCGTCGAGCTCGGTCGCGGTCGTGGACCGGGCCGGCACCGTCACCTCGCGCACCTCGCCGTCGTCACCGCCGACCGGTCTCAGCTCGACGTCGACGTCGTCCTCGCCGGGGTTGGTGAGGGTGACCGTGGCCGGCCCGGCCAGGCTGCTCAGGCCCGGCAGCGGCAGCACCGCGGAGGTGAGGAGCTCCGACGACGCCGTCCACGCGCGGTCCACGGGTGCGGTGTCGGGGTCGAGGTCCCCGGCCGTGCCGGTCCGGGCGAGCACGACAGCCCCGGTGACGGGAACGTCGGAGTCGATCTCGACGGCGTAGACCCCGCCCTCGATGCCGTCGAGGGAGAGGTCGAGCACCGCACCCGGGTCGAGCACCACCGCGTCGGCGCCGGGCACCTGGAGGGCGCCGTCCTCGCCGAGGAGCAGGACGCTCGCGGTCGCGGTCTCGTCGCCGGGGTTGACCAGGCGGACCGCGGACGTCGCGGCCGCCCCGGGGGCGGCACCGTCGAGGACCACGCCGGGGACGACCGTCCGCAGGGCGGGCGCCGCACCCGGGGTGACGGTGTCGATGCCGGCGGGGATGATCCCGTCGAGACGGAGGTCCTGGACGCTCGCGGTCACCTCGCCGCCGGCGGCCTCGACCCGCAGCGCGAGGGCCGGGTCGGCCGACGCGACGCCCTCGAGCAGGATCGTGGTGCGCTCCCCGGGGGCGACCGTGACGCCGCGCAGGCGCGGCGCGTCCGCCAGACCCAGGGACGTCCAGAGCGTGGCGTCGACCGTGGCCGGCGTCTCGCCGCTGTTGGTGAGGACGAGCGCCGAGCTCTGCCCCAGCTCGGTCGCGCCGCCGACGAGCCACGACGTGGTGGCGGGAGCGAGACAGGGCGTCGCGACGAGGCCGCGCAGGTCGCCGGCGTCGGTGCGGGTGAGCGTGGCCCCGGCCACCAGCGCGGTGGTGGTTCCGGCCGGGCGGGCGCGGAGCACCCCCGAGCCCGGCGGGTCGGTGACCTCGAGGCGGCGGACCGCTCCGGTGCGTTCCAGGCCAACCTCCTCCCCGTCCAGGGGCGCGTAGGTCGCCTCGCCGGCCGCAGTGTCGCCGCGCGGGAGCGACAGGACGTCCAGCACGGTCTCGGGCACGACGTCGGAGGGGTCGACGTCGGGGTCGACGGCCATGCCCTCGCCCGTGGTCAGCTCCGGCGGCCCGGCGCACACCTGGGTGACCGTGCCCGGCGGTACGGCGACGACCGGCACGTCGACGGCGGCCGTCGGCGCCCCGTCGGCACGGTCACCGAGGACGACGATCCCGGCGGCCGCGCCCACGAGCGCGAGGGCGGAGGCCGTCAGCCCGACCACCCGCAGCACCCGCGGCGCGGAGAACCTCGGGGCCGGCTTCGCGGCCGAGGCCTCCGAGGGGCCGGCCTCCGCGGAGCCCTGTGCGAGACCGACATCCTCGGAACCCTGTGCGGGACCGACGTCGTCGGCGCTCTGCGAGGTGTCGACGGCAGCGGGTGCCGGGGCGGCACCGGCCGGCTCGTCGTCGGTCTGCTCGGCAGGTGTCCGCTCGGCGTCGGTCACCTGGGCGTCGACCTCCTGGGCGTCGACCTCCTGGGCATCGGTCTTCTCGGCGGACCTCCCGGTGGCCGTGGACCGCTCGGGCGTCCCCGGCCCGGTCGTCACCTCGGAGTCGTCGCGCGACGTCGCGGCCTCCTCGGGCTGCTGCCGCTCCTGGTCACGCTCGTCGCCGGCCATCAGTCGAACTCCCCTCGTCGCCGTCGCACGGGCAGCGCGAGCAGGGCGGTCAGCCCGATCACGATGCCCTGGGCCCAGGTCCAGAACCCGCCGAGGGGGGTGACGTACCCGACCGTGAGCGTGCCGGTGTGCGCGGGCAGCTCGAACGCCTGGCGCCAGCCGTCCGTCGTCGCGCGCAGCGGCCGTCCGTCGTACCAGGCCTGCCAGCCGGTGTCGGCCCGCTCGGCCAGCACGAGACGGCGGCCCTCGGGGCCCGAGGGCAGCTCGGCCCCGACCTTGACCACCCCGGCGTCGACGTCCTGGACCCAGGCGCCGTCGGCATCGACGACCCGCGCGCGGGCCACGGACTCGGCGGCGCCCGAGCGCGCCGCGTCGGTCGAGACGCGCCACACCACACCGGCGGCGTTCTCGGTCACCCGTTCCAGGCCTGCGGTGGCGTCCAGCCGCGCGACCAGCTCGGTCCGCGCCGCGGCCGTGGGCTCGGTGCCAGGAGGGACGTAGCTTGCCTCCGGCGGGACGACGACGACGCCGACGGCGTGCTCACCGAGGGCCGGACCGATGTCGTCGGCGGCCCCGGCCGCGAGTGCGGCGACGGCCGCGGCGAGGGCGGTGTCAGCAGCGTCGGGGCCCGACGCTGCGTCGGCGGCGGACCCGGCGTCGGTCCGGACCGCGGCGAGCTCGCGCAGGTCCGCGGCGGAGGAGGTCTCGACGAGCTGGGGCCCAGGTCCGCGCCACAGCTCGGCCCGCAAGCCGCCGTCGGCGGTCGGGACGAGGGCCAGGACCCGTGAACGCTGCCCGGAGCGCTGCATCTCCGCGGCGACGGCGGGAACGGGGTCCGCGGTACGGGCCGTCACCGCGAGGAGGGTGGTGGGCTCGCCGAGACCGGCTCGGACGGCCACCAGCCAGCCGCCGACCGTGGCCAGCGGACCGAGGACGGCCAGCACGGTGAGGGCCGCGGCGGCGACCTGGCGCCAGCCGAAGCTCCGCCCGGCCAGCGTGGTGCGCAGGCCGTCCGCGCCCGCCACCGCGGCGAGCAGCATCCCGAGGACCACGAGGGACAGGCCCGTGCCCGGCCACCCCGTCACGATCTCGGCGGAGCCGTCGAGGGAGGCGCCGACCGCGACGTCGGTGCGCGCCGAGAGCACCGCGACACCGAGCCCGGCGACGACGAGGAGCCAGCCGGCCCGCACGGCGCGCGCGCGGGCCGTGCCACGGACGAGCGCGACCAGGGCCAGGACGGCGAGGACCGCGCCGCCGGCGAGCAGCCCCCACGCGGCGAGGAAGCCTGCGACGCCGTCGTCGCCGAGACCGGGGAACGCCGGTGGGCGCACGGGCCAGCCGAGCACCCCGAGCCAGGCCGGCGCCGGCCCGGCGGACCAGGCAGGGCCCGGGTCCGAGACGAGCAGCCGCCAGGAGCCACCGGTGACGTCGGACAGCGCCGCCACGACGGTGGGGGCCAGGAGCACGAGCGCCGGCAGCGGGACCGCGAGGACCAGGAGGCGGCGCCGTGGGACGACCACGGCGACCACGGCCAGCGCGAGGAGGGACGTGGGCAGCAGGACCGGGGCACCGGCGGCCGCGACCGCCAGGGCGAGCGACGCGCCGGCGGCGGCCGCGACCGAGCCCGCGGCCGAGCGTCGGGCGACGACGCCGGCCTCGGGCGGTCCGGCCAGGACGCGCGGCTCGGGCTCGTCGCCCGTCGCCCGCGCCGCGACCGGCACCACCCGGCGCGCGCCGACGAGGCCGGGCAGGACGACGTCGCGCCGGTTGACCCCCACGGCGCGGGCGACGCCGAGCGCCACCCAGGGCAGGGCGAGGTGGGCCAGCAGGGCACCCACCCGGCCCTGGCCGACCGCGAGGAGCAGGGGCGGGGCGAGCGCCCAGCCGGCGGCGGCCCACGCCCGCAGGGCGACGGCGCGGGTGGCGGCCCCGGCGGCGAACCACGCCCCCGCACCGGCGAGCGGCAGCGCCAGGAGCACGAGGACGGAGAGGAGGACCGACGTGGTGGCGCCGAACGCGGCGAACGGGAGCTGGAGGACGGCGAGGACCTGCCACAGCGGGTCCGGCGGCCCGGGCGTACCGTTCCCGCCCGGGACCCAGCCGTTGCGGGCCGCGCCCCACAGGTCGCCGAGCCGGGCGTCGGCCGGCAGGAGCGCCCCGCCGGTGAGCGCCCCGCCCTGCACGACCGGCAGGAACGTGACGATCGCGACCACGGCGAGCAGGGCGGCGACGACGCCGCCGACCACGCGGCGCCGACGGGCCAGGGCCGCCCGTTCGGCGATCTCCAGCTCGCTCGGCGCCTGGGCGGCGCGGCGCGCGGCCGTCGCCTGCCGGCGCACGTCCCGCTTGGTCCGGCGGATGTCCGCGCCGGTGGCCTGCAGCGGCGCGAGGGCCCGGGGGGACAGGCGCCGGGTCCGGGCGGCGTTGCGGCGCGCACGCCACAGCGCGCCGGGCGCGGCGAGGACGGCGAGCGCGGCGCCGATCTCGGCGGCTGCCAGCCCGAGCTCCTTCGTCGCGATGCGCCACAGCGCGCGCAGCGGGGCGAGGGTGACGAGGCCGAGGAGGAGGAACGGCACCGCGGGCCCCGGCGCGGCGACGAGGGCGTTGTGGAGCTGGGCCCGGCGGCGGGCCAGGAACGAGCGTCGCGGGTCGGGCCGGTCAGGAGACGTCGGACCGCCGTCACCGCGCAGGCCGAGGAACGACGCCCGCGCGTGGTGGACCACCGCCGTCGGGACCACCACGACGCGATGGCGGGCCAGGCGCGCGCGGCGCGAGAGGTCCAGGCCGTCCCCGAAGGGACCGAGCACCGGGTCGGGGCCGCCGAGCTCCTCCCACACGTCCGACCGCACGAGTGCGCCGGCGAGGCCCACCGCCAGGACGTCCTCCCGGTCGTCGTGCTGGCCCTGGTCGATCTCCCCGGGCTCGATGTCCGAGACGCGCCGGGCGGTGCGGGTGGCGCGCACGCCCACCTCGAGGAGCCGGTCGGGCTCGGCCCAGTCGCGCTGCTTGGCGCCGGCGATGGCGACCGAGCGCCCGGACTCGGCGGCGTGCAGGAGCTGGTCCAGCGCGGCCGGCTCGGGCGCGGAGTCGTCGTGGAGGAGCCAGAGCCAGTCGGCGGCCGCCGCGGTGTCGGCCCGGCCCTCCCCCACCGCCCGGATCTCACCGGTGGTGACGGGGTTGAGCTCGCCGGTCACGCCGGCCCACGGACCGCCGGGAGCGAGGGTGCCCTGCCCGCTCAGGCCGCCGTCCCAGCCCCTTCGACGGGCGCGGCGAGCCGCGCGCTCGACGAGCTCGCGGTAGGCGACGAGCCCCAGGCGGACCGCCTCGCCGAACGTCGTCGCCTCCGGGGCGCGCACCACGCGGACCCGCGTGACGGCCTCCAGCCCGGCGTCGGTGACCGCCTCGTGCACGGGGATCCCGGTGCCGAGGTCACGCCCCGGGGCGCCCACGTCGACGACGAGGACGACGTCGGGGGCATGGGTCTGCCCCGCGACCGCGGCGAGCGTGCGGGGCAGGTAGACGGAGACGCCGGCGCTGACCACCACGGCGAGGGTGGCGGGTCGACGGGCCTGGTGGTGCGGTACCGCCACGGATCAGGCGGCCGGGTCAGACGGCACGGCGCTTGAGCCTGCGACGCTCCCGCTCGGACAGCCCGCCCCAGATGCCGAAGCGCTCGTCGTTGGCCAGCGCGTACTCCAGGCACTCGGCCCGGACGTCGCAGGACGTGCACACCCGCTTGGCCTCCCGGGTGGAGCCACCCTTCTCGGGGAAGAACGCCTCGGGGTCGGTCTGCGCGCACAGCGCCCGGTCCTGCCAGGCGAGTGCACCCTCGTCGGGGGCGTCGTCGACCAGGAGGTGGAGGACGTCGCCGTCCGTCCGCTCCTCAGCTGCGATACCCGAGGTCAGCGGACCATCACCGAGAATGTTCCACACGGCCGTTCCCCCTTCTCGCCAGCGGATGTTGTACCCCGAATTACACGCGTGTCATCCCCTGAAGTCAAGCGAAAAAGTGCTATTGATCGCGGCTGCGGGTCCCCAGAAATCGTGGTAACGGCGTGTCGCGCGGCGTGTCGTGGGACCGAGGGCCCGGCCGCATGGGGTGAACCCGGCTGCGAGTGCTCCCTTCGTCACCGAACGATCCCTTCGTCACCGAACGATCACTCCGTCGTCGAATGATCACTGCACACCACTCTCACTCGGCTACCGAGGGATCGTTCGCTCGATGCGGCGCACCGGGTCCTCGCACGCAACCGGCACACCGGGTGATCGCTCGCTCCTGGCCGCGAGAAGACTCGCGTCGGTGCAGGGCAGGTGGGGCCCGAGCACACCCCGTGATCGCGCGCACCCGGTCGGCGCACGACCACGCCCGCCAAGGCCTGCCCCGGCCACGGTCCTGGCCCTAGGCTCGGACCATGAGCCACCCCGACACCCTCCCCGGTCAGTTGCTCACCGCCCTGCTCGGCCCCGGCGCCACCGGCCCTCGCCTCACCTGGTACGGCGTCGACGGCGAGCGCACGGAGCTGTCGGGCCGGGTGCTGGGGAACTGGGTGACCAAGGCGGCGAACCTCCTCGTCGAGGAGGCCGACGCCGGCCCTGGCACGGTGGTCGTGCTCGACCTGCCGGTGCACTGGCGCACGCTCGTGTGGGCGCTGGGCAGCTGGGTGGCCGGCGCGCAGGTCACACTGCCGTCCGAGGACCTCCTCGAGGAGGACGAGGACGCCGACGCCCCGGACGTCGTCGTGACCTCACGACCCGGCGAGTCCCCGGGCGAGGACGACGCGGAGCTGGTGCTCGCCGTCGCGCTCCCGGCGCTCGCGATGCGGTGGGACGGCGACCCGCTCGGCGCCAACGTCGTGGACGCCGCGGCCGAGCTGATGACCTTCGGCGACCAGCTGGGCTACGTCAGCGAGCCCGAGTCCACCGACCTCGCGCTCGTGACCGAGAACCTCGAGGTGACCTACGGCGACCTCGCCGGGTGGGCCACCGGCGCCGCCGAGGACGACGAGATCGACGCCGACGACGTCGACCTCGAGCCGGGGTACGAGGACGAGCTCGACTCGATCGGCGGCCCGGACGACGACGCGGCGGTGGTGCCCGCCGAGGAGGACGACGTCGACGAGCCCGCGTCGGCCGCGCCGGTCCGGGCCCTGCTCGCGCCCGACGACGTCGCGGACCTCCTGGAGCAGGCCGTGCGCACCTGGCACGGCGGCGGCTCGGTGGTGCTCGTCGAGCCCGGGGTGCCGGCGGACGTGCGGCGCCGGGTCGCCGAGGACGAGCGGGTGGACAGCCGCCTCTAGAACTCCCACGCCGCCCGGGGGTCGGCGGCGTGGACGACGCGGCCGTGCGCGGTCGCCGAGTCCAGGACGACCAGGCCGCTGACCTCCTGACCGTCCTCGACGAAGGGCGGGAGGAGCTGCTCCGCGTCGAAGCACGCGAACGACGACGCGGTCGCGACGAGCTGCTGGGTACGCCCGTCGGGCGCACGGATGACGAAGCTGCCGGCGTCGACACGGGCCGCGTCCTCGTCACTGCCGCCTGCGGCGAACAGCGCCGTCACCTCGGCGACGACGAAGTGGGCGAGCTCGGGCTCGGCCGTGGCGCCGCCCCGGGCGGGGCAGCTGGCCGCCACGGTGAGCGAGTCCACGGTGAGGGTGAGGACACCACCGTCCGGCGCGGCGACGTCGACCGGGGTGCCGAGGGGGACCGAAGGGGGCGAGGGCTGGTCGGTGGGCGGCGCGGTGGCCGTCGGCGGCGCGGCCGACCCGGACGTCGTGCCCGTCGGGGTGGCCGGGGGTCGCCCCTCGGGGCGTGCCGACAGGAGGACGACGACCACCACGAGCACGACGACGAGGGCGCCGAGCCCGACGGGCGTGCGTCTCACCCGCCGAACTCCCACTCCCACCCGTCCGCGCCGAGCGGCCGGTAGACGAGCGTGCCCGAGGTGTGGGCCGTGTCGAGGACGACCTTGCCGGCCCCGTGCTCCGCGGGCCCGACGAACGGGGGAAGCAGCTGGGACATCTCGAAGCACCCCCACGACGCCGTCGTCGCCGTCCCGGCCTCGGTGACGCCGTCCGGCCCCACGATGCCGAACGCCTCCGCCCCGAGCGGCATGAAGCCCTCGCGGCCCTCGGCCACGGCGGCGAGGACGTCCACGACGAGGAAGTGCCCGTTCTCGGGCGGGACGGAGACCCCGCGGCCCGGGCACGAGCCGACGACAGCGATCTCGGTGACGGTGAGCTCGAACGCGGGGACGCCGTCGGGGCCCGTGAGCCCGGCGGGCTCGCCCACGGCCTTGACGACGTTGCCGCGCCCGGAGAGGACGACCCGGTCGCCGGCGGGCTCCTCGGCGGCGGCGGGCAGGTCCGGTGCCGCCACCTCGGCCGCCCCGGGACCCGGGTCCGCCGTGGCCGGGGCGTCGGTGCGCTCAGGCGCCGCCGGGGCCGTCGCGGCCGGGGCGTCGGTGCGCTCAGGGGCCGCCGGGGCCGTGGCCGAGGCGTCGGTGGGCCGAGGGGCCGCCGGGGTCTCCGAGGACTGCGCGACCGCTGGGGCGTCCGTGGCCTCCGACGACTGCGTGGCGCCCTGGGCCGTCGCGCCCAGGGACGCGCCCAGCACCGCTGCGGCCGCGATCCCTGCCAGGACCCTGGTGGTCACCATCGCGTGAAGTCCCCCGTCGTGATGAGTGTGCCGCTGCTGCGGGCGTAGTCCTGCCACCGCTGGGTGGCCACGTACACCCACGCGGACGGCGCGTGGAGGGTGGGCCGCTGCGTGCGGTAGTAGTAGCGCTGGCTGTCCGGGGGCAGGGAGGGGTCGTAGAGCTCGTAGCGGTCCAGGCGGGCGATCATGTCCCAGTACGACGCGGACGGGAAGTCCATCAGCTCACCGACCGCGCCGTACTCCCCGGCGCTCGGGACCGCCCACGGGAAGGTGTAGCCGGGGATCATGTACAGGTCCATGTACGGCATCCGGGTGAGCTGCTCCCAGCTCGTGCGGCCCTCCACGAGGTAGTGGGCGCTCTGTCCGCTGCGCAGCGTCCCGTAGGTGAAGACGGGTGGCTGCGGGTCCGGTGCCGGGGCCGGCTCCGGCGCGGGTGGCGGTCGACGCACCCCGAGGCCGGTGCCGCCGGCCGCGTCGAGACCGCCCGAGAAGGCGTGGTCGGAGTCCCGGCCGTAGGTCACCACCTTCTCGGCGATCGCCCCGCTGAAGGTGTTCTTGAGGTGGAACCGGTTCCCCCGGCGCACCGCCAGGGTGTCCACCCCGTCCCCGTCCCAGTCCCCCACCAGCACCTCGTCGTCCACGGTGCCGTACGACTGGGAGAAGTTCGCGATCGCCCCCGAGAACGTGTTCTTGAAGTGGTACCGGTTCCCCCGGCGCACCGCCAGGGTGTCCACCCCGTCCCCGTCCCAGTCCCCCACCAGCACCTCGTCGTCCACGGTGCCGTACGACTGGGAGAAGTTCGCGATCGCCCCCGAGAACGTGTTCTTGAAGTGGTACCGGTTCCCCCGGCGCACCGCCAGGGTGTCCACCCCGTCCCCGTCCCAGTCCCCCACCAGCACCTCGTCGTCCACGGTGCCGTACGACTGGGAGAAGTTCGCGATCGCCCCCGAGAACGTGTTCTTGAAGTGGTACCGGTTCCCCCGGCGCACCGCCAGGGTGTCCACCCCGTCCCCGTCCCAGTCGCCGACGAGCGCACCGTCGTCGGTCAGCCCGAAGGTCTGGTGGACGGTCGTCGGGGCGCCTGCCGGGTCGCTGCGGAAGTACTCGTTCCCGCTGCCGCCGATCTCCCCGCCCTTCGCCGCCGCCGGTCCTGCGCCCACGGACAGCACCAGGGTGAGGGCCGCGACGGCGACCAGACCGGTGCGCACAGAGCTCTCCGTTCGGTGGTACGGCCGGCGGGCAGCCGGCCACGGCCAGGGTCGCAGACGAGGCGCCACCCCTCGGGCCCCCACGCCGACGTCGCTCGCGAGCCCGCGGCGCGCGACGGGTGATCTCAGCCGGCCGTGCCGAGGTCGTGGTCGACCATCGCGTGGACGATGTCGGTGAAGGTGGTGGTGGGGGTCCAGCCCAGGAGGTCGCGGGCCCGCGTGGCATCGCCGCACTGCTCGGCCGCGTCCGCCGGCCGGATCAGCTCGGGCGCGCTGACGGTGTGCGCCTGCCAGTCCTCGATCCCCACGTGCGCGAAGGCGGTCCGCACGAAGTCGGCGACCGAGTGCGTCTGGCCGGTGGCCAGGACGAGGTCCTCCGCGACGTCGTGCCGGACCGCCCGCACCATGGCGTCGACGTAGTCCGGTGCCCACCCCCAGTCGCGGCGCGCCTCGAGGTTGCCCAGGGTCAGGGTCCCGCCCCCGCTGCGGGCGATCTCGGCGACCGTCGTGCTGATCTTCCGCGCGACGAAGGTCGGCGGCCGGCGCGGCGACTCGTGGGTGTAGAGGATGACGGCGACGGCGTGCAGCCCACGGGCCCGGTAGATCCCCGTCATCCGGTGCGCGTAGGCCTTGGCCGCGCCGTAGGGGGAGACGGGCGCCAGCGGGAACGTCTCGTCCTGAGGGGCGCGGTCCGCCTGGCCGAAGATCTCCGAGGAGGAGGCCTGGAGGAACCGCACGCCGCGCCCGGTGTCCTCCTGCACCGCCAGGGCGGCGTCGAGCAGCGCCGCGACCGACACACCGCTCACGACACCGGTGAGGGCGGGCTCCTCCCAGGACCGGGCCACCGAGGAGATCCCCCCGAGGTTGTAGATCTCATCAGGAGCGACCTCGCGCACGAGCCCGGCGAGGCCGTCGAGGTCGGCCAGGTCGAGCCGGTGCGTCACGAGAGCGTCCGCGCCCGCCAGGGGCGCCTCGAGCAGTCCGTGGTCGGGGTGGAGGAGACCGTGGACCACGGTCCCCTCGGCCGCGAGGCGCTCGAACAGGTACGACCCGTCCTGACCCGCGACGCCCGTGACCAGGGCGACCCGCGGCGTCATACCCGGGCCAGCTGCGCCTGTTCGCGCAGGTCGTTCTCGACCATCATCTGCACGAGCTCGGTGAAGCGGACCTTCGGCTCCCAGCCCAGCTCCGCACGCGCCTTGGACGGGTCGCCGATGAGCAGGTCGACCTCCGCCGGGCGCATGAAGCGCGGGTCCTGCCTGACGTAGGGCGCCCAGTCCCCGAGCCCGGCGGCCTCGAAGGCGGCGTCGAGCAGCTCCTTGATGGAGTGGGTCTCCCCCGTGGCGATGACGTAGTCGTCGGCCTCCTCCTGCTGCAGCATCCGCCACATGGCCTCGACGTAGTCCCCGGCGAAGCCCCAGTCGCGCTTCGCGTCGAGGTTGCCCATGACGAGGTCGTCCTGCAGGCCCAGCTTGATGCGGGCGGCGGCGATGGAGACCTTGCGGGTGACGAACTCCGGGCCGCGGCGCGGGGACTCGTGGTTGAACAGGATCCCGGACGAGGCGTGCAGCCCGTAGGACTCCCGGTAGTTGATCGTCATGTAGTGCCCGAAGACCTTCGCGACGCCGTAGGGCGAGCGTGGCCACAGCAGCGTGCTCTCGCGCTGGGGCACCTCCTGGACCTTGCCGAACATCTCCGAGCTCGACGCCTGGTAGAACCGGATCCCGCTCATGTCGCCGCGCGAGTGCAGGCGGATCGCCTCGAGCATGTTCAGCACACCCTGGCCGGTCACGTCGGCGGTGACCTTGGCGTTCTCCCACGAGTACGCCACGTAGGAGATGGCCCCGAGGTTGTACACCTCGTCCGGACGCGAGTCCGAGAGCGCGCGCACCAGGGAGGACATGTCCGTCAGGTCACCGGTGAGCAGCCTCACACCCGGGACGGTCCGCTCGACGAGCTCCCGCTTGGGGTTGTTCTGCCCACGGATGAGGCCGAAGACCTCATAACCCTTGGCCAGCAGGAGCTCGGACAGGTACAACCCGTCCTGACCGGTGATCCCGGTGATCAGCGCGCGCGTCATGCGTATTCCTCGAATCGTCGGCGACGGACGCCCCAGCCTATCGGCCCGGCGACCTGGCCCCGCCTGCAGGTCCCGGGCCTGGAGCCGTACGATGCGCTGTCGTGGCAGGCACCGTCTTCATCACCCGGAAGTTCCCGCCCTCGGTGGGCGGGATGGAGACCCTCGCGAGCGACGTCTGGGCGACGCTCAGCGCGGGCGCCGCCACCCCGACCCACCTCATCGCCCACGGCGGCGCCAACCGGCTGCTGCCGCTGTGGCTGCCCGGCGCGACGATCCGGCTGGTCGCCCTCGTCCTGCGCCGCAAGGTCGACCTCGTCCTGACCGGCGACGTCGTCCTCCACCTCCTCCTCGCCCCCCTCCTGCGCCTGCTGGGGGTGCGGCACGCGACCATGGCGATGGGCAAGGACGTCGTCTGGAGCCCCGCGTGGTACCAGCGCGTCATCGCCCGGGTGCTCCCCCGCGCTCCCCACGTCCTCGCGATCAGCTCGGCGACCGCGGCGGCCGCCGTCGCCGCCGGCGCGCCCCCGGAACGGGTCGACGTCGTGCGCCTCGGGGTGGAGGACCCCGGCCTCGACGCAGCGGCCTCGCTGGCCGCGGCGGCGGAGCTGCGGGCCGCGACGGGGATCGGCGACGACGAGCTCGTCGTGCTCACCCTCGGTCGCCTCGTCCGGCGCAAGGGCGTGGTGTGGTTCCTGCGCTCGGTCGTCCCGCACCTGCCGGCGAACGTGGTCTACCTCGTCGCCGGCGACGGTGTGGACGCCCCGCGCGCCCGGGCCGCCGTCGACGAGCTGGGCCTGGGTGACCGGGTCCGCCTCCTCGGCGCCGTGCCGGACGCCGAGCGGGAGCGGCTCATGCGCGGGGCCGACGTCTTCGTCCAGCCCAACATCCCCGTCGACGGCGACATGGAGGGCTTCGGGCTCGTCGCCGTCGAGGCGGCGATGCGCGGGTCGCTCGTCGTCGCCGCGAGCCTCGAGGGGCTGCGCGACGCCGTCGTCGACGGCGAGACCGGCCTGCTCCTGCCGCCGGGGGACCCCGCAGCGTGGAGCGAGCGGCTGAGCGCCCTCGCCGCCGACCGCACCGCGACCCGCGAGCTGGCCGCCCGGTTCCAGGTCCAGTGCCGCCGGCGCTACGCCCGGGAGAACATGGGCCGCGAGCTGTGCCAGGTGCTGGGCATCCCCGTTCGCTGACCCCTCGGCGTCCGCCGGGCGCCGGGTCACCCCTGGCCCGGGAGCCTGACGGCGCCGGGGACACGTCGGGGCGCCGCCGCGGCCGGAGTTGCGACAGACTGTGCGGATGCGAGGAATCATTCTGGCCGGCGGGTCCGGCACGCGTCTGCACCCGATCACCCTCGGCGTGAGCAAGCAGCTCGTGCCGGTCTACGACAAGCCGATGATCTACTACCCCCTCACGACCCTCATGCTCGCGGGGATCCGGGACGTGCTCGTCATCACCACCCCGCACGACGCCGAGTCGTTCCACCGCCTGCTCGGCGACGGCTCGCAGTTCGGCATCAACATCTCCTACACCGTCCAGGAGGTGCCCAACGGCCTGGCTCAGGCCTTCGTGCTCGGCGCCGACTTCGTCGGGGACGACAGCGCCGCCCTGGTCCTCGGGGACAACATCTTCTACGGCCCCGGCATGGGCCACACCCTCAACCGGTTCGGCGACATCGACGGCGGCGCCGTCTTCGCCTACCACGTCGCCGACCCCACCGCCTACGGCGTCGTGGAGTTCGACGAGAGCTTCACCGCGGTCTCGCTCGAGGAGAAGCCGGCACGACCGAAGAGCTCCTACGCCGTGCCCGGCCTGTACTTCTACGACAACGACGTCATCGAGATCGCCCGTGACCTCCAGCCCTCCGCACGGGGCGAGTACGAGATCACCGACGTCAACCGCGTCTACCTCGAGCAGGGCCGCCTCAAGGTCGAGGTCCTCCCCCGCGGCACCGCGTGGCTCGACACCGGCACCTTCGACTCCCTGGCCGACGCCACCGCGTTCGTGCGCACCGTGGAGGCCCGGCAGGGGCTCAAGATCGGCTGTCCCGAGGAGGTCGCCTGGCGCCGGGGCTTCCTCGACGACGACGAGCTGCGCGAGCGGGCCGAGCCGCTGCGCAAGTCCGGCTACGGCGAGTACCTCATCGCACTGCTCGAGCACCGCATCTGACCGAGCGCCCGGGGGCACATCCCTCGAGGCGCTGGGAGCCGGACCATCGGCAGCCGACGGCTCGATGGGCGGTCGGCTGCCCGTGCTCGTCGCTGACCTCAGGGAGCGAGCACCGTCGGCGCCGCCGCGGCCCAGCGCTCCTCCCACGGCCCGATCGGGGCCACGCCCGCCGCGGTGAGGGCGTCGTGGCCGAGCACCGAGTAGGCGGGCCGGGGCGCGGGACGGACGAACGCGTCCGACGTCGTCTCCCTCACCATCGCCGGGTCCTTGCCGAGGGCCGCGACGATCGCCCGGGTGAACCCGTGCCAGGACACCTCCCCCGCGGACGTGCCGTGGTAGGTGCCCGACGGCGCCCCGGCCTCGACCAGGCGCACGACGAGGTCGGCGACGTCGGCGGTCCACGTCGGCTGGCCGACCTGGTCGGCGACGACCTGGAGCTCGTCGCGGTCCGCGGCGAGCCGGGCCATGGTCTTGGGGAAGCAGCCGCCGTGGGCGCCGTAGAGCCACGCCGTGCGGACGATGAGGTGGTCGGGGTTCTCCGCGCGGACGGCCCACTCGCCGGCCGCCTTGGTCCGCCCGTACGCCGAGCGCGGCGCCAGGGGGGCGTCCTCGGCGTACGGAGAGCTCGCCGCGCCGTCGAAGACGTAGTCGGTGGAGACCTGGACCATCCTCGACCCGGCCACGCGGGCCGCCCGCGCGAGCAGCTGCGGCGCGACCGCGTTGAGGGTGAAGGCCGGGGCCTCGGTGGTCTCGGCGTCGTCGACGGCGGTCCACGCGGCGCAGTTGACGACGACGTCGATGTCGCGCACCGTCGCCTCCACCGCCGCCGGGTCGGTCACGTCGAGCTCGTCGCGGTCCGCCGCGCGCACCTCGTGACCGGCCTGCCCGAGCCGGGCCACCACGTCCGTGCCGAGCATGCCGCCCGCCCCTGTCACCAACCAGCGCATCGTCTCTCCCTCGTCGTCGGTCGTCCGCGAGGGTATCCGGTCGGCCGGTCCCGCCCCGAACCGGTGGCCGCGCTGCCAGGATGAGCCCGCCTGTCCCGATCACGCCCGCCGTCCTCCGCTGCCCTCATCTGTGGGGGTAGTCTCGGGCCGCACCCCTGCCGCTCACCGGAGACACCCATGCGCGCACCCCTTGCCCGGCTCGTCCTCGCGCTGCTGGTCGCGGCCGCGACGCTGCTCCCGGCACCCACCGCCGGCGCCGCCACCGAGCGCTACCCCGTGCCCGCGTCCGGCGAGTGGGCGGTCGACGGCCGGGGCTGGGGCCACGGCCGGGGCATGTCCCAGTGGGGCGCCAAGGGCGCCGCCGAGGCGGGGCTGACCCACGCCCAGATCCTCGACTTCTACTACCCGGGCACCACCCTGTCCGCCCTGGGCAGCTTCCCGGGCACGACGGCGAACCCGACCATCGGCGTGGGGCTGACCTCCCTCGGCCTGCTCAGGACCACCACGGTGACGCTGTGGACCCCGGCCGGCCAGGGGTCGGTGCGCGTCGAGGTCGTCGGCGGGGCGGGGGTGACGCTGGGCGCCGGCCGGCTCACCGTCACCAGGTCGGGTGACGACTTCACCGTCGTGCACGCCGCCACCGGCGCCCGGCACACCCTCACCGGCGCCGCTGTGCGCGTCTCCACCGCCGACGGCGTCGTCGTGGCCCGCAGCTCGACGACCGGCACCTGGTACCGCGGCTCCGTGCGGCTGGCGGACGTGTCGAGCGGCGACGACGCGTTCGACGTCGTCAACGACGTCCCGCTCGAGGAGTACCTGCGCGGCGTGGTCCCCCAGGAGATGCCCGCGTCGTGGAGTGCCCAGGCGGTGCGCGCCCAGGCGGTCGCCGCGCGCAGCTACATGCTCGCCGAGGGGCGGCGCACGGCCCGCTACGACACCTGCGACACCACGGCCTGCCAGGTCTACGGCGGGCGGGCGACGGTGGACACCGACGGCCGCGTGATCACCCCCCGCGAGCACGCCCTCTCCGACGACGCCATCCGGGTGACCGCCGGTCAGGTGCGCACGTACGGCAGCGCCGTGGCCCTGACGCAGTTCTCCTCGACCAACGGCGGCTGGTCGGTCGCGGGCGGGGCGAGCACCCCCTACCTCGTCTCCCGCGCCGACCCCTACACGGGCACCGCGGCCGGGGACACCCGCACGGTCTGGTCGACCACGCTCAGCGCGACGACGGCGGCCCGCTACTGCCCGTCCGGCCAGACGCTCTCCGCCCTCCTCGTCACCGGCCGCGACGGCAACGGCGCGCTCGGCGGGCGCATCACCGGACTGTCCGTGGAGTGCAGCGGCGGCGTGCACGCCGTCCCCCGCGCGTCGTGGTCCCTGGGGATGCTCTCCCCCTGGTGGCGACCGCAGGACCCGCCGCACACGTTCTACCTCTCCACGACCTTCTCCTCCACCGCGGACATCGTCTTCGACGCCGGCTACGGCGACGACGCCGCCCTCGTCGGCGACTGGGACGGCGACGGCACCGACACCGTCGCGCTGCGCCGGGGCTCGACGTTCCTCGTCCGCAACTCCAACGACGCCGGCCCGCCCGACGTCACCTTCACCTACGGCCGCGCCGACGACGTGGTCCTCGTGGGCGACTGGGACGGCGACGGCGTCGACACCCTCGCGGTGCGCCGCGGCGGCGAGTACCACGTGAAGAACTCGGTGACCTCCGGCGTCGCCGACGTCGTCGTGCGGTACGGCCGCGCCGACGACGAGGTGCACGTCGGCGACTGGGACGGCGACGGCGTCGACACCCTCACCGTGCGGCGCGAGGCGGTCTACTACGTCAAGAACTCCCTCGAGGGCGGCCCGGCGGACGTCGAGGTGCGCTACGGGCGCCCCGACGACGTCGTGCTCACCGGCGACTGGGACGGCGACGGGGACGACACCCTCGCGGTGCGCCGCGCCAACGTCTACTACCTCGCCAACGCGCTCGAGGGCGGCGCGGCCGACGTCGTGGTGTCCTACGGGCGGGCCACCGACACCGTCCTCGTCGGGGACTGGGACGCCGACGGCGACGACACCCTCGGGGTGCACCGCAGACCCTGAGCGCCGCGGCTCGGGGTCCGCACCGCGTCAGGCGCCCCGCACCGCGCGGACGTGCCGGCCCCGCCCCGAACCGCCCGCCGGGCCGCAGTAGGGTGGGGGCCGTCGTCCGCCGCGTCCGAGAGGGAGTCCCCCGTGCAGTTCCGCGAGTTGAAGGTAGAGGGGTCCTGGGAGATCACCCCCAGGCAGTTCGCCGACCCCCGCGGGGTCTTCCTCGAGGTGTTCAAGGAGACCGCGTTCACCGAGGCGGTCGGGCACCCGCTGGACCTCAGGCAGGCGAACTCCTCCATCTCGGCCGCGGGCGTGGTGCGCGGCATCCACTTCGCCGACGTCCCGCCCTCGCAGGCGAAGTACGTCATGTGCCCCCGCGGCGCCGTCCTCGACGTCGTCATCGACATCCGCGTCGGCTCGCCGACCTTCGGCCAGTGGGACTCGGTCCTCCTCGACGACGTCGACCGGCGCGCCATCTACATCTCCGAGGGCCTGGGCCACGCGTTCTGCGCCCTCGAGGACGGCTCGACCGTGGTGTACCTGTGCTCGGAGCCCTACGCGCCCGGACGCGAGCACGGCATCAACCCCCTCGACCCGGCCGTCGGGATCGACTGGCCCACGACGGCGCGTGACGGCTCCCCGCTGACCCTGCAGCTCTCGGAGAAGGACGAGGAGGCCCCCGGCCTGGAGGAGGCCCGTGACACCGGTCTCCTGCCGACCTACGCGGCCGTCCAGGACTACCTCGCCTCCCTGCGCGGGTGAGCTCCCCGGGCGCGTCGGCGCCGGGCGCCGCCGGGGTCGTGGCGGTCGTCGTCACCTACCGCCCCGACGTCGCCCGGACCCGGTCCCTGCTCGCGGCGCTGGCCGCCCAGTGCGAGCACGTCGTCGTCGTCGACAACGGCTCGGCGGCGGGTGACCTGGCCGAGGCGTGCTCCTCGACGGGGGCGGAGCTGATCGCCCTGCCCCGTAACGAGGGCATCGCCCACGCCCAGAACGTCGGGATCGAGCAGGCGCTGGTCCTCGGCGCGCGGTTCGTGCTGCTGTCCGACCAGGACTCCATGCCGGCGCCCGACATGGTCGGCCGTCTCCTCGACGGTTTCCGGCGGGCCACCGCCGCCGGGCGCCGGGTCGGCGCCGTGGGCCCGG
Source organism: Georgenia sp. M64 (assembly GCF_038049925.1). NCBI lineage: Bacteria > Bacillati > Actinomycetota > Actinomycetes > Allobogoriellales > Allobogoriellaceae > Georgenia > Georgenia sp. M64. Next base: position 3,084,386 of record NZ_CP145809.1, read on the forward strand.
TCTCCTCCGACACCCGCTCGACGAGCGAGCAGATGGTCTACGTCACCCGCCGGTGGGGACCGCGCCGGGCCCGGCCCGAGGACGCGCGGGACGGGCTGGTCGAGGCGGCGTTCCTCATCGCCTCCGGGTGCCTCGTCACGGCGGAGGCCCTGGCGGCCGTCGGACCGATGAACGAGGCGTGGTTCATCGACCACGTCGACCTCGAGTGGGGGCTGCGCGCCCGCCGCCGGGGCTACGCGCTCCTCGCGGTGACCGACGCGCGGCTCGACCACGAGCTCGGCGACCGTCTCGCCCGGGTGCCGGGGCGGGCCCAGGAGGTCCACGTCCACGCACCTGTCCGCAACTACTACCTCGCGCGCAACACCGTCCTGCTCATCCGCTCCGGCCTCATGCCGCTCGCGTGGAGCGTCGGGTACGTGGTCTGGCTGGCGAAGTACGCCGCGTTCAACGTGGTGGCGGTCGCCCCGCGTCGCAGGCGCGCGGCGATGCTCGCCCGTGGCCTTCGTGACGGACTCCTCGGCCGGACGGGGCCCCTGGGCGCCTGACCGGCGCCGGCACACGCGAGCGGCCACGCCGTCCGCGGCGTCCCGGACCGGTGACCTCAGCCCCTTGTCCCGGTGACCACCGCGGCGGATCATGGTGGCACCGGGACGAAGGAGTCCGCCATGGCCGCCGTGGCAAGGTCGATGCGAGGGGTGTTCGCCGGCGTCGTCGCGGGGGTGCTCCTGATGTTGCCGGGGATGACCGGCGCGGCGGCCGAGCCCGACCGTCAGGTCGTCACCCGCGGCGCCCAGTGGTTCGTCGCGGGCGGACCGAGCTTCACGTACGGGCGCAGCGCGGACGTGCAGGTCATGGGCGACTGGAACGACGACGGCGTGCGCACCCCCGGGGTCTTCCGGGCCGGGACCTGGTACCTGCGCAACACCCTCGGCTCCGGCGCGGCGGATCTCGTCGTCGCGTTCGGCCGGGCCGGTGACCGCCCGGTCGTGGGCGACTGGGACGGCGACGGGCGCACCGGGATCGGCGTCGTGCGCGGCAGCACGTGGTTCCTGCGGGGCACCCCGACGAGCGGGGTCGCCGAGTCCAGCTTCCGCTTCGGCCGACCCGGGGACACCGCCGTCACCGGGGACTGGGACGGCTTCGGCGGGGCCGGGATCGGCGTCGTCCGGGCCGGCGGGTGGTACCTGCGCAACACCCCCGACGGCGGCGGCGCGAGCATCTCCTTCGGCTACGGCATCCCCGGTGACGTGCCGGTCACCGGGGACTGGGACGACGACGGTCGCACGGGGATCGGCGTGGTTCGCGGGGCCACCTGGCACCTGCGCAACGTCGCCTCCACCGGTCCCGCGGACCTCGTGTCCATCTACGGCCGGTGCGGGGACGGCGTGCTGAGCACCCACGCCGCCCGGACGGAGGCGGGTGTGCCGCCCTCCCTCCGGGGCACGGAGTGGTCCGTCCTGCCCACGACCGAGCGCGTCGTCGCGCTGACCTTCGACGCGGGCGCGAACGCCGACGGGATCCCCTCGATCCTGTCCACGCTCCGGGCCACGGGGACGCCGGCCACCTTCTTCCTCACCGGCGCGTGGACGCAGTCCTTCCCCTCGTTCGCCGCCGAGGTCGGCCAGGCCTACCCGGTGGGCAACCACACCCAGAGCCACCCGGACCTCACCACGCTTCCCGACGCCGACGTGCGGGGCCAGGTCACCTCGGCCGACACGGCGATCCGCGCGTTCGCCGGCACCGATCCCCGCCCGTGGTTCCGCTTCCCGTTCGGGGCGCGGGACGCCCGGACGATCTCGCTGGTGAACTGCCTGGACTACGGCTCGGTCCGCTGGACCGTGGACACCCTGGGCTGGCAGGGCACGTCCGGCGGGCAGAGCGCCTCGACGGTGGTCAGCCGGGTGCTGGCGAACCTGCGTCCGGGCGAGATCGTCCTCCTGCACGTCGGGTCGCACCCCACCGACGGCAGCACCCTCGACGCCGACGCCCTGCCGGCGATCATCCGTGAGGTCGAGGCGCGCGGGTACCGCTTCGTCGACCTCGACGACTACCGCTGAGGTGGCGACCGGCCACCTCGGAACCGTTCGCCCCGCTACGGCTGGGCGGCACTCCCCGTCTTCTCGGGGTCCGCGACGGGGACCGCCCCGCCCCGGGCGAGGAGCAGCCCGACGGCGCCCAGGAGCAGGTCCGCGCCGGTGAGCAGCACCCGGCTGAGGAGGACGACGAGGACGACGGCACCGGTCCCGAGCTGGGTGGTGAGGACCGCCCCCAGGACCGCCTCGCGGATGCCCACCCCCGCCGGGACGACGAGCACGAGGAAGCCGACGGTCCACGCGAGGGCGTAGCCCCCGGCGGCGAGGGCGTACGTCGCGGCCGTGAGGTCCATGCCGAGCGGGACCGCCAGGAGGCTCACCTGGACGCCGGCGGTGAGCCAGGACAGCACCGACCAGAGGGCGGCGAGGGCGACGCCGCGGGCGCTGACGGGCTTCTCCAGCGGCGGCCGCCGGGTCAGGCGCAGCGCCAGGCCGAGGACCCGGTTGAGCACGGGCGGGGCGAGCAGGACGAGGAACGCCGGGAACGCCCAGCCCACCCAGCTGTACGCGGCCGCGTCCTCTCCGGGCGCGACGGCGATCGCGGCGAGGGCGAGCGCGCTGCCGGTGACGACGGAGACGAGCAGGGACACCGCCATGACGGAGACGGAGCGGCGGCGCGGGATGGCGTGGTCGGCGCCCATCTCCGCGGCGGCGAGGATGTTCCACACCCCGCCCGGGAGGTACTTGGCCACCTGGGAGACGAAGAACAGGGCGGCCGCAGACCGCAGGGACAGGGGCGAGCCCATGTCGGCGAGCACCACACGCCACGACAGCATCGTCATGACGACGAAGACGACGCTGACGGCCAGCGAGGCGGCGAGGGTCGCCGGGCCCAGCCGGACGGCCGCCGAGCTCACCTCCTCCCACTGGCTCGCCACCGCCCACACGGCAGCGGCGAGAGCCAGGAGCACGAAGCCCCGCCGCACCCAGCGCGAGCGCAGTGCCTCCACGACGCGTCCCATCAGCGACCTCCCCCGGCGCGCGGCCGGACGGCCTGGAGCGCCTCGACGACCGGGGCGGCGACGGCCGCCGGTGTGAACGCGCGCGCTGCGAGGTCCGCCGCCGCCCGGCGCCGTGCCGCGAGCTCCCCGGGGTCCGCCGCCAGCCGCGCGAGCGCGTCCGCGAGCGCCGTGGCGCTGCCCGGGGGCACGAGGACGGCGGCGTCGCCGAGGACCCGGCGCTGCGGGGCGGTGTCCGCCGTCACCACCGCGGTGCCGGCCGCGGCCCCCTGGTAGACCTTGTTGGGCACGACCCGCAGCGCCTTGCCGGAGGCGCCGAAGATCCCCAGGCAGACGTCGTGCGCGGCGACGACGGCCGGCAGCTCCGGCGGGTCGACCCAGGGCAGCCAGCGGACCTCGTCCAGGCCGGCCACGAGGTCGCGCACCTCGGCGGCGTCCTGACCGTCACCGACGAGGGTCGCGCGCACGGCCACGCCCCGCTCGTGCAGCAGGCGCAGGGCACGGCCGATGACGGGCGCACCCTGGAGCGGGGTGAACAGGCCGTAGAAGATGACCGTGAGGCGCCCGTCGGCCCCCTCCGGGGTGTCGACCCCGACCGCCCGGCCGGACGCCTGCGCGGCGGCGGCCGTGAACCACGCCGACGGCGCCCCCACGGGAGCGACGACCGTGTCGGACCGCCGGCCGGCCGGCACCAGTGCGCGGTGCTCGTCGGTGTCCACGACGACGACGTCGGCGGCGGCGATCGCGGCGCGGTCGAGCAGGCCCAGCAGCCAGGTACGCACCCCGGTCGGGGTGCCGCGGTCGGTCGCGGTGGTCGCGGCGAAGACGAGGTGGTCCAGGACGACCACCGAGCGGGGGAAGAGGAGACGTGCGAGGAGGACGTCGAAGTGCCCGAGGTACCCGACGACGACGACGTCGGGCCGCGGCCACCGGCGCCGTGCCGCGACGGCCAGCCGGGCCCACCGGGACAGGACCCGCGCGCCCAGGCCCGCGACCCGCCAGGGCTGCTGGAGCATGCGCACACGCTCGGCGGTGGACAGGCCGAGCGGGCGGACGAGCTCCGAGACGTCCAGGCCGTGCGCACGCATCCCGTCGAGGAGCACCTCGATCCTGGGGTGGCGCTGGGCGTCGTAGGTGCCGAAGCCCAGCACCCTCACCGTCGGTGGACCGCTTCTCCCGCGGTCACGTGCGGCGCGGCGTCGCTCTCCCCGCCGGGGACGACGGTCTCCCCGGTGGCGGTGGTCGCGGGCCGGGCGCCGCGCACCGCGTCGGCGGGCGCCGCGGGAGCGTCCGCCGTCGCGGGCAGCGCGTGGCCGCCCGCGGGCCACAGGGCGGTGACGTCGGCGAGGACCTCGGCCGGCGGGCGGTACTGCATCTCCTTGAGCCTCTCGAGCGACTCCTCGAGCAGGACCCGGTTGGTGCGCTGGAGGTCGGCGATGACGAGCAGCGCGTAGCTGAGCAGGGCGCCGACGAGCATGGCCGTGCCGAAGATGAGCGACTGGACGTGACCGCCGGCGTCACCCATGAGCAGCAGGACCAGGTACCGCACGAACGGGATGAGCGCGGCCACGAGCATGATGGTGCCCAGGCCGCCCAGGACGATGTGCGGCTTGAACATGAGGTAGGAGCGGCTGATCGCCGTGCCCGACTTGAACATGTGCTGCCAGATGTTCTTGAACAGCCGCGACTCGCGGGTCTTGGCGTTGGTCGTCACCGGCACCGACGCGATCCGCAGCCGCTTGTTCCCCGCCTGGATGATCGTCTCCATGCAGTAGGAGAACTGCGTGACGACGTTGAGCCGGATGAGCGAGGCCTTGGAGTAGGCGCGGAACCCGCTCGCGGCGTCGGGCAGGTCCGTGCCCGCGGCGACGTTGACCACCTCGGACCCGATCTTCTGCATCGCCTTCTTGAACGGGGAGAAGTGGGCGATCTTCGAGGTCTGCCGGTCCGCGATGACGATGTCGGCCTCGCCCCGCACGATGGGCTGGACGAGGTCGGTGATCCGGGACTGCGGGTACTGGTTGTCGCCGTCGGTGTTGACGACGATGTCGGCGCCGTGGGCGAGGGCGTAGTCCACGCCGTCGCGGAACGAGCGCGCCAGACCCATGTTGCGGGCGTGCTGGACGATGTGCGTCACGCCGTGGGCCCGGGCGACCTCGACGGTGCGGTCGGTGGAGCCGTCGTCGATGATGAGGATCTCCACCGCGTCGATGCCGGGGATCTCCCGCGGGATCGTCTCGAGGACCGACGGGAGGGTCTCCTCCTCGTTCAGGCACGGAACCTGGACGAACAGCTTCATGGACTCCTCGAATCGCTCGGTCGGCTCGTCGCGAGGGGCGCGACGACGGTGCCGGACGATCCGGACCGTCGCACCGACACAGCGAATCCTACCGACTCGGCCCCGCCCGGCTCAGTCACGTCGCTCACACTCCGGCCGGCGGCGCCCGCTCGGCCGTTACCCTCGAGGGTGTGTCGCAGACTTCCTACCGCCGGACCGTCGCTGCGCTGACGGTGCTCCTGGGAGCGGTCATGGCGCTCTGGGCGGTCCTCACGCCCGGGTTCCGCGCGCCCGACGAGCCGCAGCACTACAACTCGGTCATGCGGGTCGCGACCGGCGGCGGCTGGCCCGCGCCGGGCACCGCGATGATCTCCGACGCCACCCTCATCGCCACCCGGGAGGCGGGTTTCAGCCGGCAGGACCAGGGCATCGGCATGTTCACCGCCTCGCTGCTGCCCCGGGGAACGCTCCAGGGCTGGGGTGCGGACTTCGTCGAGCTGCAGCCCTCCGACCCGGCCCAGCGGTCGGTGCTGGACCACACCGCGAACCTCCAGGACGAGATCGCGCCCAGCCACGACCAGATGACTCAGCACCCGCCCCTCTACTACGGCCTCATGGGCGGGCTCGTCGCACTGCTCGGCGGTGACGGGTGGCGCTGGGACGTCCAGCTCCTCTTCATGCGTCTCGTCGACGCGTTCATCGCCATGTGGTCGGTGCCCCTCGTGGCAGCCACCGCCCGCCGCGTCGTCGGCTCGGCCACCGCCGGGGTCGTGGCCGGCGCCGGGGTCGTCGGGATCGGCCAGTTCGCGCACATCAACGCCGCCGTGACGAACGACTCGCTCACCACGGTCCTCGGGCTGGGGGTGACCTACCTCGCCGCCCGCGCCCTCACCGGCCGGCACACCACCGGGCTCGTGGTGGTCACGGGCGTGACGCTCGGGCTGGGCCTGCTCACCAAGGGCTTCCTCCTCGCCGCGATCCCCGTGGTCGCCCTCGCGTTCGTCCTGGGCAGGGCGGGCAACCCGCGGACGGGGCGGCGCTGGCTGTCGGCATTCGCGGCCCTCGCCGTGGCGTTCGTCGTCGGCGGCTGGTGGTGGGCGCGCAACCTCCTCGTCCACGGCACGCTCCAGCCGTCGGGCATGCCCACCCCCCGGATGGACTGGGGCGACCAGACCCCCACCGCGGTGGAGTTCGTGCCGGAGGCCTTCGAACGCCTCAACCGGTCGATCTGGGGCAACTTCGGCTGGCTCGAGGTGCCGCTGCCGTTCTGGCTCGAGATGACCCTCGGGATCCTCCTCGTCGTCCTCGTCGTCGCGGCCGTCGTGGTCCCCTCCCCCGAGCGTCGGCCCATGGCGGTCCTGCTCGTCCTGCCGGTCGGCACGCTCGCGGTCGTCATGGCCGGCTCGGTCGCCCACTACTCCTCCACCGGACTGTTCGGCGGCCTGCAGGGCCGCTACCTCTTCTCCGGTCTCGCGGCGATGCTCACCGCCGTGGCCTGGAGCCTCACCCGGGGGACGCGGCGGATCGCCCCGCGGTTCGTGCGCTGGCTGCCGCTGGCGTCGGTCGTGACGGCGCTGGCCCTGGCGGCCTTCTCGGTGGTGTGGGCGTTCCAGGCCTTCTACCAGCCCTATGACGGCTCCGTCTCCGACGCGGTCGTCCGGTGGGGGTCGTGGAGCCTGCTGACGACGCCGTGGCTCGCCGTGACCGTCGTCGCGCCGGCCGTCCTCGGCGTCGCTGCCCTCGTGCTCGCCCGGCCCGGGGCACGGGCGGACGAGCCGCGCCCGGCGGGCGAGCTCGCCCTGCACCAGCGCGGCTGACAGCGCTCGCGGCCCGGCGACGCTCCGTCTGCGGGCGGGCTCACGACCCGGCGACGCTCCGTCTGCGGGCGGGCTCACGACCCGGCGAGACCGCGCCCGGATGCCGGTCCACGCGGACCGCCGTAGGATCCCGGGGTGCCCGTGGACGTCGACCTCGCCCGTCCGGCGCACCCCCGTCCGGACCTCCCCGCCGCGCGCGCCGCGGTCTACCGTGCCGACATCCAGGGGCTGCGCTCCCTGGCGGTCCTCCTGGTGGTCGTCTACCACGTCTGGCTCGGAAGGGTCTCCGGGGGCGTCGACGTCTTCCTCATGATCTCGGCGTTCCTCCTCACCGAGTCCTTCGTCCGCAAGGTGGAGGCGGGGCGGCCGCTGGAGCTCCTGGGCCACTGGGCGCACCGCTTCCGGCGCCTGCTGCCGGCCGCCGTCGTGACGATCCTCGGCACGGTCGCCGCCGTGCGGCTGCTCGCCCCGGCCTCCCGGTGGGAGGAGACGATCGACCAGGCGTGGGCGTCGCTGCTGTACGTCCAGAACTGGCTGCTGGCCTCCCGGTCGGTCGACTACTACGCCGCCGAGCACGCCACGGCCAGCCCGTTGCAGCACTTCTGGTCGTTGTCGATCCAGGGTCAGGTCTTCATCCTGTGGCCGATCCTCCTCGCGCTCGGCGCATGGGTCAGCCGGCGCACCGGGTGGTCCTACCGCGGGGTCCTGGCGGTGACGTTCGGGACCGTCTTCGCCGCCTCGCTCGCGTGGTCGGTGGTCGAGACCGCCGCGAACCAGCCCTTCGCCTACTTCGACTCCAGGGCCCGCCTGTGGGAGTTCGCCGCCGGCTCCCTGCTGGCGCTGGCGCTGCCGCTCGTCCGTCTGCCACGCGGGCTCAAGGTGGTGCTCGGGTGGGCCGGCCTGGCCGCACTGGTGGCCGTCGGGCTGGTGCTTCCCGTCGAACGGGCCTTCCCGGGCTACGTCGCGCTGTGGCCCATCCTCGCCGCTGGGTCCGTGCTCGCCGCCGGCGGCACCGGCACCGCGCTCGGCGCCGACCGGTTCCTCTCCTTCCGCCCGCTCGTCGCGCTCGGGAACAGCTCGTACGCCCTGTACCTCGTCCACTGGCCGATCCTCGTCCTCTACCTCGTCGCCACCGGCCGGGAGTCCGCCGGCCTGCTCGACGGGCTCGCGATCGTCGCGTCGTCGATCCTCCTGGCCGAGCTCGTCACCCGCGTCGTGGAGACGCCGCTGCGCCGGCTGTCCTGGGCGGAGCGCAGCCCCCTGCGCGGCGCCGTCGTCATCCTCGTGAGCCTGGCGCTCGTCGCTGCCCCGCTGACGTGGTGGCGCAGCGCCCTGGCGCAGGAGGCGGCGGAGGCCGCGGCCGCCGGCGCGCAGGACAACCCCGGCGCGGCCGCGCTCGCCGCCGACTACGAGCCGGCCGGCGACCCGGACGCCCCGACCGTCCCCCTGCCGGCCGACCAGCCCGACTGGTTCGACCTCGAGCAGGAGTGCGAGGGGCGGTTCCGCCCGGACGAGGAGGCCCTGTCCGGCCGGTGCACCCAGAGCCCCGCCGTGGACGACCCGGAGCGGGTGGTCGTCGCCCTCGGCGACTCGCACACGCAGCAGTGGACGGCGGCGGTCGCACCGCTCGCCCGGGAGCGGGGCTGGCAGATCGTGTCCCTGCTCAACGCCGGCTGCAACTTCGGCGACCCCACCCACTCCTCGCAGCCCGACCACTGCGCCGACTGGCTGCCGATGGCGTACGACTTCGTCGAGCAGCTCGGGCCGGACGCCGTGCTCACGATCGCGACCAACACCTACCCCAACGGCACCCCCGAGCGGGTCGTCCCGGGGTACGAGGAGACCGCGGCGCGCTTCACCGACGCCGGCATCGAGGTCATCGCCCTCCGGGACAACCCGCGCTTCACGTTCGACCCCTACGAGTGCGCCCTCGAGGAGGAGGACCCGACGGCCTGCTCGATCCCCCTCGAGGCCTCGATGGCGACGACGAACCCGGCCGCCTCGCTCGCCCGCACCCCCGGCGTGCACGTCCTCGACCTCACTGACCTCGTGTGCCCGGACGGCACCTGTCCCGCCGTCATCGGGAACGTCTACGCGTACTTCGACAGCAACCACCTCACGACGACGTACCTCACCTCGCTCGCCCCCTCGCTCGAGGAACGGCTCCTCGCCTCCACGGGGTGGTGACCAACCCCGCGGGGCACGACGAGCGGGTCGGTGTGGGGGTGCGACCTCGCCTCACTAGGGTGGGCGGGTGAGACCGTCACCGACGCTGCCGGCCGACCCACGGCTGGCCCGGGGCGTCGTCGCCGTCCTCCTCGCGACCGCCGCGTCCGCCACCGCCGTCGCCCTCGCGACCCCCCTGTTCTCCTCGGCGGACGAGGCCGTCCACTTCGACCACGCCTATCAGGTGTGGCGAGGCACCCTGCCGGTCTTCGAGGACGGCGCGGTCGTGGACCCGCCCTTCGGGTTCGTAGCGCCGTGGCAGTGGACCGCCCAGCACCCGCCCCTCTACTACGCCCTGCTCGCGCCGGTCGTGGGACCGGTGACCGGGGCCGCCGGGTACCTGCTTGCCGGGTACGGTGCCCGGGCGCTCAACGTGGGCATCGCCGTGCTCCTGGTCGCTGCGGTCATGTGGGCGACGGCGCAGGTCCTGCCCCGCCGGCCGCGCCTCGTCCTCGCCACCGGGGTCGTGGCCGCGTCGAGCACGTGGCTCATGCGTACCGGCGCGGAGATCTACAACGACAACTTCGCCGCCCTGTGGGCCACCGCACTCCTCGGCGTCACCGCGCGGGTGCTGCGCCTCGGGATGACGCCGGGGCGCACCGCCGCCCTCGCGGCCGTCGGCAGCGCCGGGATGCTCAGTCGTGCCGCGGTCGCCACCGTGCTCGCCGCGTGCCTGATCGCCGTCGTCCTGTCCGCCCTGCCCGGCGGGCGACGGGGCCGCTGGACGCGACTCCTCCGGTCCGCCGGCTGGGCGACCGGGATCGGAGCGACGGTCCTCGCGGCGGCACTGTGGTTCTACGTGCGCAACTACCGGCTGACGGGACGTTTCACCGGCGGTCAGCCGGAGTGGGGCCAGGAGGTCATGGGCCGGACCGAGCGCAGCCTGGCCGAGCTCGTCACCGACCCCGCCGGCTGGGTGCGGCTGGGGAAGCTCTTCGGTCACGGCCGGGCGTTCGACGCCGAGCTCCTCACGGTCGCCACGGTTGTCCTGCCCCTGCTGGTCGGCGTCGTGGTGCTGGTGCGGCGGCGGCGCGAGCACCCGCCCGGGCGAGGCGACGCCGGACCGCTGGCGCTCGTCGGTGCGACCACGGCGCTGGTCGTCCTCCAGCAGCTGCTCTACGCCACGGAGGGCGGGCAGCTCCACGCCCGCTACCTGCTGCCCGTCGCGGTGCCGGTCTTCCTCGTCCTGGCCGCCGGGCTCGCCGGTCTGCCCCGCGTGGGCGCGGCGGCCCTTGCGGTCTGGGCCCTGGTGGTCCAGGGCCAGCTCGGGACCTGGATGGTCGCGGCCGTCACCCGGGTGCCGGAGCCGGGGGACGCACCGACGTTCCCCGTCGCCGCGGTCGCCGTCCTGCTGCTCGGCTACGTCGCCGTCACCTTCGCGGTCCTCTCGGTGCGCGCGACCCCGTGGGTGGCGCCGGGACCGCCCAGGCACGTCCGGGCCGGGCGGTCAGCGCTGCCCTCACGCTCGCCGGAGCGGGTGCTCGCCACCTGATGCAGGGCGAGCGGCGAGGCCGTGCGCCCGCGGGTTGCCGTCCCGGTCGTCAGCCGAAGGCGACGTCCCGGACGGCCTGGAGGTAGGTGCGCCCGGCCCGGTCGGTCGGCTCGAGGATCGCTCCCTCGGCCCACTCGTTCCACGCGTTGATGAACACCAGCCGCTCCTCCGGCGGCCGGTGCATGACGGCCGCGGCCGCCTGCGCCACCCAGCGCCGGAACGTGTAGGGGTTGGAGCCGTACCAGACGTCGGGCCGCCACTGGCGCCGCGCCGTGTTGTCGAAGTTGACCATGACGCCGGGGTTGACGCCGTCGGCGAGGGTGCGCAGCCGGGTCCGCGCCGCCTCGGCCAGCGCGCCGTAGCTCATGAGGTTGCCCCGGAACTGGGGCTGGAGGGCGAGCTTCTCCGCCGGTCCGGGCGCCCAGGGGAGGTTGTGCGGGGGGAAGCCCAGGGTGCCGTCGAGGCCGTGCTCGCGGAAGTTCGCGCCGATGCCGTCGAACTCCTCGGCCACGGCGACCGCCAGCACGAGGAGCTCGCCGACGCCCTCCTCGCGCGCCCGGCGCCGCCACGTCTCGAGCACGGCGTCGAAGTCGTCCATCTGTGCCGGCCGGTACACCGCCAGCACCGGACGGCCGCCGACGCGCAGGTAGCGGGGGTCCTTGAGGAAGGGCATGACGTCGTCGATGAAGGACTCGGCGGGGACGAGGTCGTAGTCCTGCCCGATGAGGATGTCGGAGGAGCGGCCGTCCCACCGGCGGGTCCAGTTCTCGTTGGCCCACATGATGCAGAACGGCATCGGCGTGTCGGACGCGAGGAGCCGCTCGATGGGCTCGGAGAGCAGTCGCTGGCCGGCGAACCAGTAGTAGTAGTACATGAACGCGGCGATGCCGTGCTCCCGCGCGAGGCGCGCCTGGGCCTCCCGGATCTCGTCGAGCCGCAGGTCGTAGAAGCCCAGCTCGCTGGGCAGCTTGGGCTGGTGGTGGCCACGGTAGACCGGCCGTGCCGCCGTCACGTTGGTCCACTCGGTGAAGCCCTTGCCCCACCACACGTCGTTCTCCGGCGTCGGGTGGAACTGGCCCAGGTAGAACGGGACGAACCTCACGCCCGGGGTGCGGGGGGCGGCGAAGCGGTAGCGCTCCCAGCCCCCGGTGGGCGCGGCCGGGAGGGTGTCGGTCTCGGTGAGGGTCAGCCCCGCCTCCTCGGTGAGGATGCCGATGGAGCGCTCGATCGCGTGGGCGGTCGTGCCGTCGATCTGGCCGGCCTCGTCGTCGAAGTCGTCCGCGGTGAGGTTGAGCGCACGCAGCCCCTGCAGGACGAAGGCGCGGACCCAGTACATCGACCCGGCGGCGAAGCGGAGGGCGTCGTGGTCGACGTCGAGCTCGAGGCGGCGCAGCAGCTCGCGGGTGATCTGCTCGTCGGCGCCCCAGAACTCCTTGCCGACGATGTTTCCCGGGGCGGTGACCAGCCCCAGGTTCGGGTCGTCGGCGAAGGCGTCCAGGATGGCCGTGACCTCGTCCTGCCCGCCCACCAGGGAGGAGAGGAACTGGTCCTTCCACTCCCCGCCCGAGCCGCTGAGCTCGGCGTGCTCCTCGCGCCAGGCGCTCTTCTTGGTGTGCAGCTTCAGGACCAGCTCGTAGGGGTCGAGGATGCCGGCGTTGACCACCTGGACCAGGGGGAAGATGTCGCGGCCGCGGTTCTCGACGTCGAAGAGGACGACGTTGCGCAGCCGGGGCAGGCCGTCGCGCGGGACGGTGACCGTCTCGCCGGAGGCGTTGGTGACCACGAGGTCGAACTCGACCGGCAGCGCCGCGAGGCTCGCGAGGAGCTCGGGGAGGAGGTCGGCGTAGAAGACGTGGACGACGACGGCGATCTTCGCCGGGCTCTCCAGCGGCAGCTGGGGGTCCACCCGCCAGCTGTCCGGGTGGCCCGACGCCTTGCGGCCGGCCCCGCGGCGCAGCCAGGCGCCGAAGTCGACCGGGGAGACCGAGCGCGACCGGCCGGGGAGGGTGCCGTCCTCGAGGTAGGTGATGACGCCGGACTTGGCGATCATCGAGTAGCGGGCCGCGCGCCGGCGCACGCCGGCGACCGTGATCTTGCGCATACGTCTTCTCTCCTACAGCCAGTCGGACAGCTCGACGCCGAACCGGCGACGAACGACCTGGGCCGCGTTCTCGGCGCCGGGGGCGGTGGACGGGTCGTTGATGAGGGTGCGCTTGACGAACGGGAAGCCCACCGCGAGGAGCTGCTGCCAACCCGCCAGGGTGGGGTTCTCGGCGCCGACCCCGAGGTCGTTGGACCGGAACTGGGTGGACATGGAGTACCCGCCGCCGAAGCAGGTCCGGGTCAGGCCCACCTCGTAGCGGTGGACGACGTCCATCTTCTCCTTCTCCACCCGGACCTTGCGGAAGAAGGTGCGGAAGGGCGGCTCGGCCAGCACGCCGTCACGGAAGCCCACGAAGAAGCTCTGGATGTGGCGGCCGAGCTGGTAGGAGTCGGTGAGCGACCACACGTCGGTATGCCCGGTGTCGAACGCCTCGAGCAGGGGCGCGATCGGCGCGAACGGACCGGCCATGGAGTCGTTGGTGAGGATGACCCGCGGCAGGGCGGCCACCGCCGGGTAGCGGTCCAGGGCGACGGCCCACGAGCCGAAGTCGTAGCCGAGGTTCGGCCGGCGCAGGACCACCGTCGCCGCGGGCAGCTCACCCGGCCAGACGAGCGGCTCGGGCGACTCGCACGTGGAGACGACGACGCAGCGGTACCCGCCGTCGTCGAGCTGGCGCACGAGCTCGAGGAGCGAGCGGGACATGACGTTCCCGCGCGAGTACTGGGCGACGAGCGCGGCCCGGCCGGTGGCGGTGACGTCCACGTCCGCGCCGTGCTCGACCGTGACCCGGTCGCCCACGACGTCCAGGACGAGCGGGCGGTCGGCCTTCCTCACTTCATCATCCCGCGCACCGCCCGCAGGGGGGCGGTCAGGCGCCAGGAGACCGACTTGCGCATGAGGTGGATCTGCTCCCAGCTCTCCAGGAGCCGGCCGTTGGTGCTGGCCACCTCGCTCTGCAGGGTGGACAGCGCGGTGCCGGTCTCCGCCAGCTGGGACTGGACCTGGCGCAACGCGGATCGGGTGCGGCGCAGCTCCTCGGCGGTCGGGTCGGCGGCCGCGACGGGAATCCCCGCCCCGGCGAGCTCGGCGAGCTCGGCCTCCAGCGCCTCGACCTCGGCGCGGGCGGCGTCGCGGGCGGCGATGAGGTCGAGCAGGTGGCCCTCCGCGGGACGGTCCACGCGCAGGTAGGCCGACGTCCCGGCCATCTCGCTGAAGGGCCGGAACCGCTCCTTCTTGTCCAGCACGACGAGGGAGTCGTGCACGTGCACGGCGTCGAGGTGGGTGGCCCAGACGGTGGTGGCGTCCGCGCCGTCGGTGTGGTTGGCGTGGAGGTCGTCGAGGCGGTCCTTGACCCACTCGACGAACGTGCCGGCCCGCCCGCGTCCGCCCTCGTACTCGGGCCAGTAGGAGGTGTGGCAGTCCTCGACGAGCAGGACGCCGTCCTCGGCGAGGAGGGGGAACAGGGTCTCGACGGTGGTGCGCTGCTGGACCATGGTGTGGCCGCCGTCGTCGATGACGACGTCGAACGGGCCGTACCGGCCGTGGAGGCGGCGCAGGACCTCGGGGTCGGCCTGGTCGCCGAGCTCGACCGTGAAGCCCGGGCCCGCGGCCTCCTTGGCGGCCGGGTCGACGTCGAGACCGACGACGGTGGCGTCCGGGCCGAGGTAGTGCTGCCACATGGCCAGCCCGCCGCCGCGGTAGACGCCGATCTCGAGGACGCGCACGGGACGGTCGCGGAACCGCTCGAGGTGGCGGTGGTAGGCGGGGAAGTAGTGGACCCACTTGTCGAGCGCCCCGCCCGAGCGGTGCGCCAGGAAGTAGGCGTACAGGGGGTTCGCGGAGAGCTCCTCGCTGCGGCCCGAGAGGTAGAACGCCGCCCGGTAGGCCTCGTTCACGAGGTCGTGGCCGAGGCCCTGGCTGCGCAGGGCCTCGCCGAGCTCCTGGGCGGCCTCGGCGTCGGTGCCGACGCCCTGCAGCGGTGCGGTCAGCTCCCGCCGTGCGTTCTCGTCGAGGTCGGCGGCGGCGAGTACCGCCTCGGCGGCGGCGCGGTCACCGGTGGCAAGCGCCTCGAGCGCCCGCTGGAGGGTGGGCAGGTCCAGCGCCCTGCTCGCGGGCGCGGTCCCGCCGCCGGCGGGGCTGGTCCCGCCGGTGGTGGCGGGCGTGGTCGCGCCGCCGGTGGTGGTCTCCTCGGTCATGCTCGGCTCCCCTTCGCTGCGATCGACGGTTCGGGGCTCCATCGCCCGACGATACGGGTGAGGCCGGGCTCGGTCACCGCCCGGTCGGCCCGCACGATGAAGTCCTTCTCGCGGTCCGCGTAGTCGTAGGTGTGTCCCTTGGTGATGAGCGACGTGCTCACGGCGAACGTCCCGGGCTGGATGGGCAGGGTGTCGAGGTGGAAGTCGACGAAGCTGGGACCCTGCGGGAAGTCGTACGTGCGCCGCTCCTGCCCGGAGTTCGGGCCGGCGAGGGTCATGCCCGACTCGTGCACGAACGCCAGGCCGACCTCGACGTCGTGGACCGCCTCGCGGGCGTGGACGTGGACGCGGACGGTGCAGGCCTCGCCGGGGCTGACGATGGGCACCTCGGTGCCGTCAGGCCCGAGGATCTCGATGCTCTTCATCCGGACCTCGCCCGAACCCAGGCGCGGGACGGGGGCGAGGACCTCGGGCGCGTCGCCGTCCCCCGCCTCGTCGGCCTCCTCCTGCCGGCGGGCGAACTCCTTCTGGTTCACCGAGGCGAGGTAGCCGTCGATGACCTCGCGGACGTCGCCGACCATCTTGGGACGGCCGTGGTCGAGCCAGACGGCGCTGTCGCACAGGTCCGCGGCCAGGCCCAGGGAGTGCGTGACCAGGACGATGGTGGTGCCGCGCTTGCGCAGCTCGAAGAGGTAGTCGAAGCACTTGCGCTGGAACTCCTCGTCGCCGACGGCGATGATCTCGTCGACGATGAGGATCTCCGGGTCGAGGGTGACGGCGACGGCGAAGCCGAGCCGGACGTACATCCCCGAGGAGTAGACCTTCACGGGCGAGTCGATGAACTCGCCGATGTCGGCGAAGTCGATGATCTCGTCGATCGATGCCTCGATCTGCTTCTTCGTCAGGCCGAGGATCGCGCCGTTGAGGTAGATGTTCTCCCGCCCCGTGAGTTCGCCGTGGAACCCGGCGCCGAGCTCGAGGAGGGCCGAGACCCGGCCGTCGACGAGCACCCGGCCGGAGTTGGGCCGGTAGACGCCCGCGAGCACCTTGAGCATCGTGGACTTGCCCGAGCCGTTGTGGCCGATGAGGCCGAAGGTCGAGCCCCGGGGGACCTCGAAGCTGACGTCCTCGAGGGCGTGGAAGACGTGCTTGCCCTTGGCGGACCCGCGGACGAACCGCTCCTTGACGGTGTCCCGGCGCTCGTTGTGGATCGTGAAGGTCTTGCTGACGTTCTCGACCCTGATCGCGACCTCGGTCATATCTGCTCCCCCAGGTCCCCGCCGCGGCGTCTGTACACGAGCGAGCCGAAGACGAGCGCGGCGCCCGTCCACAGTGCCACCGACACCCACTGCGTCAGCGTGCCCGGGGTGAGGTCGTACACGAGCGCGCGGAAGAGGGTGATGAACTCCGAGATGGGGCTGAACTCCACGATCGCCCGCAGCGGGACGCCGCGCCAGGTCTCGGGCACGAACTCCGGGGTGTAGATGATCGGCGTGAGGTAGAAGAGCAGCTGCAGCGCCACCGCGACGAGGTGGGCGAGGTCGCGGTAGTAGACGTTGAGGATCGCGATGCCGGTCGCGACGGCGGAGGAGAACGCGACGAAGAGCACGAGCAGCGCCGGGACGAGCAGCCACGTCCACGACAGGTTCCCCAGGAAGAGCAGGACCACGAGCAGCAGGCCGAGCTCGATGAGGCTCTGGACCCCCACGGCCAGGCCCGCGCCGAGCACCGGCGCGTACGCGGGGAAGTAGATCTTCTGGAGCAGCCCGCCCGAGCCCAGGAGCCCGTTGATGCCGGCGTTGATGCTGGAGTTGAAGAACGACCACAGGGCGAGGCCGGCGAACAGCCAGACGGCGAAGATGCCCTCACGCCCGCTGCCGAGCGGGGGCGGCTGCATCCGGAAGACGATCGAGAAGATGATCGTGTAGATGCCCAGCGTCGCCAGCGGGACGACCAGGGACCAGGCCCAGCCGAGCAGGGTCCCGTTGAACTTGGCCTTGAGGTCGCGTCTACCGAAGTTGTTGATGAGGTTCCACTGCCGCCAGATCGGGACGGCGGGGCGGATCTCCTGGCCGAAGGTCGCGCTCACCGCTCACCGCCGGCGCAGCCGTCGGTGGGGCCAGCGGTGCCCGTCGTCGGCCGCGGTCGTCCGCGCATCGAGTCGTCCTGCCTTCCGGTGCCAGTGCCACGTGGTGCGCCCGCGCCCGGACCAGGTGCTCCCTGGCGGGGGCCGGCGACAGACCAAGGTAGCAAGAGGATCCGCCCGGGTGCCCGGGTGTGCCGGAGGTCTCAGGGCACCGTGACGTCGCGGCACACGAATGGCTTGTGGCTGCCCTCCCCGACATTGGAGCCCGTTACGCACACCCGGTGGCGTCCGCTGTCGGCGGCCAGGGTGGCCGAGAACCCGTGGCGGGAGCCGAGGTGGGGGTAGACCCGCGCGACGTCGCCGCGCTCCCCGCTGGCGTAGAGGTGGCGGCCCCGACCGTCGACCGTCACCCACACGTACACCGGGGAGGTCGTGTCGGGGTCGATGGCCCAGCCGCTGAGGGCGATCCCGCCGTCGACGCCCGTGGCGCGCTCGAAGTTGCCGAACGGCGGGCCGCCGGTGACGGTCACGGTCCGGCAGCCGAGGGGACGGTGTTCACCGGTCCCGACGTTCGAGGCGGTCGCGCAGACCACGTGCTCACCGGGTGCGGCGAAGACCGTGCTGCGGAAGCCGTGACGGTCCCCGTAGGCCGGGTAGGTGCGGCCGACGTCGCCGCGGACCTGGTTGGCGTAGAGGTGGCGGCCCTGGCCGTCGACGGTGAGCCAGACGTACGCGGGCCCGGTGGTGTCGGGGTCGATGGCCCACCCCTTGACCTCGATGCCACCGAGGGTCGGCGTGACCGACTCGAGGTTGCCGTACGGGTCGCCCTCGACGACGACGGTGCGGCAGCCGAGCGGCTGGTGGGTGCCCGCGCCGACGTTGGACGCGGTGGCGCAGACGACGTGGGCCCCCGGGCCGGCGTCGAACGTTCCGGTGTACCCGTGGTCCGGCCCGGCCCCGTAGGCCCGGTCGACGTCGGGGCGCGGGTCGTTGGCGTAGAGGTGACGTCCCTGGCCGTCGACGGTGACCCAGACGTAGATGGGCGAGGTGGTGTCCGGGTCGATGGCCCAGCCCTCGATCCGCACACCGCCGCGAACCACGCTGACGCCGTCGACCATGCCGTAGGGGTTCCCCGTCGAAGGTGGTGCGGGGGCGGGCTCCGGCTCGGGCTCCGGGACGGGCGCGGAGGACGCCGCGATGAGGCGGGCGACCTGGTCCGAGAGGCCGGCGATGCGCCCGTAGATGTCGTTGCCGGGGCACGCGGTGCTCGAGACGTCCCGGTGGCCGAAGACGCGCGGCAGGTTCTTCCCGGCAGGCAGCGCGTAGGTGCCCGGGGAGATGATGCCGCTGGGGGTGGACATGTCGATCCCGGCCGGGCCGAACTTCCAGGCGATGACGTCGGCCATCTTGTCCAGGACGACCTGGGGGGCGTCGACCACGGTGTAGTCGCCCATCGCCGCGATGCCGAGGGTGTTGGTGTTGGCCGGGGCGGCGTGCGCGCCGATCGTCATCTGCCCGTTCGTGGCGGCGAGCGAGCCGCGGCGGCCCTCGAAGACCTGGCCGTACTTGTCGACGAGGAAGTTGTAGCCGATGTCGCCCCAGTCGCGGGTGACCGCGTGGTAGTAGTAGATGCCCCGCACGATCGAGGCGGACTGACCGCTGGTGTAGGTGTTCGTGCCGGCGGTGTGGTGGACGACGGCGGCCTTGAGCTCGGAGTACTTCGGCTGCCACGTCATGAGGGACTCGTCCGCTCCCCAGCCGGCCCGGCTCACGACCGCCGGTGCCGGTACCGCGGTGGGCGCGACCGCACCGCTCACGGCCGGGGTGGTGACGGCAGCCGTCGTGGCCGCAACGGTCGGCGCAGACCCGCCGGTCACGGCTCCCGCCGCGGTGGCGACCGTCACAGCCGTGGTGCCGAGGGAGCGGAACGCCGCCGGCTCCGTCGTCGCCGTCGGCTCCTCGGTGGGCAGGACCTCGGGCTCGGCGGGCGAGTCGGTGATGACCTCGGTCGGCGGCGCCGGGTTCGCGGGCATGAGGCTGAGCTCGAGCCCGGCGGGCAGCTCGGCGGCGTCGCCGGAGACCTGGACCTGGACGGCCTCGGCGCCACCGGTGACGAAGGGGTCGGTGCCCGCGCGGCCCTCGGCGCTGCTGCCCGTCCGGACGGCCCCCTCCTCGACCTGGGTCTCGAGCCAGTCCGACCACACGCCGTCCTCGAGGACACGCAGGAACACCCGCGCACCGGAGGGCAGGGCGGCCCCGGCGTCCCAGGTCAGGCCGGCGACGAGGAACTCCTCGGTGTCCACCGGCGGAGTGAGCACCGCGATGTCGGCGGGGTCGGCGGCGGTGTCGGCCGGCAGCACGGCGGGCACCGCCGCCGCCTCCGGACCGGCGCCGGCCGCAGACAGACCCGCGGTCCCGATGGTGGCGTCGTCGCTCGACGTGCCCGTGGCGTCCTCGAGCTCCGCCACCCCCTGGGCGGCGACGGGGGTGAGGTCGCCGGCGGCGTCCGTGAGCGAGATCACCGTCACCGGCTCGGGCGCGGTGGTCGCCGCCGGGGCCGCGCCGAGCCCGCTCGGCGAGGCCGACGCAGGCTGGGCCGCACCGGCGGCCGGGACGACGAGCGCGCCCCCGACAAGGAGGGCAGCGACGGACAGGGCGGTGGGACGACGAAAAGCCATGGGAGAGCGCCTCAGAACGACCTACGGGGAAGACAACACGGACCTTGGTAAGACCCGTGCCGTGCTCTCGACGGTACCGTGCAGACATGAAGATTTCGGTTATTGGATGCGGTTATCTCGGCGCGGTGCACGCGGCGTGCATGGCCGAGCTGGGGCACGAGGTGATCGGCGTCGACGTCGACGCGCAGAAGGTGTCGCTGCTGGGGAGCGGGAGGGCGCCGTTCCACGAGCCCGGTTTCGAGGAGGTCCTCTCCCGCAACGTCGAGGCCGGCCGGCTCACCTTCTCCACCGACTTCGCGGACCTCGCCGGGGCGCAGGTGCACTTCATCGGGGTCGGCACCCCCCAGGTCGACGGCTCCTACGCGGCGGACCTGACCTACGTCGACGCCGCCGTGACCGCGCTCGCGCCGCACCTGGGCGAGCACCCGGACGGTCCCACGCTCGTCGTCGGCAAGTCCACCGTTCCGGTCGGCACCGCGGCGCGGCTCGCCGAGCAGCTCGCCCCCACCGGCGCCACCCTGGTGTGGAACCCCGAGTTCCTCCGCGAGGGCTTCGCGGTCCAGGACACGATCTCCCCCGACCGCATCGTCTACGGCCTGCCCGGCGACGCCGACCTGGCCGAGCGGGGCCGGGCGACCCTGGACGCCGTCTACGCCGACCTCCTCGCCCAGGACATCCCGCGCCTGCTCACCGACTACGCCACCGCTGAGCTGGTCAAGGTCGCCGCGAACTCCTTCCTCGCCACGAAGATCTCCTTCATCAACGCCATGGCGGAGCTGTGCGAGGCGACCGGCGCCGACGTCACCGCCCTGGCCGAGGCCATCGGGCACGACGACCGGATCGGAAGCAAGTTCCTCCGCGCCGGCATCGGGTTCGGCGGCGGCTGCCTGCCCAAGGACATCCGGGCGTTCATGCACCGCGCCGGCGAGCTGGGCGTGGACCAGGCGCTGACGTTCCTGCGCGAGGTCGACTCCATCAACGACCGGCGCCGCGACCACGTCGTCAACCTCGCCCGGCACGCCCTCGGCGGGACCTTCGAGGGCAAGAAGGTCGCCGTCCTGGGGGCGGCCTTCAAGCCCGACAGCGACGACATGCGCAACTCCCCCGCGCTCGACATCGCCGCCCGTATCGAGAGCCAGGGCGCCGACGTCGTCATCACCGACCCCGCCGCCGGCCCCCGGCTGCGCGAGGAGCGGCCCTACGTCACCGTCGCCGACGACGCCCACGCCGCCGCCGTGGGGGCCGACCTCGTCCTGCTCCTGACCGAGTGGAAGCAGTTCCGCGAGCTCGACCCCGCCGCCCTGCGCGAGGTCGTCGCCCGCCCGTACCTCATCGACGGGCGCAACGCCCTGGACCCCGCCACCTGGCGCGCCGCCGGCTGGACCTACGCCGGCATCGGGCGCCCCTGACCCGACGCGGAACGGTCATACTGGAGCGCAGTCAGCACCCGAACCACGGCCGAGGAGGCCCTTCGTGCGAGTTCTCATCACCGGTGGCGCCGGCTTCATCGGCGCGAACTTCGTCCACCAGACGGTCGCCGACCACCCCGACGCCCACGTGACGGTGCTCGACAAGCTCACCTACGCGGGCAACCGGGCCTCGCTCGACGGACTCGGTGCGAACGTCGAGCTCGTCGAGGGTGACATCGCCGACGCCGACACCGTCGACCCGCTCGTCGCCGACGCCGACGTCGTCGTGCACTTCGCCGCGGAGTCGCACAACGACAACTCGCTCAACGACCCGTCCCCGTTCGTCCGCACGAACCTCGTCGGCACGTTCACCCTCCTCGAGGCGGTGCGGCGGCACGGGACCCGCTACCACCACATCTCCACCGACGAGGTGTACGGGGACCTCGAGCTCGACGACCCGGCGAAGTTCACCGAGGCCACCCCCTACAACCCCTCCTCGCCCTACTCCTCCACGAAGGCGGGCTCGGACCTGCTCGTGCGGGCCTGGGTGCGCTCGTTCGGCGTCGAGGCCACCATCTCGAACTGCTCGAACAACTACGGGCCCTACCAGCACATCGAGAAGTTCATCCCGCGCCAGATCACCAACCTCGTCGACGGCATCCGGCCCAAGCTCTACGGGGCCGGCCAGAACGTGCGGGACTGGATCCACGTACGCGACCACAACACCGCGGTGTGGCGCATCATCGAGCGCGGCCGCATCGGGGAGACCTACCTCATCGGTGCCGACGGGGAGAAGAACAACAAGGAGGTCGTCGAGCTCATCCTCGAGCTCATGGGCCACGACCCCCAGGACTACGAGCACGTCGCCGACCGCCCGGGACACGACCTGCGCTACGCGATCGACAACACGCGGCTGCGCGAGGAGCTCGGCTGGGAGCCGCAGTTCAAGGACTTCCGGTCCGGCCTCGCCGACACGATCGCCTGGTACCGGGCCAACGAGGACTGGTGGCGGCCCCAGAAGGCCGCCATCGAGGCGAAGTACGCCGCCCAGGGCCAGTAGCCCGGCAGACAGCGGCGCCGGGATCCCGCGGGATCCCGGCGCCGCTTTCGCTCCTACCGCCGGGTCTCCAGCGCCGCCCGGGCCCGCAGCCCCAGCGAGATCGCCCCACGCAGGGGCGCGAGGTACCAGGCCGCGTAGCGCCGGTGCAGGTACAGCTCGGCGCTGCGGTGGTGCGCGAGGATCATCCGGGCGGGCTTCTCCCGCCAGCTCGCGCCCTGGTCGTGCACGACGACGGCGTCCGGGACGTAGACGTTCTCCCAGCCCGAGCGCCCCAGCCGCTCACCGAGGTCGACGTCCTCGAAGAACATGAAGTAGCTGGGGTCGAACCCGCCCACGGCGTCCAGGGCGGTCCGGCGCAGCAGCAGGCACGCACCGGAGAGCCAGCCCACGGGGTGCTCGGTGAGCAGGACCTCCTCCTGGCGCCGGTGGTACTGGCGCGTCCACGGGTTGCCGGGCCACACCCGCGCGAAGACGGCGTGGCCCGCCCCCTGGCGCAGCGACGGCACCGCGCGGGCGGAGGGGTAGACCGTGCCGTCGGTGTTGAGGATCTTCGGCCCGAGCGAGCCCGCCCGGCCGTGGCGCTCCCCCGCGGCCACCAGGGCGTCGAGCGAGCCCGGCTCCCAGACGATGTCGGGGTTGGCCACGACGACCCACGGGGAGTCGTCACCGGCGGACCCGAGGTTCGCGGCGGCGCCGTAGCCGAGGTTCCGTCCGGGGCGCAGGACCTCGGCGCCGTGGTCGCGGGACACCGCCTCGACCACCGTGTGGTCCGTGCCGTTGTCGACGACGACGAGGCGGACCGGCGCCGTGGAGGCCCCTCGCAGCGACCGCGCGAAGGACTCCAGCTCCGGCCCGGGGTTGAAGGCCACGGTGACCACGCGCACCGCCGTCGAGGGACTCACCCGGCCTAGCGTAGTGAGGGCCCGGGCGCGCCTGCGCTCCCGGCCCGGGCGGCGCCGCGGCGCAAGGAGGTGCCCGCTGCGACGTGAGGAGGGTCATGACCCCGCGGCGCGGCGCCGCCGTAGGATGTGATGCTGTGCCCCGCCACGCCACGCGCCCGCCGCAGCGCCCGTCCGCCGTCGCGGACGGCGGCGCGCCCGTGGCGCCCCGGCACGCGGTGTCGCTCGACCCGCACCGGCGTCTGCGACGCCTCGGCGCCGGCGCCCTGGGGGTGGCCCTCTTCGCCGGGTCCGGCGCGGCCATGGCCTACAGCGACATGCAGGGCAACATCACCCAGCACGACATCACGGACCTGCTCGGCGAGGACCGGCCCTCGGCGACGGCGGAGGCCGCGCCGGTGGACCAGCGCGCCGGGGAGGCCATCAACCTCCTCGTCATGGGCTCCGACGTGCGTGAGGGCGACAGCGACGTCGACGGCGCCGGCGCCGCCGGCGTCGTGGCCGGGATGCGCTCGGACACGACGATGATCGCCCACGTCTCGGCGGACCGCTCGCGGGTCGACGTCGTCTCCATCCCGCGCGACACCCTCGTCGACGTCCCCAGCTGCACCCTCCCCGACGGCACGACGACGCCCGAGCAGAGCGACGTCATGTTCAACTCCGCGTTCCAGACCGGTGGGCAGACCGGCGACGTCGGCGCCGCCGCGGCGTGCACGATCCGCACGGTGGAGGACCTCACCGGCATCTTCATCGACGACTTCGTCGTGGTCGACTTCGCGGGTTTCACCCAGATGGTCGACGCCCTCGGCGGGGTGGCGATGTACGTCCCCGAGGACATCGACGACGCCGAGGCGGGGCTCCAGCTCGCGCAGGGCTGCCAGGTCCTCGACGGGACGGACGCCCTCGGGTTCGCCCGGGCGCGGAAGTCGATCGGTGACGGCTCGGACATCTCGCGCATCGGGCGTCAGCAGGAGCTCGTCGCGGCGATCGCCCGGGAGGCCCTGGGCAAGAACCTCCTCACCGACCTGCCGGCGCTCTACCAGTTCCTCGACGCCGCCACCTCGACCCTGACCACCGGGCAGTACATCGGCGGGCTGACCACCATGGCCGGACTGGCCAACTCCTTGCGCGGGCTCGAGGCCGGTGGGATCTCCTTCGCGACCATGCCGTTCGAGTGGGCCGGGCCCCGGGTGCGCCCCACCGTCGAGGCGGAGCAGCTGTGGGCCGCGATCGCGGCGGACGAGCCGATCCAGGCCACGCTGACGGGCACCGGCGAGACGCCCACCGAGGAGCCGACGGCGACACCGACGCCGGGCGCGACCACCGCGCCGGGGGCGGAGCCCACGACGCCGGCCGCCCCGACGTCCGCGCCGACGGCGGAGCCCACGCCGACGATCCCGGTGTGCACGAAGTAGCGCGCCGGTCCGTCCAGGTGCAGGGCTTACGCTGTCCCCCGGCGGGCCGGACGTGGCGCACAGGACGAGGGGAGCACCGGTGAGCGAGAACTCGGGCGACCCGCGCCCGCCGAGCTTCCGCCCCGCCGCCCCCGGTCGTCGCCCGGACCCCTCCGGGGCCCGACCCGTGGGTGTGGGGGCCCAGCCCGCCGGCGCCGTCGGCGGCGAGGCGCAGCGGCCCGCCCACCCCCGCCGCACCGCCCGTCCCGACGTCCCCGTCCGGCGCACCTCGGTGCGCGGGGCTGCGCCGGACAGCCCGCCGGCCTACGCCCCCTCGCGGGCCGCCGCCCCGTCGTACGCCCCGGCTCCCGGGGCGGCGTCCCCACCGGGGCCCGCGCCCGCGCCCGGGCCGGACGCCCCGCGCCGCCCCGCCGGAGCTCGCCGGGGCCGGCGACGCCGCAGCCCGCTGGTGGTGCTGCTGCTCCTCCTCCTCGTGGTGCTGGTGGCGTGGCCCGTCGGCCTGGCCGTGTGGGCCGACTCCCGTATCCAGCACGTCGAGGCGCTCTCGAGCGCCGCCGACACCCCGGGCACCACCTACCTGCTCGCCGGATCCGACTCCCGCGCCGACGGTGCGGTCGCCGACGCCACCGAGGGCCAGCGGTCCGACACCATCATGATCATGCACGTGCCGGAGTCCGGCCCCACCGCCCTGGTCTCCCTCCCGCGCGACACGCTGGTGACCATCCCGGGCGTGGGCGAGAACAAGCTCAACGCCGCCTTCTCCCTCGGCGGCCCGCCGCTCCTGGTCGAGACCGTCGAGGGTCTGACCGGGCTGGGCGTGGACCACTACGTCGAGATCGGGATGGGCGGGGTCAGCAGCGTCGTCGACGCCGTCGGCGGGGTCGAGCTCTGCCTGGACTACGACGTCGCCGACGAGCTCTCCGGCCTGACCTGGACCGCCGGCTGCGCGCAGGCCGACGGCGTCACCGCGCTGGCGTTCGCGCGCATGCGCTACGCCGACCCCAACGGCGACATCGGCCGCACCGAGCGCCAGCGACAGGTGGTCAGCGCCGTCGTCAAGGAGGTGGCCGAGCCCACCACCGCGCTCAACCCGGCCGCGCAGGTCCGCCTCGTCGAGGAGGGCACCGGCGCCCTCCTCACCGACCCCGGGACGGGCATCGTCGACCTCGGCCGGATGGCCCTGGCGTTCCGCGCCGCGACCGGGCCCGACGGCCTCGTCGGCACGCCGCCGATCGCCGACCTCGACCACCGCGCCGGGAGCCTCGGCTCGACGGTGCTCCTGGCCGACGGCGCCCCGGACTTCTTCGCACGCCTGCGCGACGGCGAGCTCACCGCCGAGGACCTCCAGGCCGGTTGACCGCCGGGCGGCCGTGTGCCCGCGAGACGGGCCCGGTGCCTGCACGACGCGGCGCCCGCACCGAGGGGTGCGGGCGCCGCGGGGTCCTGCTCGGACCTGATGGCTGGTCCGGCCGCGTCAGCGGGCGCCAGGTGCTGGTTCAGAAGGCCCGGTGGATCCCGAGGGTCTCGGTGCCGTCGCCGTCCCAGTCGCCGACCAGGCCGGTGTCGGTGGAGCGCTCGTAGGTCACGGTGCGGTCGGCCGCGCCGCCTGCGAGGCTGTCCCTCAGGTACCAGACGTTCGCACGCCGGACGCCGACGGTGGTGTCGCCGTCGCTGTCCCAGTCGCCCGCGAACGGCTCGTCGGTGGCCCGGCCGTAGCTGAAGACCACGCTCGCCGCGCCGCCCGTGAGGGTGTTCGACAGGTAGAAGGTCGACAGCCGGCGCACACCGGGGGTGTCGTCGCCGTCGCCGTCCCAGTCACCGGCCAGCGCCGCGTCGGTGGAGCGCCCGTAGGTGAGGGTCACGTCCGCCGCGCCACCGGTCAGGGTGTTCTTGAGGTACCAGGTGCTGCCTCGGCGCAGCCCGATGGTGTCCGTGCCGTCGCCGTCCCAGTCCCCCACGACGATCTCGTCGGTCGAGCGGCCGTAGCCGAAGACGATCTCGGGCACGCCGGTGGTGTTGGAGTTGCGCAGGAAGAACAGGTTCTCGTAGCGGTAGCCCGGCGTGGCGGTGCCGTTGCCGTCCCAGTCGCCCATGAAGACCTCGTCCTCGGGCAGGCCGTACTCGAAGAGCGTCGTCGCCGTGCTCCCGAAGTCGTCGGCGAGGAAGAACCCGGTCTGCTGGACGGGCTCGGGGAAGCTCGGCGTACCGAGCGCGATGTCGAGGACGGCCGTGCTGTAGTCCAGGACGTAGGGGACGTGGAGGGGTCCCTCGCCCTCCGCGTCGTCACCGAGCAGCGCGTCCTGGAGGAAGACCACCGACTCGAAGGGCACCGTGAAGATGAGCCGGTACCAGCCCACGCCCGGGTTCGCGACGCCGCTCGGGGCGCCCCAGTTGAAGCCGTAGATGAGCTTGCCGGAACCGTTGACCTCCGAACCCATGAGGATCTCGGGCACGACGACCTCGCTGTAGGTGCCCGTCTCCTCCTCGGCCTTGAGGATGGTCAGGGTCGCGCCCGGTGCGTAGACCATCGGCGCCAGCTCGACGGCGATGCCGTCGGTGCCGAAGAGCTCCTCACGCATCTCGCCCTCGAGCGAGATGACGTTGTAGCCCATCATGGGCTCGAACGCGGCGGGGTCGTGGGCGAAGAGGTTGACCTCGACCCGGATCGGCTGCGTGCCGGTGCCGGGGAAGGTGTGGCTGACCAGGTTGTCGCTCCACTTGACGTCGGTGACGACCGGCTCGTCCGTCACCACCGTCCGGTCGGCACCCCACATGTCGGCGCCGAACTCCGGGTCGACGGTGCTGAGGTACGTGTCGGAGCCGACACCGGTGAAGTAGTCACCGTCCGGCACGTCGTCGCCGGGGAGGTCGTTGGTGTAGTCGGCGTTCCCGGTGGGCCCGGCCGGCACGGTGACGGGGTTGAACAACCCCGATGCGACGTCGTCGTCGGCAAGGATCACGGGCACGGAGAGGTTCTTCGTGCCCTCCTCCTCTTCCTCCTCGGGCGGCGCGGCCAGGGCGGCGCTGCCCCCGACGACTACCAGCGCGATCGCGGTGACCAGGGACGTCGTCCCGCGGCCCGCGCGCATGTGCACACTCATGGTTCACACCCTTCATCTGCCCCGGGTCCTCTCGGGGCTGCCCGTAGTTGGGCGTCGTGGGACCGCACCCCACGGCGCGGCCGGCGGGCGTCCTCACCCGGCCGACCGGTCGTCTCACCTCCCCCGACAAGCGGTCGAAGCGGACCTCACACCCCAGTTGTATGGGGCATCTCCTCGTTCCCCAAGGGACCTACGTCTGCCCCGTCCACGCGCGGGCCGGGCGCGGGGGTGGTTGCCTGGACCCATGACCCACGTCAACGACCCCGACGTCGTGCGCCGCCTGCTCACCACCCCGGCCCGCTGGGCGGTGGTGGGGCTGTCCCAGAACTCCGCGCGCACCGCCTACGGCATCGCCGCCTACCTCCAGGACCTCGGCATGGAGATCATCCCCGTCCACCCCAAGGCGGAGACCGTGCACGGCGCCCGGGGCTACGCGACCCTGGCGGAGATCCCCGGCGGCGTCGACGTCGTGGACGTCTTCGTCCGCTCCGAGCTCGCCGGCCCGGTCGTCGACCAGGCGGTCGCCGCCGGGGCGAGGGCGGTCTGGCTCCAGCTGGGGGTGGTCGACGAGGACGCCGCGAGGCGGGCGGCGGAGGCCGGGGTCGACGTCGTCATGGACACCTGCCCGGCGATCGAGGCCCCGCGTCTCCGCATCGTCTGACCGGACCCGCCGCCGGGCGGCGGACGGGGTGTTCCGTCCGCGTCGACCGTGCGGACGCGAGGCGGTGCTCCGTCCGCGAGGCCGCCGTGCGCCGTCAGACCGTCTGGGCGTTCCGGGCGGCCGGACGCTCCGCCTGGGGCGCACGCCGCAGCGCGGCCTCGACCCGGCGGCGCATCGGTGGTCCGACCCGCTTCTCGATCCGGTGGATGACCAGGGCGAGCATGACGCTGAGCGTCACGGCACCGGCGAGGACCACCCAGCGCCCGAGGTGGGCGGCGGTGAGGTCGATGAACCACCAGCCCCAGTACTCGTGGATGAGGTAGAGCGGGTAGGTCAGGGCGCCGGCGGGGACCAGCCACGCCCAGCCCAGCCTCTTCAGGGGAGTGAGCGCGATGGCCGCCACGGTGGCGAAGCAGCCGACCGTCAGCGCACCGAGCACCCACGGGTCCGGGGTGAAGACCGTGTTGGCGGTGAGGGAGGTCATCTGCCAGGTGACCGCGTGGTCGACGCCGAGGACGACGTTGCCCGCAAGGATCAGCCACGGAGCGCGGGCGTGGCCCTCGCGGAAGATGAGGTAGAGCATCATGCCGCCCGCGAAGAACGGGGCGTACCCGTCGATCGCCAGGGCGGCCAGCGGCGCGATCCCGGCCTCGACCGCCACCAGCCCGAGCGCCGGCCACAGCGCGGCCACCCAGAGCAGGCGACGGCGGGTGATGCCCCAGGCGACGAGCAGGCCGACGAGGAGGTAGAACCGCAGCTCGGCGTACAGGGTCCAGTACACGCCGTCGACGTGGCGGACGCCGAAGAGCTCCTGGAGCATCGTGAGGTTGACCAGCGCCTCGCCGACGCTGATGTCCTTGCCCGCCGGCCACAGGAACAGCAGAAGGGTGGAGGTCGCGATCACCGCGAGCCAGTAGGACGGGAACAGGCGCGCCACGCGGGAGGCGACGACGTGGGGGAGGTCGCGGCCCCACGCCGTCATGAGGATGACGAAGCCGGAGATGACGAAGAACTGCTCCGGTCCGAGGGCGGCGTAGATGAGCACGGGACCGGTCTCGGGGAAGACCGCCCCGGGGTCGTCCCCCCACACCTGCGACCACCGGGCGGTGAAGTGGTAGAGCATGACGCCGACGGCCGCGAGCAGGCGCAGGCCGTCGAGCGCGTACAGGCGCGGGCGGTCCGTGGTCGAGGACCGGCCGCCCGCGGGCGGCTGCGCGCGGGACCCGGGCGTGTGCGCACGTTCTGGACGGCGCGAGGCCGCCTCCCGCGTCGTGCCTGACGGGCCAGGGACGCGCGGGGCCGCGGGGCGGAGGGTGTCGGTCATCATCTCGACGGTAGGTCAGCCGTGGCCACCCCGCACCCGGAAGGTCACAGATGCATAACGTCGCCCGTGCCGCCGTCGGGCCCAGCGCGCTGCCGCCGCCCCGTCAGCGCACCTCGGTCAGGGCGCCGCTGGAGACGTCGTAGACGAAGCCGCGCACGGCGTCGCGGTGCGGGAGGAACGGGCTCGCGACGACGCGGGCGACGGACTGGCGGACGTCGGTCTCGAGGTCGGCGAACGCCTCCGCGGCCCACGGGGGCCGGATGCCGGTGTCGGCCTCCACCGACTGGCGGAAGTCGTCGTCGGTGAAGGTGAGCATCCCGCAGTCGGTGTGGTGGATCAGCACGATCTCGCGGGTCCCGAGCAGTCGCTGGCTGATCGCCAGCGAACGCACGACGTCGTCGGTGACGGCGCCGCCGGCGTTGCGGATCACGTGGGCGTCGCCCAGGCTCAGGCCCAGGAGGGCCTGGGGGTCGAGGGGGGCGTCCATGCAGGCGACGACGGCGACCCGCCGGGCGGGTGGCAGCGGCAGGTCCCCACTGTCGAAGCGGGCGGCGTACTGCGCGGCGCCGGCCAGGAGCTCGTCGGTGACGCTCATGGTGGGTCCTCTCCCTCGCGGGCGCCCCGGTGGCGCCCGACGCGCCCAGCGTGGGCCCACGGGCCCGGGTGCGGACGGACGAGGTGCCCGCCGTACCGGATGGCGGACACCCGGACGGTGCGCCGCGGGCCCCGGCGCTCAGCCGATGCGGCGCGGACCCGCCTGCCAGGCCTCCCACGCGGACCGGATGATGTCCGTCAGGCCGTGCTCGGCCTTCCACGACAGCACCTCGCCGATGCGGTCGGCCGCTGCGACGAGCTGGGGCGGGTCGCCGGCGCGACGGGCCTCGACCTCGGCGGTGACGTCGAGCCCGGACGCCCGCCCGATCTCGTCGACGACCTCCTTGACCGAGGCCCCCGTGCCGGTGCCGACGTTGAACACGTGCTCGGTCAGCTCGGCGTCGGAGGTGAGGTGGTCCATGGCGGCGAGGTGCGCCTGGGCGAGGTCGAGGACGTGGATGTAGTCGCGGATGCAGGTCCCGTCCGGCGTGGGGTAGTCGTCGCCGAAGATCTTCGGGCGGTCCCCGCGCTCGAGCCGGTCGAGGACCATGGGCACGAGGTTGAGCACGGCCGGGTCGCCGAGGTCGGGCCAGCCGGCGCCCGCGACGTTGAAGTAGCGCAGCGCGGTCCAGCGCAGCCCCCAGGCCCGTTCGCAGTCGGCCAGCAGCCACTCCCCCACGAGCTTGGTCTCGCCGTAGGGGTTGATGGGCCGGCACTCGACGTCCTCGCCCACGAGCTCCACCGGGGGCATCCCGTAGACCGCCGCGGAGGAGGAGAAGATCATGTTCCGCACCTCGGCGTTCTCCATCGCCGCGAGCACGTTGGCCAGCCCCCCGACGTTCTGCTGGTAGTACCAGGCCGGCCGGGCCACGGACTCCCCCACCTGCTTCCGGGCGGCGAAGTGGATCACGGAGGTGACCGCCCGCTCGGTCATCACCCGCTCGAGCGAGGTCTGAGCGCCGTCCCCGGCGACGTCGAGCTCGACGAGGGTGGCCGCGCCCACCCGGTCGGCCGCGCCGGTGGAGAGGTCGTCGACGACGACGACGTCCTCCCCGCGCTCGAGGAGGAGACGGACGACGTGGGCGCCGATGTAGCCGGCGCCGCCGATGACGAGGGTGCTCATGACCCGCAGCGTATCGGGGCAGGGGGAAGGGCCGGGACGCTCGGCGTCCCGGCCCCTCCGGTGCTCCCGCGCGGCAGGTGACCCGCCGCGCCGCGGTCAGCGCTCCCGGTTCTCCGGGTACGCCGTGCCGGTGTCACGGATGTCCCGGTCGATCTCCGGTGCGGCCTTGCCCGGCTCGGTCGCGGCGTCGGCCGCTGCCCGCTCCTCACGGACGCGGCGCTCCTCCCGGCCCGCCGCCCGCTCCTCGGCGGCACGGGCACCGGTCGAGACCGCCGCCGCCTCCTGCGCCTCGTCGAAGACCGACGGGGCGCCAGTGCCCTCGGCGCCGTCCTCCTCGCGCCCGGGGGTGCGCAGGTTGAACCGCTTGATCGCCCAGGTGAACAGCAGGAAGTAGATCACCGCGTAGCCCAGGCCGATCGGGATGATCCACAGGGGGTTCGTCGCGATGCCGAAGTTGAGCAGGTAGTCGATCCCACCGGCGGAGAAGGTGAAGCCGTCCTTGATGCCCAGGGCGTTGACCAGGGCCAGCGAGGTGCCGGTGAGCACGGCGTGGACCACGTACAGCGGGAACGCGACGTAGGCGAAGGCGTACTCGAGCGGCTCGGTGATGCCGGTGAGGAACGAGGTCAGTGCGACGGACAGCATGATGCCGCCGGTGACCTTGCGCCGCTCCGGGCGGGAGGTGCGCCAGATGGCCAGCGCCGCGGCGGGCAGGGCGAACATCATGATCGGGAAGAAGCCGGTCATGAAGGTGCCCGCGGTGGGGTCGCCGGCGAAGAACCGGAACAGGTCGCCCTGCGCCACCTCACCGGTGGTCGGGTTGGTGAACTCGCCGAACTGGAACCACGGGAGGCTGTTGAGCAGGTGGTGCAGCCCGAACGGGATGAGCAGCCGGTTCAGCGTGCCGAAGACGAACCCGCCGATGACCGTGTTGCCCTCGCCCGTCACCCACTCGCTGAACGCGCCGATGACGGCGTCGAACGCGGGGTAGATGAGGGCGAACAGCACGCCGACGACGACCGCGACCCAGGCGGTGATGATCGGCACGAGACGCCGTCCGCCGAAGAAGGCCAGGTACGGGGGGAGCTTCGTGCGGTAGAAGCGCTGCCACAGCAGCGCGGCGATGATGCCGATGGTGATGCCGCCGAGCACGCCGTAGTTGATCGTCTCCTCGCCCTCGGCCCCGGCGCCGAAGTACGGCGCGAGCGAACCGAGCACGGCGTCGAAGGTGAGGTAGCCGATGAGACCCGCGAGCGCCGTCGACCCGTCGGACTTGCGGGCGTAGCCGATGGCCACACCGATGGCGAAGATGAGGGGGAGGTTGTTGAACAGGGCCCCGCCGGCGGCGGCGAGGACGTCGGCGACCGGCTGCATCCAGCCGAAGCCGTCCCAGGACGACACGCCCTCGGCGCCGAGCATGTCGGCCTGGCCGAAGCGCAGCAGGAGGCCGGCCGCCGGCAGTGCGGCGATCGGCAGCATGAGCGAGCGGCCCACGCGCTGGGCCTGGGCGAAGCCGGGGATGTGTCGTTTCTCGCGCGCCGGGGCACCAGCCGCTGCTGTGGTCATCTCGGTTCCTCTCGGGCGGTCTCGCCGCCGTCGTCCGTGCAGCGCCGCACACCTCGCTGTGTCCGGCAGGATCGGTACAGACCGGACACGGTGGTCTGGACCAGTGGTGCACACTGAAGCCCTAACCTCGCGGGGTGTCAAGCATCACAGCGGCGTGGTGCACAATCGTCGGGCCGGACGCGGGGAGAGGGGGCACCGTGAAGCACACGACGGTGCGCGACTACCTCGAGGGGCTCGTCGAGCACCTCGAGCCGGGCTCGCGCATCCCCTCCGAGCGTGAGCTGTGCGAGCAGTTCGGCGTCTCGCGGATGACGGTGCGCCAGGCCGTCCACGCGCTCGTGGTGGCCGGCGTGCTGCAGCGGGTGCAGGGCCGCGGGACGTTCGTGTCCCGGCCCAGGGTGGACATGCAGCTGCGCCTGACGGCCTTCGACGACGAGATGCGCCGCCGGCACATGTCCCCCAGCTCGCGGGTCCTGCGGGCCGACAGCCGCCCCGCCCCGGCCGAGGTGGCCGCCGCGCTGGAGATCACCGCGGGCGACGCCGTGTTCTACCTCTACCGGGTGCGCCTGGCCGACGGCGTGCCGATGTCGCTGGAGGAGAACTGGGCACCGGCGGCACTCCTCCCGGGCCTCCTCGAGCCCGCCCCGCCCAGCAGCCTCTACGCGGCCTTCCTCGAGCGCGGCTTCCCGCCCTCCTGGGGCGAGGACACCATCGAGGCCACGGTCGTGCGCGCCCCCGACGCCGACCTCCTCGGTCTGCCCGACGGCGGGGCGGGCCTGCGCATCACCCGGCGTACCTTCAGCTCCGACGTCGCCATCGGCTACAGCCGCTCGCTCTACCGCGGCGACCGCTACGCCCTCTGGGCGCCGGTGAGCCCACCCAGCCCGGCCCTGGCGCCCCCGCGCCGCGAGGCCCCGAACCGTCGAACCCCCACGGGAGCGTCATGAAGGACGTCGGAGCCATCGTCGCGGCCCTCGGCGGCGTGGACAACATCCGCGAGATCGAGCCCTGCATCACCCGGCTGCGGGCGGAGGTGGACGACCCCGTCCGGGTCGACGAGCGCGCCCTGCGCGCGGCCGGGTGCCACGGCGTCCTGCTGCGCGGACGGGTGGTCCAGGTGGTCGTCGGACCGGAGGCGGACACCCTGGCGAGCGACCTCGAGGAGCTGACGTGGCGGCCCAGTGACGACCGGGGCCCGTCGGCTTGACACCCGTGGCAGGGCCACGATGTGATGCACTTGTCTGGACCACTGCGCCGGCAACGAGGCCGCCGGCAGCCCCGAACGAAGGAGACGACGTGGACGAGGCAGCAGCGACGAAGCGGACGCGCCGATGAGCGGCGTCGTCGTCGGCTCCCCGGTGCCGGGCACGGCGCTGGCCATGTCGGAGGTGCCGGACCCGGTCTTCGCGGAGTCGATCGTGGGACCTGGTGTCGCGGTGGACCCCCCGCGCGACGGGGACGTCGACGTCGTCGCCCCGTTCGAGGGCACGCTCGTCAAGCTCCACCCGCACGCGTTCGTCGTCCAGCATGCCTCCGGCCGTGCGGTGCTCGTCCACCTCGGCCTCGACACCGTCCAGCTCAAGGGTGAGGGCTTCACCCTCCACGCCGCCGAGGGCGAGAGGGTCACCGCCGGCCAGGTGCTCGTCACCTGGCGGCCCGGCGACATCGCCGAGGGCGGCCGCTCCCCGGTCAGCCCCGTCGTCGCCCTCGACACCGCACCGGGTGCGTTGAGCGCGCTCGTGGCGCCCGGCACCACCCTCGAGACCGGCGCCGCGCTCTTCGAGTGGGCCTGACACCTCCGCGGTCCCGAGCCGCGCCCAGCCCACGCGGCGGCCCCCTGCCGCCGGTCCGGGCCACGCGCAGCCACGCGGCGGCGCCCTCATCCGCCCCTTCCGTCCCGACCCCAGGAGCACCATGCCCCAGCGCAGCGCCGTCATCGCCTCGAGGGTGGGCCTGCACGCCCGCCCCGCCGCCGTCTTCGTCAAGGCGGCCGCCGCGACGGGGCTGGAGGTGACGATCGGCCGGCCCGGGTCCGAGCCGGTCGCGGCGGACAGCATGCTCGAGGTCATGACCCTCGGCGCCGGGCACGGCGACGAGGTGGTCCTCAGCGCCGAGGGCGACGGCGCGGAGCGGGCGCTCGAGGACCTCGCCGCCCTGCTGGCGACAGACCTGGACGCCTGACCTCAGGCCCCGAAGCCCACCCGCCCGCCGCGCTGGGCCCGCAGCCGGGCCCCCTTCTCCTGGGCCACCTGACGCAGGCCGTCCTGGAAGGTCACCATCTGCTCGCGCACGCCGGCGGCGCCCTCGCCCTCCCCGGCGCCGAGGATCCGGGCCGCCAGGAGGCCGGCGTTGCGGGCCCCGCCGATCGACACCGTCGCCACCGGCACCCCGGCGGGCATCTGCACGATCGAGAGCAGCGAGTCCATCCCGTCGAGGTGGCGCAGCGGCACCGGCACCCCGATCACGGGCAGGGGTGTCACCGAGGCGAGCATCCCGGGCAGGTGCGCGGCGCCACCGGCGCCGGCGACGATCACCCGCAGGCCACGCTCGACGGCGGAACGCCCGTACTCGATCATCTCCAGCGCCATGCGGTGCGCGGAGACGACGTCCACCTCGGTCTCGACCCCGAACTCCGCGAGGACGTCGGCGGCCTCCTTCATCACCGGCCAGTCCGAGTCCGACCCCATGACGATCCCGACCACCGCACCCATCGCTGCCTCCCGCCCGCCCGGCCGCCACGGCCGGTGCCGGCCACAGTCTCCCACGGCGACGTCTCGCCGGGCCGGGCGCGGTCACGCACACTGGTGACGTGCAGACCACCCACCCGACCCGGCCGGCGACCGGTGTCCGCGCGGACGGCCGGCCCGGCTTCTGGACCCGGGCCGCGCACATCCTCGCCGTCCCCGGCGGGCGTGCGGCGCGCGCGGCCACCGACGCGGTCGCCGTCGCCGGTGTCGTCAGTCTCGTCCTCGCGGCCGCGATGGGCCCGGTCGCCGTCGCCCTGTTCGCCCTGGTCCTGCTGGGGCTGACCGTCCCGCGGGTCCTGGGCGTGCCCGGGTGGCTCCAGGCCGCCTCGGGGACCGTCGTCGTCGTGGCCGCGTGGGCCGCCCTGCTGGGTCTGTACGAGCGGTGGTGGTGGCTGGACATCGCCGCGCACACCGCCGCGAACGGTCTGCTCGCCCTGTTCGCGTTCCGCCTCGTGGTCGCGGCCGGCCTGCTGCCGGGAACCGACGCGGCGGGTCGGGCCCGTGCAGGGGCGGTCCTGGTGACCGTGGCGCTGGGCGTGACCCTCGGCGTGGTGTGGGAGCTGGCCGAGTGGTTCGGCAACGCCTTCCTCGACGAGGGGATCCGGGTCGGCTACGAGGACACCCTGGGCGACCTCGTGGCCGGGGCCGCCGGCTCCGCGGCCGCCGGTCTGCTGCTCGCGCGCCGGCCCGCGGCGTCGCGGCGCGGGCTCTCGCGGCGCGAGCCCTCGCGGCGCCGGACCGCCCCGTGAGTGGCCCCGGCGGGTCGCTCGGCGCACCGGGCTCTGAGGTCGTCGTCAGCGTCGTCATCCCCGCCCGGGACGACGCCGTCGCCCTCGCCGTGTGCCTCGACGCCCTGGCCGTCCAGACGTCCGCGCCGCTGGAGGTGGTGGTCGTCGACAACGGCTCCACCGACGACACCGCCGACGTCGCCCGGTCCCACGGGGCGCGCGTGGTCCACGAACCGGTGCCCGGCATCCCGCAGGCGGCGTCGGCCGGCTATGACGCCGCCCGGGGCGACGTGATCGCCCGGCTCGACGCCGACTCCGTCCCGCCGCCGGACTGGGTGGCGCGGGTGGGTGCCGCGCTGGCCGGCGGCGCGGACGCCGTCACCGGCGTCGGGGTCTTCCACGACCTGCCGCGGGGCACGGCCCGCCTCACGGCGGCCGCCTACCTGGGGGCGTACTACGTGCTCGGGCACGCGGCGCTCGGCCACCACGCCCTGTGGGGCTCGAACATGGCGTTCCGCCGCGAGGCGTGGCTGGAGGTGCGCTCGCAGGTCCACCGCGACGACGCCGAGCTCCACGACGACATGGACCTCGCCTTCGTCCTGGGTCCGGGCCGCCGGGTCGTGCTGGACCGGCGGCTGGTGGTCGGCGTGTCCGGCCGGTCGGTGCGCGGCGGGGCGCAGCTCCGACGGCGGTTCCGCCGCCAGTTCCGCACGCTGGCCGTCAACTGGCGCACCGCCCCGCCGTGGCAGCGGTGGGCGGCGCGGCTGGCCGGCTGAGCAGCGGGCTCGCCGGCTCAGCAGGGGGCACGCCTGCTGAGCGGCGACTCCGCGGGAAGCGGGACGAGTCAGCGGCTGCGGGGGTCCGACCTCGGCGCGCGGCCACGTGCTCGGCGCGAGGCCCCGAACTCGACGCACGGCCACGACCGGCGTGACTCCGCGGGAAGCGGGACGGGTCAGCGGCTGCGGGGGTCCGACCTCGGCGCGGAGCCACGTACTCGGCGCGGGGCCACGTGCTCGGCGCGGACCCGCGCGGGGTCAGCGGTCGACGGTGTCCGGGTCGTCCGCGCCGGTCTCCTCCATGAGGGCGGCGTCGCCGCGCAGGAGCGCCACGGCCGCGTCGGCGGTGCGCCGCGCGTCCTCGAGCGTCGCACCGGTGACGGTCACGTGGCCGAGCTTGCGGCCCGGGCGCACCTCCTTGCCGTACAGGTGGACCTTCGCCTCGGGGTGGCGCGCCATGACCGCGGCGTAGGCCTCGCGCGGGTCGGCCAGGTGCGAGCCGAGCAGGTTGACCATGACCGCGGCCGGCGCACGGACCGAGGTGTCCCCCAGGGGCAGGTCGAGCACCGCGCGCAGGTGCTGCTCGAACTGGCTGGTCACCGAGCCCTCGATGGTCCAGTGACCGGAGTTGTGCGGGCGCATGGCGAGCTCGTTGACCACGAGCCGAGAGGAGCCGTCGTCGCCGTGGACCTCGAACATCTCCACCGCCAGCACCCCGACCACTCCGAGCCCGGTCGCGATGCGCTCGCCGATGGTCCTCGCCCGGTCGAGGGTCTCCTCGGAGAGGTCCGGCGCGGGCGCGAGCACCTCGGCGCAGATCCCGTGCTCCTGCACGGTCTGGACCACCGGCCAGGTGCGCACCTCGCCCGTGCCGTCCGGCCCGCCGCCCGGGCGACGGGCGACGAGGACCGCGAGCTCCTTGGTGAACGGCACCTTCTCCTCGGCGAGCAGGGCCTCGCCGGCGGCCAGAGAATCGAGCCAGTCCGCGGCCTCGTCGGCGGCATGGACGACGCGCACCCCCTTGCCGTCGTACCCGCCGCGGGCGGTCTTGACCACCACCGGCCAGCCGGTGGCCGCCCCGAACGCGTCGAGCTCCGCGGCGTTGCGCACGGCGGCCCACGCCGGGCAGGGCGCGCCGAGCTCGGTGAGCCGGCGGCGCATGACGATTTTGTCCTGGGCGTGCACGAGGGCGTCCGGTCCGGGCCGCACGGGCACACCCTCGGCCTCGAGCTCGCGCAGCAGGTCGTTCGGGACGTGCTCGTGCTCGAAGGTGAGGACGTCCGCGCCCGCCACGAGCGAGCGGACGGCTGACGCGTCGCCGGCTGCGCCCACCGGCGCGTCGGGGACGACCTGCGCGGTGGCCACCGTGGGCGACTCCACGAGGACGCGCAGGTGCACGCCGAGGGCGATCGCCTGCTGCTGCATCATCCGGGCCAGCTGGCCCCCGCCCACGACTGCCACGATCGGTGCTCCCACGATGGGCGAGCCTATCCGCGGTTACCCTGAGGCGGTGACGACGTTCCGCGG
Organism: Georgenia sp. M64; assembly: GCF_038049925.1. Lineage (NCBI taxonomy): Bacteria > Bacillati > Actinomycetota > Actinomycetes > Allobogoriellales > Allobogoriellaceae > Georgenia > Georgenia sp. M64. The sequence continues at coordinate 3,123,244 of NZ_CP145809.1, forward strand.
ACAGGACGCCCCCGCGACCCCCGCGGGCACCGACCGCGCCGAGCCGGGACACCCCCGCACCGGCCTGCTCGGGCGGCTCCTGCGCGGTCAGAGCCTGCGCGCCTGGTTCGTCGAGCTGGTGCGCTTCCTCGCCGTCGGCGGCTCCGCGTACGTCGTCGACGTCGGGCTGTTCAACCTCCTGCGGTTCGGTCCCGGCGAGCTCCTCGGCGACAAGCCGCTGACGGCGAAGGTCGTCTCGGTCACCGTCGCGGTGGTCGTGGCGTGGCTGGGCAACCGGTACTGGACGTTCGCCGGCTCCCGGCAGTCCTCGCGCCGCCGGGAGCTGACGATGTTCGCCCTGGTCAACCTCGGCGGGATGGCGATCGCCGTCGGTGTGCTCGCCGTGAGCCACTACGTGCTGGGGTTCACCTCCCCGCTGGCCGACAACATCGCGGCCAACGGGGTCGGGCTCGTGCTGGGCACCGCGTTCCGCTACGTGTGCTACCGCTACCTCGTCTTCACCGCCGACGGCGGCGCCGCCCCACGCTGACGAGCGCCCCCTGGGGCAGGACGACGTCGGGGTCGAGCGCGGCCGGGACGGCGTTGAGGAAGATCGTGAAGACGGGCGGGCGCCGCTGGCTCAGCTCGAGCCGGCCGCCGTCGGCGGCGACGAGGTCCCGCGCCAGGGCCAGGCCGAGGCCCGTGCCGGACCCGCCGGAGACGTGCTTGGTGAAGATGTCGGGGGCCAGCTCGTCGTCCACGCCGGGCCCGTCGTCGGAGACGTCGACGAAGACGCCCTTGCCGGTCGCGGTGGGCCGTGAGACCACCCTTGTGGTCCCCGCGCCGTAGCGCAGGGCGTTCTCCAGCAGCGTCGCCAGGACCTGGGCGAGCGAGCCCGGGGTGGCCAGGACGGCCAGGCCGGCCGCGTCGTCGAAGACGAGCTCGCGCTTGGCCTTCTTGAAGGTGCGGGCCCACTCCTCCCGCTGCTGCTCGAAGACGTCCCCGAGGTGGACCGCCTCGGTGGTGCCGCCGCCGGCGGAGCGGGAGGTGCGCAGCAGGTCCTCGACGACGCCGGTCAGGCGCTCGGTCTGCTCCAGCGCCAGGTGGGCCTCCTCGCGCACCTCGTCCTGCTCGCTGAGGGCCTCGATCTCCTCCAGGCGCATCGACAGGGCCGTCAGCGGGGTGCGCAGCTGGTGGGAGGCGTCGGCGGCGAACTGCCGCTCCGCGGCGAGGCGCCCGGCGAGCCGGTCGGAGGTGCGGGCGAGCTCGGCGGCGACGAGGTCGATCTCCTCGATGCCGGTGGGCTTCATCCGGGGGCGCACCAGGCCCGAGCCGACCTGCTCCGCCGAGGCGGCGAGGTAGATCAGCGGCGCGGAGAGCTTGCGGGCCTGCCGCCGCGCCACCGCGAGGCCGACGGCGAACGCCGCGACGACGCCCGAGGCGACGAGCAGGACCACGCTGATCGAGCGCCAGCGCACCTGCCACGCGTCGACGTCCATCCGCACGGTGGCGCCGGAGGGGGTGACCTGCAGGGACCGGACCACACGGTCGGTGAACACCGGCCCCGCGCGGTACTGCTCGCCGTCGGGCCCCTGGACGAGGATCCCGGCCTCGAGGTTGACGGTGCCGTCGACCCACGGCTCGAGCATCGAGTCGCTGAGCTCCTGGTCGTTGACGAGGCGCCGCTCGATGGAGCGGCCCAGGGAGGACGCGCGCAGGTCGAGGGTGGAGCTCTCGGACTCCCACACGAGGATCGCCCCGAAGACGGCCATCGGGACACCGAGGATGAGGACCGCCGCGGTGACCGCGACGAGGATCATCTGGGTCGCGCGGCGGCGCACGGGAGGCTAGCTCCCGGACGTCTCGAACCGGAAGCCCATCCCGCGCACGGTGGTGATGTACTTCGGGTCGTTGGCGTCGTCACCGAGCTTGCGGCGCAGCCAGGACACGTGCATGTCCAGGGTCTTCGTCGAGCCGGTGGGGTCCGTCCCCCACACCTCGCGCATGAGGGTCTCGCGGCCCACGACCGAGCCGGCGTCGCGCACGAGCACGCGCAGCAGCTCGAACTCCTTGGCCGTGAGGTGCATCTCGCGCGTGCCGCGGAAGGCGCGGTGCGCGGCGACGTCGACCCGCACGTCCTGGGCGACGAGCTCGTCCTCCTCCGTGACGTCCCCGCCCGCGCGGCGCAGCAGCGCCCGCACCCGCGCCAGGAGCTCGGCCAGGCGGAAGGGCTTGGTCACGTAGTCGTCGGCACCGGCGTCGAGGCCCACGACGAGGTCGACCTCGTCGGCCCGGGCGGTGAGGACGAGGATCGGCAGGGTCAGGCCCTGGTTGCGGATGTGGCGGGCGACGTCGAGGCCGTCCATGTCCGGCAGTCCGAGGTCGAGGACGACGAGGTCGACGCCGTTCGGCAGGTCGTCGATCGCGGCCTGGCCGGTGCCGTGGGGACGGACGTCGTACCCCTCCCGCCCGAGCGCCCGGGCCAGCGGCTCGGCGATCGCCGGGTCGTCCTCTACCAGCAGCACGTTAGTCACGCCGTCATCGTAGGACAGAACGTCAACAAAGGGTCAAGCCTTGCTCACCAGGTGGCGTCGTCGCAGGTCACAGGGGCGCGGCGCGCCCAGTGACGGGGTCTCAGGGCCGGCTCGGCCGGGCTCCCGGGCGCAGCTCGGCCGGGGCCTCGGACGCGAATCAGCCGGGCACCCCGGCGCAGCTCAGCCGGGGACCCGGCGCAGCTCGTACGGCATGACCTGGCCCAGGCCCTGCAGGTCGGCGACGTCGCGCGGGACCATCGTGTACCGGCGCGCGACAGGGGTGAGCGACATCGCCCGTGCGGTGTCCGGGTCCATGAGGATCGCACCGGGCGGGGCGACGTCGACCAGGCGCGAGGCGAGGTTGACCGTGGGCCCGAAGACGTCGCCGTTGCGCGAGAGCACCCCGCCCCACACCACGGCCGCCCGGACGGGCAGCATGTTCTCCTTCGCGTGCAGGGCCTCGATGAGGTCGACCGTCACCTCCGCCGCCGTCGGCAGGTCGTCGGCGACGTAGAGGATGGCGTCACCGATGGTCTTGACCACGCGGGCACCGTGCGTGGTGATGACGTCGCGGGAGGTGTACTCGAAGGTCTGGACGAGGTCGGCGAGCGCGCGGGAGCCCAGCTCGGTCGACCGGCGGGTGTAGGCGACCATGTCCACGAACCCCAGCGCGCGCTGGAGGGGCAGGTGGAACGGGTCGGTGTCCGGCTGGCGCATCTCCGCCACCTCGGCCTCGGTGCGCACCATGAGGGCTCCGAGCTGGCGGCGCCAGGCGTAGTTGAGCTGGGCCTGGAGGACGTCGACGATGCCGGGCAGCTTGTCGAGCACGACGAGCCGCGCCGAGACGTCGTCGAGCTCGAGGGTGCGGGCGGCGTGCTCGATGAGGGCCTCGGTCTGCCAGAGCACCAGCCGGTCGGTCATGTGGGACTGCGCACGCAGGAGCGAGATGACGGCCGTCATGTCGAGGCGGCCGTCGTCGACGAGCGCGGCCATCTCCTGCAGGGCGGCGACGTCGCCGTCACCGAAGAGGACGACGTCGTCCTGGACGTTGGGGAACGCCATCGCCTTCCAGAACGTCCGGGCGAGGTCCACCGACACCCCGGCCCGCTGCGCCAGCTCGATGATCGTGTACCGGGCAGGGCCGCCCAGGAGCTGGTCGAGGTGCTCGGCCACCGTGGAGGACGGCGCGCTGATCGAGCGCGCCTCGCCGATGTCGTCCGTCCGGTCCGGGACGGCCTCGGGCACGCCGCTCGTCCCTGGCTCGGTCGTCACCGTCGCAGCCTAGCCCGCGACCCGGGCGGCACGTCGGCGGCCGTCAGCGAGAACGGACGTGGCTGACGTCCCCGGCGCGCACGGGCACCTCCCGGCCGTCCTCGGTGCGGACGAGCAGCGCCCCGTCGCCGCCCAGCGAGACCGCGGTGCCCTCGAGCCGCTCACCGCCCGGCAGGTCGACGGCGACCTCCTGCCCGAGCGTGGCGCAACGGGCGGCCACCTCGCCGGCGAGGGAGCCGGCGTCCCCGCCGGCCGCCTCCCACCGGTCCAGGAGGGCGACCAGGCGCCGGCCCACCGCGGCGAGGACGTCGTCCGGCGTCGTCGACGCGCCCTCGAGCGTGAGCGACGTCGCCCACGCGACGGGCAGCCCCGGACGCTCCTGCGCGACGTTGACCCCGATCCCCAGGACGACGGCGGGGGGCTGCCCGGGCACCACCTCGGCCAGGACGCCGGCCACCTTGCGGTCCCGGCCCCAGCCCGGCAGGTCCTCCTCGCCGGCGTCGACCACGACGACGTCGTTGGGCCACTTGAGCGCGACCCGGTGCCCCGCCGCGGTGCCGTCATGCGTGAGGACCTCCTCCACCGCCCGCAGGACCGCCAGGCCCGTGAGGAGCGTGACCCAGGCGAGATCCTCGGCGGGCACGCGCGGACGCACGAGCACCGAGGCGGTCAGCGCCTGGCCCGGGGGCGTGACCCAGGACCGTCCCGCGCGGCCCCGGCCCGCGTCCTGGGCGTCGGCCACGAGCACCGACAGGTGCGGCCACCGCCCGGGCTCGCGGGCGGCGGCCTCGCGCAGGTCGGTGCTGGTCGAGCCCGTGCGCGCGACGCGCACGGTCCGGGAGAAGGGGGCGGCGCCGTCGTCCATGGCCCCCATGGAACCACCGGGGGCCGATTTGTGGGACCCGCACAACCACCTGGGTCCGAACACGCACATCCTGCCCAAGGAGGGGTGGAGGTCCGACAACTACCCTCGGGGACGTGACCGATACGACCGAGAAGACCTCGACCACCACCGCCGCGAAGCTCGCGGACCTCGCGGACCGGGTCGAGGCCGGCATCACCGCACCGGCCGAGGCCGCCCGGGAGAAGCAGCACGGTCGGGGCAAGAAGTCCGCCCGCGAGCGTCTCGAGGCCCTCCTCGACCCGGGCTCGTTCACCGAGCTGGACGCCTTCGCCACGCACCGCTCCACCGCCTTCGGCCTGGAGCGACGCCAGGTGCCCGGCGACGGCGTCGTCACCGGGTACGGCACGGTCGACGGCCGGCAGGTGTGCGTCTACTCCCAGGACTTCACCGTCTTCGGCGGCTCCCTCGGCGAGGTCCACGGCCAGAAGATCACCAAGGTCATGGACCTCGCCCTGCGCACCGGGGTGCCCGTGGTGGGGATCTCCGACGGCGGCGGCGCCCGCATCCAGGAGGGCGTCGCGGCCCTGACGCAGTTCGCCGAGATCTTCCGGCGCAACGTGGCGGCCTCCGGGGTGGTCCCGCAGATCTCCCTCATCCTCGGCCCGAGCGCCGGCGGTGCCGTCTACTCCCCCGCCCTGACCGACTTCATCGTCATGGCCGAGGGCACCTCGAACATGTTCATCACCGGCCCCGACGTCATCAAGGCGGTCACCGGCGAGGAGGTGGGCTTCGAGGAGCTCGGGGGCGCGGCCACCCACGCCCAGCGCTCCGGCGTTGCCCACTACCAGGCCGCCGACGAGGACGACGCCATCGACTACGTGCGCGCGCTGCTGTCCTACCTCCCGTCGAACAACCTCTCCGACGCCCCCTCCTGGCCCGTGCCGGCCGCCGAGGCCGAGTCCGCGCTCGAGGTGACCGACGCCGACGCCGAGCTCGACACCCTCGTCCCGGACTCGGACAACCAGCCCTACGACATGCGCACGGTCGTCGAGCACATCGTCGACGACGGCGAGCTGCTCGAGGTCCAGCCGGGCTACGCCCAGAACATCATCACCGCGTTCGGCCACGTCGAGGGCCGGCCCGTCGGGATCGTGGCGAACCAGCCCCTGCAGATGGCCGGGACCCTGGACATCAACGCCTCCGAGAAGGCGGCCCGGTTCGTGCGCACCTGTGACGCGTTCAACCTCCCGGTCCTGACGTTCGTCGACGTGCCCGGCTTCCTGCCCGGCACCGACCAGGAGTGGAACGGGATCATCCGGCGCGGCGCCAAGCTCATCTACGCCTACGCCGAGGCGACCGTCCCGCTGGTCACCCTCATCACCCGCAAGGCCTACGGCGGCGCGTACATCGTCATGGGCTCCAAGCAGCTCGGCGCCGACATCAACCTCGCCTGGCCGACCGCCCAGATCGCCGTCATGGGCTCCGGCGGGGCGGTGAACATCCTCCAGCGCTCGGCGCTGAAGAAGGTGGCCGACGCCGGCGGCGACGTCGAGGCCGAGCGGGCCCGGCTCGTCGCCGACTACGAGGAGGCCCTCGTCAACCCGTGGGACGCCGCCCGGCGCGGCTACGTCGACGCCGTCATCACCCCGTCCGAGACCCGCGTGCAGGTCGTGCGTGCGCTCCGGGCGCTGCGCACCAAGCGGGCGAGCCTGCCCGCCAAGAAGCACGGGAACATCCCGCTGTGACCACCACCCACGCGCGCCTCTCGGCCGCCACGCCCGAGGAGTTCTCCGGCGACGACGACACCGTCGCCGTCGCCCTGGCCGGCGCCGGGCCGGCCGGGGACGGTGCGCTGCCGGCCACCGCCGCGGTGCGCGTCGTGCACGGCGCACCCGACGAGGTCGAGCTGGCGGCGCTCGTCGCGGGCCTCGTGGCGGCCCGGGCGGCGGCCGCCGAGCTCGGCGGCCTGCCCGACGAGGGGGCCGAGCAGGTCCGTACCCGCTGGACCGACCGCGCCCGGCCGCTCGGGGCCGCCCACGCCCCCGGCCCTGGCGCGTGGCGCTGGTCGTTGCACCCCTGATCGCGCCGGCACACGCCCCGCGCCACACCCTCACCTCCGCGCCCGCGCCCGCGCCCGCATCACGCCCGCATGCCCTGGCAGACCCCGCGCCCGCGCCCGCATCACGCCCTCATGCCCTGGCAGACCCCGAGCCCGCGCCGCACCATCAAGCCGAAACTTCCATCAGGACATTCCTGACAAGGTCTTCAGCCTGAGCTCATCGACGCCGGCCCTACGATGGTCGGGTGGTCGAGGGGCGTGCACGGGCGGACGGCGTCGTCGCCCTCGGGTCGACGGTCCGCCGCGCCCGCCAGCGCCGGGCCCTGTCCGTGGAGCAGCTGGCCGCACGGTCCGGCGTCAGCGCCGGCTCGGTGAGCCAGCTCGAGCGGGGCCAGGGCAACCCCTCGCTCAGCACCCTCACCCGCCTCGCGGACGCCTTCGGCGTCACGGTCGTCACCCTCCTGCAGGACGCCGAGCACCGCGGCGAGCCGGTCGTCCGGGCCGACCACCGCACGCTCCTGGCGACCCTCGACCCGGAGCCGGGGTTCGTCCGCGAGCTCCTCACCCCCGACCTGCGGCTGCCGCTACAGGTCATCCGGACCGTCATGCCGCCGCGCTACTCCAACGAGGGCCGCCCGTTCCGGCACCTGGGGACGGAGTGCGCGCACGTGCTCGAGGGTCGCCTCGACGTCGTCCTCGACGGCGTGCGGCACGAGCTCGGCGCCGGGGACACCATCACCTACGACTGCTCGCGCAGCCACTGGTGGGCCAACCCCGGCGACGAGCCCTGCGTGGTGCTCGGCGCGGTCACGCCCGTCGCGGGCTGACCGGTCACGCCGCCGCGGAGCCACCCGGACCGCACGACGACGAATGGCCGCGAGGTCTCACCAGCGCAGCTCACCGACCGTCCGCGCCTCGGGGACCACCGGACGGCCGCGGCGCTCCTCCTCGGCCTCGACCTCGGCGTGCCAGACTCCCAGCAGACGGCCGAGCTCGGCCACCGGGGCCGGGTGGTCGTCGACCCGCAGGTCGACCACCGCCACCGGCGGGGCGATGTCGGCGGCCTCGTTCGCGACGACGTAGAGCGCAGCGCTCTGGCGGCCACGGCGGTCCCCGCCGGCGCTCTCCCCCGCCCGGAGGGCGTCGACGAGCAGCTGCGGGAAGGACGGCGTCGCCGCGGCGAGGTACGTGCCCTCCATCGCGTCGAGCACCTCCGGACCGGTGAGCAGGTTGCCGACGACGGCGTAAAGGGGCCCGTGGCGCCCGCCCGCCCAGGCCGAGCACCCCGGGCCGGTCCAGGTGGCGCTGCGCCCGGCGCCGTCGACGACGCCGAGCTGGCGGTGGTCGAACTCGGAGTCCTCCCCGCGCAGGACCTCCAGGACCTCGGCCGGGGCGACGCCCTGCCGGAGCAGCTCGAGGACCCGTGAGCGGAAGGTCCGGTTGGTGTAGGCCTGGGTCGCGAGCGCGCCCGCCCGGGGCGCGGCGGCCGGCACCACTGCCCCCACGGCGAGGGTCCGCGTGGCCGTGGCGACGCCGAGGTAGTGGCCGTCCGGGCTCAGCGCCACGATCGAGAACGTCATGTCACTCCCATGTCACAGTTGGGTGAACTCCATGAGACCGCCTTGCGCGCACCGGGTGTTGGCAACAGACTGACGGAATCTTCACTGAGGCGAAGGTACCCCCGCCGCGACCGCAAGGAGCCCGCCATGTCCCTCCACCACCCCCGCCGACGCCGGGTCATGCTCGGTGCCACCTTGGCCGCCACCGCCCTGCTCGCCGCCTGCAGCACCGGCGACGGGGTGGACGTGGACGGCTCCGGCGACGAGACCGGCGCGGCCGGCGGCGACGGCGAGGCGTCGGGTGAGGTCCTCGTCGCCGGCATCGCCGGCGAGCCCGACCAGCTCGACCCGCAGTCGACCACCTCCTACTTCTCCTTCCAGGTGCTGGAGAACGTCTTCGACACCCTGGTCGAGCCCGACGAGAACCTCGTCATGCAGCCGGCCCTGGCCGAGGACTGGGAGGTCAGCGACGACCAGCTCACCTGGACCTTCACCCTGCGTGAGGGCGTGACGTGGCACGACGGCTCCGACCTCACGGCCGAGGACGTCGTCTACTCCTTCAACCGGATCATCGACGAGAACCTCTCCAACTCCTGGCGCCTCTCCGCCGTGACGGGCATCGAGGCCCCCGACGAGCGCACGGTCGTCTTCACCGTCTCCAGCCCCTCGCCCAACCTCCTGGCGAACATCGGCGGCTTCAAGGGCATGGCCGTGGTCCAGCAGGAGAACGTCGAGTCCGGCGAGATCGGGACCGCCCCGGTAGGCACCGGACCGTTCGTCGTGGACAGCTACGCCTCGGGCGAGAGCATCGACCTCACCGCCAACCCCGACTACTGGGGCGGCGCGCCCGAGGTCGCGGGCGTCACCTTCGAGTTCATCCCCGAGCCGACGACGGCGCTCGCCGCCCTGCAGTCCGGGGAGATCCACTGGACCGACAACATCCCGCCCCAGCAGGTGGCGAGCCTGACCGACGGCGAGGACGTCGAGCTCGGCCAGGTCGGCTCGAACGACTACTGGTACCTCGCGCTGAACCAGGAGCGCGAGCCCTTCGGCGACGTCGACGTGCGCCGGGCGATCTCCTTCGCGATCGACCGCGAGGCCATCACCGAGGCGACGATGTTCGGCAACGCCACGGTCAACCAGACGGCGATCCCGGAGTCGAGCGACTGGTACACCGAGTACGACGGCTACACCCACGACCCGGAGCAGGCGCGCACCCTCCTGGAGGGGACGGGCGTGGCCGAGGGCGAGCTCACGATCGACCTCATGGTCGCCACCGACTACCCCGAGACCGTCCAGGCGGCCCAGATCATCGCCAGCCAGCTCGACGAGGTCGGCATCGGCACGGAGATCCGCACCCTGGACTTCGGCACGTGGCTCGACGAGCAGGGCCAGGGCAACTTCGACATGCTCATGATGGGCTGGCTCGGCAACATCGACCCGGACGACTTCTACTACGGCCAGCACCACTCCGAGGGCCAGAACAACTACCAGGGCTACGCCAACCCCGAGGTGGACGAGCTCCTCGACGCCGGCCGCACCGAGACCGACCAGGCCGCCCGCAAGGAGATCTACGACCAGGTCGCCACGACCGTCGCGGACGAGGCGAGCTACATCTACCTCTACAACCCCGACGTCGTGCAGGCGTGGTCGCCCGACGTGAGCGGCTACGAGGTGCGCGGCGACCGCGCGATCCGCTTCCGCGACGTCAGCCTCTGAGCGGCACCTGAGCCATGGCCTTCCTGCTCCGGCGCGCCGGGCACGCCCTCGTGGTGCTCGTCGGGGTGACGGTCGTCGTCTTCGCGATCGTCCACCTCGTGCCCGGCGACCCGGTCCGCATCGCCATGGGCACCCGGTTCGACCCCGAGGTCTACGAGGCGCTGCGCCGGGCCTCGGGGCTCGACCAGCCCCTGCCGCAGCAGTACCTCAGCTACGTCACCTCCGCGGTGACCGGCGACCTCGGCGTCTCCTTCCGCTCGGGGGAGCCGGTCACCCAGATCCTCCTGTCCCGGCTGCCCGCGACGTTGTCCCTGGCCGGCGTCGGGATCGTCGTCGCGCTGGCCATGGCGTTCCCGCTCGGCATCTGGTCCGCGCTCCACCACGGCAGGGCCTCCGACGCCGTCGTGCGGGCCGTGAGCCAGGTCGGGGTCTCCGTGCCGGACTTCTGGATGGGACTGCTGCTCATCCTGCTGTTCTCCTCCACCCTCGGCTGGCTCCCGCCGTCGGGGTACGTCCCCCTCACCGAGGACCCGCTCCAGTGGGCGCGACGGGTGGCCATGCCGGGCGTGACGGTCGGGCTGGTCGCCGGCTCGATCCTCACCCGCTACGTGCGCTCGTCGGTGCTGGAGTCGCTCAGCATGGACCACGTGCGCACGGCCGAGTCCAAGGGGCTGCGGCGGCGGGTGGTGCTCGGCCGGCACGTCGTGCGCAACGCGCTGGTGCCGGTCCTGACGATCACGGGCACGCAGCTGGCCACGATGCTGGGCGGGCTGATCGTCGTCGAGGTGGTCTTCGCCTGGCCCGGGCTCGGCCGGCTGGTCTTCGACGCCGTCTCCGCCCGCGACTACCCGCTCCTGCAGGGCGCGGTGCTCCTCATCGCGGCGATCTTCCTCCTCGTCAACCTCGTGGTCGACGTGCTCTACGCCCGCGTCGACCCACGGATCCGGGTGAGCTCATGACCACGACCGCCGCACCCGTCCCACCCGCGGGCCCGCCGGCCGAGCCCGCGGGCACCCCGGCCGCGCCGACGGCGGCCCGCCGCCCGTCCTGGCAGCGCTCGCTCGGCCGGCTCCTGCACCGGCCCGTCGCCGTCGCGTCGCTCGTCGTGCTCACCGTGGTGGTCGTCCTGGCCGTCGCCGGGCCGTGGCTCGCCCCCTACGGGGTCAACGACGTCGACGTCACCCGCGCCCTGCGCCCGCCCGGCGCCGAGCACTGGTTCGGCACCGACGAGCTCGGCCGCGACGTGCTCTCCCGGGTCGTCCTCTCCGCCCGGGTGTCCATGCTCGTCAGCCTCGTCTCGGTCTCCATCGCCCTCGTCGCCGGGGTCGGGCTGGGCCTCGTGGCCGGCTACTTCGGCGGCTGGCTCGACACCGTGATCATGCGCACGGCGGACGTGATGTTCGCATTCCCGGTCATGCTTCTCGCCATGGCCATCGTGGCCATCCTCGGGCCGGGCCTGACGACGGCGATGATCGCCATCGGGGTGGTGTACGTCCCGATCTTCGCCCGGGTCACCCGCGCCAGCGTCCTCAGCGTGCGCACCGAGCCGTACGTGCGTGCCTCCGTCTCGCTCGGGGCCCGGTCGGGTCGGATCATCCGTCGCCACGTCCTGCCCAACGTCACCGCGCCGATCATCGTCCAGACCTCCCTCTCGCTCGCGTTCGCGATCCTCTCCGAGGCCGCCCTGTCCTTCCTCGGCCTGGGCGTGCAGCCGCCGGACCCGTCGTGGGGGCGGATGCTCTACGACGCGCGGGCCTTCCTCGACCAGGCGTGGTGGATGAGCGTCTTCCCGGGGCTCGCGGTGTTCGTGACCGTGCTGTCCTTCAACCTCCTCGGTGACGCCCTGCGGGACGTGCTCGACGTGCGCGGCGGGGACGGGGGACGCTGATGCCCGCCCTGAGCGTGAGCGACCTCCACGTCCGGATCGGCTCCGCGCACATCGTGCGGGGGGTGAGCTGGTCCGTCGAGCGCGGGCAGACCCTCGGCATCGTCGGGGAGTCCGGGTCCGGCAAGTCGATGTCCGTCCTGGCCGCGACCGGGCTGGTGGGCCCGCCCCTGGCGAAGGTCTCCGGCTCCGTCCTGCTCGACCGGCGGCCCGACGCCGGCCTCCCCGCCGAGGGGGCGGCCACCGGCGGTCGTGCGCGCGGCTCCGCGGCAGGCAGGTCCGCCCCACCCTCCGGGGACCTGCTGACCATGGGGGCCGAGGACCGCCGCCGGGTGCGCGGCCGGCGGATCGGGTTCGTCTTCCAGGACCCGGCCACCTCCCTCAACCCGATCCTCGACGTCGAGCGCCAGCTCACCGAGGGCCTCGAGGAGCACCTGGGCATGACGCGCCGCGCAGCACGGGGCCGCGCCCTCGAGCTCCTCGAGCTCGTGGGCATCCCCGACCCCGAGCGGCGGCTGCGCGCCTACCCCCACGAGCTCTCCGGCGGCATGCGCCAGCGCGTCATGATCGCCATCGCCCTGTCGTGCGACCCCGACGTCCTCATCGCCGACGAGGCCACCACCGCCCTGGACGTCACGATCCAGGCCCAGATCATCGACGCCGTCCGCTCGCTCCAGGAGCGCCTGGGCACCGCGGTCGTGTGGATCAGCCACGACCTCGCCGTCGTGGGCGGGCTCGCCGACGAGGTGGCGGTCATGTACGGCGGCCAGGTGGTCGAGCAGGCCGACGTCGTCACCCTCTTCCGCGAGCGCGCCCACCCCTACACCGCCGGCCTGTTCGCCTCGCGGCCCCACCTGGGCAGCCCCGAGGAGACCCTCACGACCATCCCCGGCGCCCCGCCCGACCCGCGGCACCTCCCGCACGGCTGCGTCTTCTACGACCGGTGCACCGTCCGCGACGACCCCCGGTGCGCCACCGACCGCCCCGACCTCCTCGAGGTCGCCCCCGGTCACCTCGTCCGGTCCTTCTACGGAGGTGCCCGATGAACCAGGACCTGCTGCGCGTGGAGAACCTCCAGGTGCTCTTCCCCGTCCACGGCACCGGGCGGCGCGAGCGCCAGTACGTCCACGCCGTCGAGGACGTCTCGTTCACCCTCGGCCGGGGCGAGACCCTCGGGCTCGTCGGGGAGTCCGGCTCGGGCAAGTCCACGGTGGGCAACGCCCTGCTGCGGCTCGTCGAGCCGACCGCCGGGAGGGTGCTGCTCGAGGGTGAGGACGTCCTCACCGCCCGGGGCCGGCACCTGCGGGACCTGCGGCGGCGGATCGCCATGGTCTTCCAGGACCCCCTCGCCTCGCTCGACCCGCGCGCGACGGTCGCGGAGTCGGTGAGCGAGCCGCTGGAGATCCACCGCCTGCACACGGGCCGGGCCCGGCGCCCCCGCGTGGCCGAGCTCATGGACCTCGTCGGCCTGCCCGACCGGTTCCTCGACCACTACCCCCACGAGCTCTCCGGCGGCCAGCGTCAGCGCGTCTGCATCGCCCGGGCCCTGGCCGGGGAGCCGGCGGTCCTCGTCCTCGACGAGGCCACCGCCTCCCTCGACGTCTCCGTCCAGGCGCAGATCATGAACCTCCTGCGGCGTCTCCAGGACGAGCTGGGCCTGGCCTACCTCTTCATCTCCCACGACCTCGCCTCGGTCGCCCACATGAGCCACCGCGTGCAGGTGATGTATCTCGGCCGGCTCATGGAGTCCGCCACGCAGGAGCAGATCTACGCCGCGCCGGGTCACCCCTACACCCAGGCGCTCATGTCGGCCATCCCCCGCGAGGACCCGGTCGAGGAGCGGGCCCGTGAGCGTGTGCTGCTCACCGGTGACGTCCCCTCCCCGATCCACCCGCCCTCCGGCTGCGTGTTCCGCACCCGCTGCCCCCTGGCGATCCAGGCCTGCGCGGAGCAGCTGCCACCGCCCGTCGAGCTCGGACCCGACCACGTGGCGGCGTGCATCCGGGCGGGCGAGAGCATCCTCTCCCCCGACCCGGTGCGCTGACCCACACCCCCGTCCGCACACACCGCACCGCACCGCCGGCCACCTGCCTCACGCCGCACGCCACACGCCGTCCGCCGCCGCACGCCGAAAACTCCGTCAGACCATTCCTGACAGAGTTTTCGCCCGAACCGCCGGCGACCTTGCCGAGACAAGTCGTGCCGGCCGGTCGCTCCGGACGGTCGCTCCGGGCGGTCGCTCCGGGCGGTCGCTCCGGGCGGTCGCTCCGGGCGGTCGCTCCGGGCGGTCGCTCAGGGCGGGCTCTTCTCTCGAGCCGGCCGCGCGGTCCTGCACCCGGTCCCCCCTGGACCAGGCGCCTCGGCCCGGCTCCCCCGGCACCACCCACTCGCAACCCCCAACGTGGGGGGTCCTGGGGACTCAAGTTTGGGGATTGAGGGGCCCTGACGGGCGCGGGAGGCTCACACGTGGGGAACACCGATCGGCGCACGTGCGGCCGACGGCGATTTGGGGGGGCCCACAGCTCAGGCTGGAGGCCGGGACATGGGGACGACGACGACCGAGGCACGGTCGATGCGCCCGGTGCGCCACTGCGCCCCCCTCCCCCTCGCGACGACCGGCCGCCCCCGGCGCCCCAGGCGCACCCGGCGCGGCCGCTGCTCCTGCCGGCCCACGCCACGTCGCACGGCCGCCCCCCGGGACCCCCGCACTCGCCGGGCCCTGCCCCGGTCCTCCCTCGGGACCGACGACGACTCCGGGCCACGCTGCGGGTAGCCCGCGGACCGCCAGCACAGATCAGCAGCACGCGGCGCTGGGCCCGGCCCTCCGCCACCTCGCAGGACCCGAAGCTTTCCGACCACCTTGGTAAGGAGCCAACGATGGCCGAAGTACCGCGGCACCGTCAGGACCGCCGCACCAGAGCGACCAGGCTGGGGGCACTCGTCTCGGCGAGCGCCGTCATGCTGTCCGGAGTGTTCGTCGCCACCGGCCCCGCCGGTGCCGCCCCGCCGCCCGGTCAGGACTTCAACGTCACGACCGGCGACCTCGAGTTCATCCTCAAGCAGATCCAGATCTCCGAGGCGCACGCCGAGGACGTGGTCACCGAGAACCCCGACTCCTCACCGCTGTGCCGCCCCGGCAACAGCTTCGACCCGGCCACCCAGACCCACTTCGACGCCGACGGCGACCCCTGTGTGGGCGCCCCCACCCTCCCCTTCGGCCTGCGCACCGTCGACGGCCGGTGGAACAACCTCCTCCCCGGCCAGGACGGCTACGGCGCCGGTGGGCAGATCTTCCCGCGCCTGCTCGAGGCGCAGTACCGCACCGCCGACCCCGTGCCCGACGGGTTCGGGTTCCCGAACGTGGGTGCGCCGACGACGTACGAGCAGACCCAGGGCCTCGTCTTCGACTCCGAGGTCCGCACCATCTCGAACCTCATCGTCGACCAGACGACGGCCAACCCCGCCGCGGTCGACGTCGCTGCCCGGGTCGAGGGCGCCGGGGTCATCAACGGCGCGACGATCGCCCGGCTCTCCGGGGCCGACCGCTTCGCGACCGCGGCGGCGATCAGCGCCTCGCGGTTCGGGCCCGGTGTCCCCGTCGTGTTCATCGCCACCGGGCAGAACTTCCCCGACGCGCTCGCGGGCGGTCCCGCCGCGGCGGCGGGCGGGGGCCCCCTGCTCCTGGTCTCGGGCACCGGCGTGCCGGCGGCCACGGCTGCCGAGCTCCTGCGCCTCCAGCCGCAGAACATCGTCATCCTCGGCGGCACCCCGAGCGTCAACGACGCCGTCGCCGACATCCTCACGAGCTACACCACCGGGACGGTCACCCGCCTCGCCGGACCCAACCGGTTCGCCACGGCCGCCGCGATCAGCGCCGCGACCTTCGCACCGGGCGTCGCACGCGTATACGTCACGACCGGCTTCAACTTCCCGGACGCGCTCTCGGCCTCGGCCCCCGCGGCCCGCGACGGTCACCCGATCCTGCTGACCAACACGAGCTCCTTGCCCGCCGAGACGGCCGCCGAGCTCAGCCGCCTCGCACCGCAGGAGATCGTGGTCCTCGGCTCGAGCGCCTCGGTCTCGGATGCGACGCTGGCCGCCCTCGGCGCCTACGCCCCGGCCGTCAACCGCGTGTCGGGGACCGACCGCTACACCACCTCCGTCGCCATCTCCGTGGCCAACTACCCCACGGCGACGACCGAGGTGTTCCTCGCCAACGGCGGCAACTACCCGGACGCCCTGGCGGGCGGTCCGGTCGCCGGCCTGGCCGGTGGGCCGCTCCTGCTCGTCCCGAGCACCGGCACGCTGCCCGCCGCGGTCGCGGCGGAGCTCCAGCGCCTCAGCCCCCAGCGGGTGACCATCTTCGGTGGTCTGCCCTCGGTGTCCGCGGCCATGGAGCAGCAGGTCTCCGGTCTCATCGCCGGGACCGACATCTTCATCCCGGACATCGCCACGGACGAGGGCCTCTCGGCCTCGGCCACTGGGCTCTTCACGATCTTCGGCCAGTTCTTCGACCACGGGCTCGACCTCGTGTCCAAGGGCGGTAACGGTGCCGTCATGGTCCCGCTGCAGCCGGACGACCCGCTGTACGTCCCGGGGTCGCCGACGAACTTCTTCGTCCTCGACCGTGCGACGATCGACACCACCGGTGGCGGCCGCGAGCACACGAACCGCACCACACCGTTCATCGACCAGAACCAGACGTACACCTCGCACCCGTCGCACCAGGTCTTCCTGCGTGACTACGACCTCGTCGGCGGCGTGCCGGTATTCACCGGCCGACTCCTCGACGGCGTCGACGGCGGCCTGGCGACGTGGGCCGACACCAAGGCGCAGGCCCGGGAGATCTTCGGCATCGACCTCGTCGACTCCGACGTCCTCAACGTCCCGCTCCTCATGACCGATCCCTACGGCCGGTTCGTCCCGGGCCCGAACGGCTTCCCCCAGGTGGCCTTCGAGGGCGGGTTCGTCGAGGGCAACCCCGCGGCGCCGATCTCGACCGAGGGAGCGTTGAGGGCCAACACCTCCTTCCTCGACGACATCGCGCACGGCGCGGTGCCGCAGGACCCGCCCGCCGGGTACGACAACGCCTCGCTCGACGCGCACTTCGTCACCGGTGACGGGCGCGGCAACGAGAACATCGCCCTGACGGCCGTCCACCAGGTCTTCCACGCCGAGCACAACCGGGTCATGGAGCAGGTCGACTCGTTCCTCACGACCGAGGCGCCACCCGGGCTCCTGACCGGCTTCCAGGCAGACGGGTTCTGGGACTACGGCGAGCGCCTGTTCCAGGCGGCCCGCTTCCTCACCGAGATGCAGTATCAGCACCTGGTCTTCGAGGAGTTCGCGCGCCGCATCCAGCCGAACATCGATCCGACGGTCCTCAACGAGAACTCCTACGTGCCGGACATCAACCCGGCCATCTCGGCGGAGTTCGCACACGTCGTCTACCGGTTCGGACACTCGATGCTCACCCAGACCGTCGACCGCGAGTTCAACGGCGTGACCGAGGAGATCCCTCTGCTGGACGCCTTCCTCAACCCCGTGGGGTTCCGGACCGGCCCGAACGGCGAGAGGCTCTCCCCCGAGGTAGCAGCGGGCTCCGTCATCCAGGGCATGGCCCAACAGACCGCCAGCGGGATCGACGAGTTCGTCACGGACACTCTTCGCAACGAGCTCCTCGGTCTCCCGCTCGACCTGCCGTCGATCAACATGCTCCGCGCCCGTGAGACCGGCGTCCCCCCGCTGCAGGCGGCCCGGGCGAGCTTCTTCGACGCCACGCAGGCGCCGGAGCTCGAGCCCTACAGCAGCTGGGAGGACTTCCGTCTGAGCATGAAGAACCCGGAGTCGATCCTCAACTTCGTGGCGGCCTACGGCGTCCATCCCACCCTCGACGGCGTCACCACCATCGAGGGACGGCGCACCGCCGCCGAGGCGCTCGTCGCCGACGCGGCCTTCATGACCGCCCCGGCGGCCCAGACCGGTCTCGACGACGTCGACTTCTGGATGGGCGGCCTCGCGGAGAAACCGTTCGTCTTCGGTGGGATGCTCGGTACGACGTTCAACTTCGTGTTCGAGCAGCAGCTCGAGAGCCTGCAGAACGGCGACCGGTTCTACTATCTCAACCGCAACCTCGGCAACACCCTTTTCAGCACTCTCGAGGCCAACTCGCTGTCGCAGATCATGCTGCGCAACACCTCGACGGACGGGCTCCCGCACGACGTCTTCGCCGACCCGCAGATCTCCTTCGACCTCGCGGACCCGGCTGCCGACCTCCAGGCGGCGGGCCTGACCCTGCTGGGCGGCCAGTGGCGCTTCACCGGCGGCGAGCACATCTTCATCCAGGGCACCGACCAGGCCGACAACGTCCGCGGCGGTATCGGCGACGACTCCATCTGGGGCCTCGCCGGCAACGACCGCATCGAGGGCGACGACGGCGTCGACGCCATCATGGGCGGCGACGGCGACGACATCCTCACCGACCTCAACGGTGACGACCGCATCCAGGGGGAGGCCGGCAACGACGTCATCAGCGGCGGACCCGGCCTCGGGGACATCCTCTTCGGCGGGTCCGGCAAGGACTTCATCATCGGCGGCCAGGACAAGGCGACCTCCTTCGGTGGCCTCGGTGACGACTTCCTGCTCGGCTCCACCGGGCCGGACAACCTCATCGGTCACGAGAACGACGACTGGATCGAGGGTGGCCTGGGCCACGACCTGCTGGTCGGGGACAACTCCAACACGATGATGAACGACCCGAACCTCAGCCACGGCGGGCACGACGTCATCATCGGTGGTCCCGGCAACAACGACCACGACGCCGAGGGCGGCGACGACATCATGGTCGCCGGCCTGGGCACCGAGCGCTTCGGCGGCATGCTCGGGTTCGACTGGGTGACCAACAAGGGCACCGGCGTCCCGCTCAACACCGACCTCGCGCTGGTGTTCGGCATCCCGCAGAACCTCACCGCAATCCGTGACCGCTACCTCAACGTCGAGGCCGTCTCCGGCTGGGACGGCAACGACGTCATCCGCGGGGCCCAGGCCGCGGAGGCGCTCGACGGCGCCACCGCGGGCCTCGGCTACGGCAACCGCCTCACGCAGGAACACCTGGACCGGGTCATCGGTCTGCGTGAGCTCCTCGGTGGTGGCGAGCTCCCGCCGTACGCCCTGCCGTTCCTGGTCGGGCAGACGGAGCTGGACATGGACTTCAACAACAACATCCTGCTGGGCGGTCAGGGCAGCGACCTGATCGAACCCCGCCTCGGCCGCAACTTCATCGACGGCGACGCCTGGCTGGATGTCAACGTGGTCCACCGGCCGGGCGGCGGCGACGTCGTCGAGCGGCAGGCCAGCATCAACGCCTACGCCGTGCGGATGGTCAACGGGACGATCAACCCCGCGGACCTCTACACCGAGCGGCGTCTGCAGAACGACACCACCAACCAGGCCGACGCGATCGACACGGTGGAATTCTCGGGCAGCGAGCTCGACTACACCATCGTGCAGCTCGAGGACAACGTCTGGCGCGTGACGAACACCGTCGTGGGCGCCGCCCGCGCCGACGTCGTCCGCAACGTCGAGCGGCTGCGGTTCAACGACGTCACCCTGTGTCTGCCCGCAGGCCTGGGCGACCCGACGGACTGCACCCAGGAGAACGGCACGATCACCCTGACCTCGACGTTCGTCGAGGACGAGGCGCTCACCACCGACCTCCAGCTCGTCGCCCCGGCCAGCGTGGTCGGACCGGTGCTCTACGAGCTCCAGATCGCCCAGGACGTGGCCCAGGACGGCATCACCGACCAGTGGATCACGACCCAGGCGAACAACACCGGCAACTTCACGCTCGGTGACGCCGAGGTCGACTGGCAGGTCCGCGTTGTGGCGTCGTACACCGACACCGCCGGGGCCACCCAGATCGTGCTCTCCGACCCGTCACCGGTCTTCGTCCAGAACGTCAACGACGCCCCGGTGGCACCGACGATCATCCCGGCGGCGCCCATCCTGGGTGACTTCGTGCGGATGGCCACGGCGCCGGAGGACGCCGACGGCACGACCGGCCTCGTCGCCGGCACGACCGGCGCGTGGCGCTGGCAGCGCGGCACCGGGGACACCTGGACCGACATCGCCGGGGCGTCGGGCACGGGTCTCGACCCGGTCCCGACCTACCAGGTGACCGCCGAGGACCAGGGCTCCGCCCTGCGCCTGGTCGTCAGCTACACCGACGACCTCGGTACCAACGAGAACGCCGCCTCGGCGGCGACCGAGGTGGTGCCGGGCGGCTGACCCGACCGAACAGGCGGCGGGGGCCCGGGCGTCAGCCCGGGCCCCCGCCCCCATGGATCTCAGGCACGCAGACGGGAGGCGGCGCATGACCGGGAACCGGGCGCAGCAGCAACGCTGCCTGCTGCTCGTGCACCCGTCGCCAGACCTGTACGGCTCGGACCGCCAGCTCCTCGAGACCGTCAGGGCCGCTGTGGCGGCCGGCTGGCAGGCGCACGTGCTCCTGCCCGAGGACGGTCCCCTGCACGGACTGCTTCGCGAGCGGGGCGCGACCACCGCCGTCGTGGCCTTCCCGGTGCTGCGCAAGTCCGTTCTCACCCCGGCCGGCATGCTCCGGTGGGGCCTGGCCGGTCTGCCGGCGGTGGTCCGGATGGTCCGCACGCTGCGCCGCCTCGACCCGGACCTGCTCTACGTCAACACCCTCACCATCCCGCCGTGGCTCCTCGCCGGCCGGCTCGCGGGTGTGCCGGCCCTGTGCCACGTCCACGAGGCCGAGGACGACCAGCCGTGGGTCGTGCGCACGGCCCTCAACCTCCCCCTGGTCCTCGCCCGCACGGTCGTGGCGAACAGCGGCGCGACCCTGGCGACCGTGACCGCGACCCGGCCCCTCGTGCGCCGTGCCGCCGTCGTCCACAACGGGGTGCCCGACGACGGTCCCCCGTGCGCTCCCCGGGCACGACGACCGGCGGACCCGCTGGCGGTGGCCGTGGTCGGCCGGCTCTCGCCCAAGAAGGGCGTGGACCTCGCCGTGGAGGCGGTGGCCCGGCTGCGCGCGACCGGCCTGCCCGTCACGCTCGACCTCTACGGCAGCGTCTTCCCGGGCTACGAGTGGTTCGAGGACCAGCTCCGCCACCGGGTGGCCCGGCCGGACCTGGCCGGCGCGGTCCGTCTCCACGGGTACGTCCACCCCACCCGCGCCGCCCTCGAGGCCGCCGACGTCGTCCTGGTGCCGTCGCGGGCGGAGACGTTCGGCAACTCCGCGGTCGAGGCGATGCTCGCCGCCCGTCCGGTCGTGGCCGCCCGGGTGCAGGGCCTCGCCGAGGTGCTCGCCGACGCGCCCCGGACCGGGCTGCTCGTCGAGCCGGGGTCCGCCGACGCCCTCGCCGAGGGCCTCCGCGCCGTCGCGGCCGACCCGGCCGGGGCCAGGGAGCAGGGCCGGCAGGCCCGGGCGTACGCCCTCGAGCACTTCTCCCTGGGGCGCTACGGGGAGGCGCTCACGGCACTGCTCGACGCCGGCGCCGGGACAGGCGGTCACGGGAGAGGCCGTCGCGGACCCTCCGTGCGGCCATCGCGGCCACGAGCCCCGGGTCCGCCGCCGCGGCTCGCAGGATGAGATCCCCGTACCGCGGGTCGGTGCGGGGCCCCCCCGCCCGCAGGTTCATGGCCTGGCGCAGGAGCACCCGGGCGCGCAGCGCGCGCGGCGCGCGTGGGCGCACCGGCACGGCGTGCACGCCGGCGTAGTGCAGGCGGATGGCCTCGGACGCCGCGATGCTGCGCATCGGGTCCTCGGTGGACTTGCCGCCGGCCAGCGTGTAGCGCGCACTGACCTCGTCGTGGAACTCCAGGTGGCCGGACCCGACGGCGCGGACGGTCAGCTCGTAGTCCTCCGCGTAGGCCGGCCACAGGCCCGGGGGTGCATCGGCGACGGCGGCGCGCAGGACGGGGGCACGCCACACGATCGCCGCCGGGGCACCGGGGGCGAAGCCGTCGCGCAGGAGGTCGTCGAGGTGCACGCGCCGGCGCCGGGCCCGCATGGCCCGCTCGCCACCCCCGGGCGCGACGGCCAGGGTCACCCCGCCCACCCCCGCGCACCCCGGACCACGGGTGGGCAGCAGCGAGAGCGAACGGGCGACCCCGGACGGCACGAGCTCGTCGTCGGCGTCGAGAAGGACGATCGCCGGCGACGTGCAGGCCCGCACACCCGCCCGGCGGGCGGCGGCCGCCCCGGCGTTGGGCTGGACGAGGGTGGTGCAGCCGAGGCTCCGGGCGAGCGCCGCGGTGGAGTCGGTGGAGCCGTCGTCGACGACGACGACCTCCTCGGCCCCGCACGCCCGGGCGCTGGCCACCGCCCGGGCCAGGGTGCGCTCGGCCTGGTAGGCGGGGATGACCACGCCGAGCCCGGTGGTCACCGACGCCCGCCGTCTCCGCGAGCCCCATCGTCTCCGCGAGCCCCACCGTCTCGGGGCGCCCCACCGTCCCGGCGAGCGTCCAGGGCTCCGGCCCCGGCGGCGACGGTCATGCGGTCGGCTGCCTCCGGGGCGAGGAGCCCACCGGCCCGGTCCCGTCCGGCCCCGCCCGCCGGCCCGGCCGGTCGTGCCGACGTGGCGGCCAGCGCAAGGAAGACCCACGGGAAGGTCATCCAGAATCCGTTCGTCGACGTCGAGGTGAGCACGACGGCGAGGAAGACGGGCAGCGCCCCGAGCCGGTCCGCGCTGCGCGCCCAGAGGGCGAGGAGGAGCACCGCGAACGCGAGCACCCCGACGACGCCGGCGTCGTAGAGCCAGGCGATCCAGAGGTTGCCCACGTACCCCTCGGTCACGCCGGTGATGTCCACCGGGTGGCGCTGCGCGTAGGAGTTCACGCCGAGGCCGAACAGCCACGCGTCGGCGGCGTCGAGATCGGCCAGGGCGAGGCGCCAGGTGTCCACGCGGTACGAGCCGGTCCCGATCTCGAAGTTGAGGAGGTTCTCGATCTTCCACACCAGCGAGCCCGGCTCCGCGCGCAGCTCGCCCCAGCGCGCGAGGAGGAGCCCGGCCCCCAGGGCGTAGACCATGAGGGCCGGCGGCGACCGGAGCACCCGTCCGTGCCGCGTGAGCGCCCAGAAGGCCAGCACGACGGCCAGGGCCACCCAGGCCGCCCGGGTGTTGGTGAGCACCAGGGCGACGACGACGGGCACGGCGAGGAGCAGGTGCCGCGGCGAGAGCTGGCGGCGCCGGTGCACCATGACGGCGAGCCAGCCGGCACAGATGCCCCCCATGAGGTTCGGCTCCAGGGCGAGCCCCCGCACCCGGGGCAGCCCGCCGCCCTGGGACGAGGCGACCAGCGGGGTGGTCTCGGGGGGCAGGGCGACGAGCAGGACGAGCGAGACGGCGCACACGGCACCGAGGATCCACGTCCCGGTGCGGACGAGGGCGGCGTGGTGCGGCGCGAGCCGGAGCACGAGGAAGTATGCGGCCACCCCGGCGGTGAGGTTGAGGAGCATGAACAGCGAGCGCACCGGCTCCGGCGCCACGAGGACGGAGGAGAGGAACGACGCCGCCCACCACGCCGCGAGGCCCGCCGTCGCCACCGCCCCAGCACGCACGGGAGGCGGCCCCGTCCCGCGCCCGTCGAGGACGGCCGCAAGGGCCAGCAGGGCGAGGGCGAGCAGCTCGACCCGGACCGTCGCGGGGCCCACCTCGAGGGCGACACCGTTGGCGAGCATGGCGAGGAAGAACACGGCGAACGCGGCGCGGACGCTCAGCGCCAGGCGCGGCAGCCACAGGGCCGCGGCGACCGCGACCGCGGTGACCACCCCCGGCAGCACGTACTCCCTCACGGGGGCATCCCAGCACCTCAGGACGCGCGGGGGAAGGGTGCTCGCAGTCTCGACGCCGTCGCCGGTCCGAGCACGTGCGGCTCGAGCACGGCCGGGACGAGCTCGGGTGGTGCCACGGGCGCCGGTAGCACGGGGACCGGCTGCGGGCGCGGGACGCCCCACGAGGCCGCGACCCCGGCCCGGTGGCCGGTGGGCCTGACCCGCACCGGGCCACCGACGGCCAGGCGGGTCGCGAGCGCCTCGTAGGCGTCCGCGACCTCCTCCCAGTCGTAGCGACGGGCGCGCTCGAGGGAGCGGATGCCGCGGCGGGCCGTGGCGTAGGGGTCGGCCTCGGCCGACTCGACGGCACGGGCGACGTCCGCCACGGTGACGAAGTACTGCCCAGCCTCGGCCAGGACGTCGCGGTTGAACGGGACGTCGTAGGCGAGGCAGGGCGCGCCGGCCCCGATCGCCCGCAGCAACGACGGGTTCGTCCCGCCCACGCTGTGTCCGTGGAGGTACGTCGCACAGCCCGCGTAGAGCTGGTCGAGGAGCTCCTGGTCCCACATCCCGCCGAGGAAGCGCACCCGGTCGTCGGCGAGGGCGTGGACCGTCGCGGTGTACTCGTTCGAGTACGGTGCCGTGCCGACGACGACGAGCGGCAGCCTCGCGCTGCTGCGGACGTAGCCCTCGACGACGAGGTGGAGGTGGTTCTCGGGCTCGAACCGGGCGACCGCGAGGTGGTAGCGGCCCGGCAGCAGGCCCAGCTCCGCCAGCCGGTCCGACCCGGGCGCCACGATGGGTGCACCGTAGGCGATCTGGTTGCTCTCGGCCGCGAACTCGGCCCGGTAGTACTCCGCGATGCCCTCGGCGTCGGCGATGAGGGCGTCCGCCCAGCGGACCCCCAGGCACTCCGCGAGGAGGTAGTAGGCCCGACCCGCACCGGCCCACTTGGCCCGCCGCCACTCGAGCCCGTCGACGTGCAGCGCCACCGGCACGCGTAGCGCCCGCAGCGCCGGCAGGAACGGGGAGTTGGCGGCGTTGAACACCATGGCGACGTCGGGACGGCCGGCGGCGAGCAGGTGCCCCACCGACAGGGCCGTGTGGGACAGGGTCTCGAGGCTCTTGCGTCGCAGCGCGGGAAGGTGCACGAGCCGCATCCCGAGGTGCTCCGGCGGACCAGCCTTGCCACCGGTCCGGCAGTACACGAGGACGTCGTGGCCGCGGGCCGCGAGGCGGCTGCCGACCTCCTCCACCGCCGTCTCGAAGCCGCCGTAGCGGGCCGGGACACCACGGGTCCCGAGGAAGGCGATGCGCAACCGGCCCGACCCTGCGCTCATGGTGGCCTCGCTTCCGTCGGGTCAGTACGCGCCGTCGGCGCGCAGCACGGCGCCGGCCGTCCGCAGGAGGATGACCACGTCACGCCGAAGCGAGCGGTGCTCGACGTAGTCCAGGTCGAGACGGACGGACTCCGCCCAGGACAGGTCGGACCGGCCGCTGATCTGCCACGGCCCCGTGATCCCGGGCTTGAGGAGGAGCCGGCGCCGGGCTGCCGGGTCGTACCGGGCCACCTCGTCGGGCAGGGCCGGGCGCGGGCCCACCACGCTCATGTGGCCCCGCAGGGCGTCCCACAGCTGGGGGAGCTCGTCGAGGCAGTACCGCCGCAGGAACCGGCCGACGGGCGTGACGCGCGGGTCGTCGTGCATCTTGAACAGGACGCCGTTGCCGTCGCTGAACGGGGTCAGCCCGGCGCGACGGGACTCGGCGTCAACCGTCATCGAGCGGAACTTGTGCATGGTGAAGGTGCGTCCGTCGCGCCCGACCCGGACCTGGCGGAACAGCACCGGGCCGCCGTCCCCGGCGGCGACGGCCAGCGCGACCGCCAGGAGCACCGGGGTGAGGAGCACCAGGGCGACCACCGCGACCACGACGTCCATCGCCCGTTTGAGTGCGGCGTCGGCGCTGAGCGCCGGGAGGGAGACAACCCGCCGGTCGCGGGTCCGCGTGAACGGGCGTGCCAGCGGCGCGGTGACCGGCCAGCCGATCTCTGTCGTCGCGCGCTGCTCCACGATCGCCACCGGGGCCCCCAATCGCCTCGTCCTCTCCGGCGAGCGTAGGGAGCGGCCGGTGAGGCCCGGAACCCCCAGGCGCGGGGTTCACGACCCCCCATCCGGGGGGTGCCCAAGAGCGTCCGATCGGCGGTGGCGGGCGGTACCGTGCCAGCCATGACGGCGGCCTCCGGCGGACCGGCGCACGGAGGGAGCTCCCCGTCGGCGCCCCTCGCGCGGGCGGTGCTCACCACGGTCGTCGGCAACCTCGCCCCGGCCGTGGCCGCCCTGGTCGCCGCCCCGATCCTCGCGCAGTCCCTGGGCGTGACCGGCCGCGGCGAGCTGGCTGCCGCCACCGCGCCGTTCCTCCTCGCCGTCACCCTCGCCACCCTCGGGGTGCCCGAGTCCGCCACGTACGCGATCGCCCGCAACCAGGCGGTCGCCTCCAGGGTGACGCGGCGGGCCCTCGCCGTCCTCGCCGGGGCGGGGGCGGTCGCCACCCTCGCCGTCGTCCTCCTCGCCGGGGTGCTCGCCGGCGGGGACGCCGATCTCGCAGCCCTCGTGATGCTGGGAGCGGCCGCGATCGTGCCGGCCCTGGCCGTGGGGGTGCTTCGCGCCACCGCGGCCGGTCTGCAGGCATGGGGGCTCGTCGCCCGGGAGCGGGTCACCGGTGCCGTGGTGCGCCTGGGGGCGGTGGCGCTCCTCGCCGCCGCCGGCGCGCTCACGCCCCTGACCGCGACGGTGGCCACGGCTGCCGCGCCGGTCGTCGCGGGCCTGGCGTACCTGCCCCTGCGTGGGCGGCTCGGGACGGGCGCCGCCGCACCCCCGCTGCTCGGCTACGGCCTGCGGCTCTGGGTGGGGTCGCTCTCGGGCGTGCTGCTCGCCCGCGTCGACCAGGTCCTCATGACCCCGCTCGCCGGTGCCGCGGAGCTGGGTCTGTACGTCGTCGCGGTCAACATCAGCGAGGTCCCGCTCGTGCTCTCGGCGGCGGTGCGCGACGTCACGTTCTCCGCCGACGCCGCCGCCCGTGACGACGCCCGGCTCACCGCCTCGGCCCGGCTGAGCGCGGCCGCGAGCGCCGCCGTCGGTCTCGTCGTGGGGGTGACCATGCCCGCGTGGGTGCCGGTCGTCTTCGGCGCCGGCTTCGCGGCGTCGGTACCGGCCGCCGGGCTGCTCGTCGTCGCCGTGGTGCTGGGCGTGCCTGGCTCGGTGGCCGGTGCGGGGCTCTCCGCCCGGGGGCACCCGGGCCTGCGCAGCGCCTCGCTCGCCGTCGCGGCGTCGGTCAACGTCGTCCTCGTCCTCCTCCTCGTCCCCGCCCACGGCGCGATCGGCGCCGCCGCGGCCACCCTCGTGGGTAGTCTCCTGTCGTCCAACCTCAACATCTGGTGGCTCCGCCGCGTGGCGGGGGTGCCGATGAGCGCCTTCTACGGTGTGCGCCGGTCGGACGCCCGCGAGGCCGTGCGCGCCGTCCGGGGCCTGCGGCACCGGTGAGAGGAGCAGGTATGGGCAGTCCCGACCCGTCCGCTGCCGGCGCCGGCCCGCGGTCCGAGCCGGCCGCCGCCCGCACCGCCCGACGGGTCTCGACCGCGTGGCTCCAGCTCCGCCTCGCCGTGCGCAACCGCCTGAGCCGCGCCCCGGTGACGGGTGACGCGGACGTCGTCGTGTCCCTGACGACCTACGGACCGCGCCTGGCCACGGCCCACCACGCCGTCGAGTCCGTCGGCCGGGGCATCGTCCGCCCACGCCGCATCGTGCTGTGGGTCGGCCGGGCGGACGCCGAGCGGCTCACGCCGCAGCTGCAGCGGCTGCGCCGGCGCGGGCTGGAGGTCGTCGCGACCACCGACGTCGGCCCGCACACGAAGTACCACCCCTACGTCATGGCCCACGAGCGCCACGCCCTGCCGCTGGCGACCGCCGACGACGACGTGCTGTACCCGCGTGGCTGGCTCGCCGGGCTGCTCACCGCCTATGCCGAGCAGCCCGGCGTCGTGAGCTGCTACCGCGCGTGGGAGATGGTCCTCGACGGCGACCGGCTCGCCCCGTACGCCACGTGGCCGCCGTGCCGGACGACGACCCCCGCCCACCGCCACTTCCTCACCGGCGTCGGCGGGGTGCTCTACCCCCCGGCCGTCCTCGACGCCCTCCGCCGGGCCGGCACCGGCTTCCTCACCCTCACCCGCGCCAACGACGACGTCTGGCTCAACGTCGTCGCCCTGCGCCACGGCGTGCCCGTCCGGCAGGTCGTGGCGCGGCGCACCGAGTTCCCCGTCGTGCTGCGCTCCCAGCGCGCCGGGCTCTACGGCCAGAACGTCGCCGCCGGACGCAACGACGCCCTCCTCGCCGCGGTGTACACCGACGTCGACCTCGCCGCTCTCGCTGCTGACGCCCGCGGTACCCCGGGGTGACCTGTGTCACACTGACGCCACCCCCACCACCAGGGACACGAAGGACGGCCCCATGGACCTCACCGACTACCTCGGCGTGCTGCGCAAGCGCTGGTCCACCATCGTCCTCATCGCGCTGCTCACGCTGGGGGCCGCCGTCGCGCTCACCCTGTCCGCGGTCCCGCAGTACACCGCCACGACCCGGATGTTCTTCGCCGCCGAGGGCGGCGAGTCCATCTCCGACCTCAACCAGGGCTCGACGTTCGCCGAGCGGCAGATGGTCTCCTACGCCGCCGTGGCGGCCTCGCCCATGGTCCTCGACCCGGTGATCGAGGACCTCGGTCTCGACGTCCAGGCCCACGAGCTCGCCGAGGCCCTCACGGCCACCATCCTGCCGAACTCGGTCATCCTCGACATCTCGGCCACGGACGAGGACCCGCAGCTGGCCGCGGACCTGGCCGACGCCGTCGCCGACGAGCTGTCCGCCGTCGCCGAGGACCTCTCGCCCGAGCGCTCCGACGGGACCCAGCCCGTCCAGGCCACCATCGTCACCGAGGCCCGTGTGCCCACCGAGCCCTCGGCGCCCGACACGGTGCTCAACGTGGCGCTCGGCCTGGTCTTCGGGGTGCTGCTGGGCACCGTGACGGCGGTGGCCCGCGAGCTGCTCGACACCAAGGTCCGCGGGGCGAAGGACGTCACCGCCCTGACCGGGGTGCCGGTGATGGCCACCGTGCAGTACGAGACCGGCAGCCGCTCGTCGCCCACCTTCATGGTCGACGACCCGCACGGCTCCCGGGCCGAGGACGTGCGACGGCTGCGCACGAACCTGCGGTACGTGGGACTCGACCACAAGCTCCGGTCCATCGTCGTGACCTCCTCCCTGCCCGGTGAGGGCAAGTCGACGACGTCCATCGCACTGTCCCTGGCGCTGGCCGACACCGGTGCCCGCGTCCTCCTCGTCGACGCCGACCTGCGCCGCCCCTCGGTGGCGGAGTACCTCGGCCTCGAGGGCGCCGCGGGCCTGACGACGGTGCTCATCGGCCGGGCCGAGTCCGCCGACGTCGTCCAGCGGTGGCGCCGCACGGGACTGGACGTCCTCCCGGCCGGGGACGTCCCGCCCAACCCCAGCGAGCTGCTGGGCTCCCGGGCCATGGCCACCCTGCTCGTGGACCTCGTGGCCGCCTACGACATCGTCGTCGTGGACAGCCCGCCGCTGCTGCCGGTCACCGACGCGGCGGTGCTGGGCAAGCTGGCCGGCGGCACGTTGGTCGTGGCGGGGGCGGACAAGGTCCACAAGGCCCAGCTGCGCGAGGCGCTCGACGCCCTCGACCAGGTCGGGGCGCACGTCCTGGGCGTCGTGCTCAACAAGGTCGGCCGCCGTGACGCGAACCGGTACGGCTACGAGTCCTACCGCTCGCGCGGGCCCGGGGAGACGCCCCGCCGGCCGGAGTCGCCGGCCGAGGCCGCCGCCGAGCTGGGGGTCTCGCGCCGGGTCCCCGACGCCGAGCCCGGGTCGCCGCCGTCCGGTACTACGCTCCCGGTGTGACCGAGACCACCCGCACCCCCACGCCCGTCGACGCCGTCGCCGAGGAGCACGTCCGCCGCACCGTCGAGCTCGACCCGCTCTTCGCCACCGAGCTGGGCGTCCCCGGCCACGACGACCGCCTGCCGGACCTCTCCCCCGCCGGCCTCGACGAGGTCACCGCCCTGGCGCGGAGCACCCTCGCCGCGCTCGACGCGGTCGCCCCGGTGGACGACGTCGACCGGGTGACCGTCGCCGCGATGCGCGAACGTCTGGGCCTCGAGATCGAGCTGGCCGAGGCGGGCGAGGACCTGCGCTCCCTCAACGTCATCGCCTCGCCCGTGCAGGCGCTCCGGGACGTCTTCGACCTCATGCCCACGAACAGCGCCGAGGACTGGGAGAAGGTCGCCGCCCGCCTGAGCCGCCTCCCCGAGGCGCTCGAGGGCTACCAGGAGTCCCTGCGCACCGCCCAGGGCGCCGGCCACGTCGCCGCCCTGCGGCAGGTCACCGCGTGCCTGCGCCAGGCCGACGAGCTCGCCGACACCGACACCTCGTTCTTCACCCGGCTGGTCCGGGGCGCCACCACCGACGGCGAGGTGCCCTCCCGGGCCCTGCGCGAGGCGCTGGCCGCGGGCGCGGCCGACGCCCGTCAGGCCTACGCCGACCTCGCCCGGTTCCTCGGCGAGGAGCTCGCACCCGACGCGCCGGAGGCCGACGCGGTAGGACGCGAGCGCTACGCCCTGTGGTCGCGCTACTTCCTCGGCGCCGCCGTCGACCTCGACGAGACCTACGAGTGGGGGCTGGGCGAGCTGGCCCGCATCGTCGCCGAGCAGGAGGCGGTGGCCGAGCAGCTCTACGGCCGGGGCACCGGCGTCACCGAGGCCATGGCACGCCTCGACGCCGACCCCGCCCGGATGCTCCACGGGACCGACGCGCTGCGGGCGTGGATGCAGCGGACCTCCGACGAGGCCGTCGCGGCACTCGCGGACACCCACTTCGACATCCCCGCCCCGGTCCGGCGCCTCGAGTGCCTCATCGCGCCCACCCAGTCCGGCGGCATCTACTACACCGGGCCGAGCTCGGACTTCACGCGACCCGGACGCATGTGGTGGGCGGTGCCGGCCGGGGTGACGGAGTTCGCCACGTGGCGCGAGCGCACGACCGTCTACCACGAGGGCGTCCCGGGCCACCACCTCCAGATCGGCCAGACCGTCTACCGGGCCGACACCCTCAACACCTGGCGGCGCCAGGGGTCGTGGGTCAGCGGCCACGGCGAGGGCTGGGCCCTGTACGCCGAGCGCCTCATGGCCGACCTGGGCTTCCTCGACGACCCGGGCGACCGGATGGGCATGCTCGACGGGCAGCGGCTGCGGGCCGCCCGGGTGGTCCTCGACATCGGCGTGCACCTGGGCAAGGAGGCCCCGGCCGAGTGGGGCGGCGGGACGTGGGACGCGGCGAGGGCGTGGCCGTTCCTCACCGCCAACGCCAACATGCCCGAGCCGTTCCTCGCCTTCGAGCTCGACCGCTACCTCGGCTGGCCCGGCCAGGCGCCGAGCTACAAGATCGGCCAGCGCCTGTGGGAGGAGATCCGCGAGTCCTCCCGGGCGGCCGAGCCCGAGACCTTCGACCTGCGGGCCTTCCACCGGCGCGCCCTCGACGTCGGCTCGGTGGGGCTGGACGTCCTGCGCGAGGCACTGCTCGGCTGAGGTGCGGCCGGCCACCCGGCCGTGCCCGGTCCGCGCCCGGTCCGGCCCCCGAACCGCCCCTGCCGGGCACGCACGCGCCGCTAGAGTCGCGCCATGGCGCAGCCTGACGCGAACCCGCCCGCGCGCCCGGCGATGTCCGACTCCACGCCGGCGCCGACCGCGCCGGTCGACCCGCCGCTGCCCGGGGCGCTGCGCGCGGGCCGGCTGGTGTGGCTGGTGAGCATCGCGGCGGGGCTCATCGCCGCCGGCTTCGCCGTCGTCGCCCGGGAGGAGAACCGGTCCCGGGTGGTGACCATGCTCGCCGACCTCGACCCGGCACGGCCGGCCGGGGAGGTCGAGAGCCTGGCCACGACGGTGCTGTGGGCGACGATCGGCGCACTCGTGGTGGTGACCGCGGTCGAGGCGCTGCTGCTGCACCGGCTGGTCCGCCGGCGGCGCGGCACGAGGGCCGTCCAGGCGGTCGTCCTGGCGGCGCACGTGCCGCTGGCTCTGCTCGCGGAGGGCTTCCTCGCCGAGCCGGGCCCGGCCGGGACGACGACGCGGGTCCTCGTGCTGGGCCAGCTCGCCTCAGCCGGCCTGGCGTTCCTCGTCACCCTCCTGGCCCGGTCGCGTCCCTAGGGCCAGCCACGACGCGGTCGCGGCCTCCTCGGCGAGCCCGGCGAGCACCCCCTCGCAGCTGCGCGCGACCTGCTCGCACACCTGGGCGGTCGCCCGGTCGCTGAAGGGGCTCGCGCCGAGGGACCGCCACCGTCGCAGCTCGTCCAGGGCGGCGGCGCGCATCGCCCCGACCGGTGCCGCGGCCTCCATCCCCAGCCGCTCGGCGGCCGTGGTGCCCCGCCCGCCGAGGACCCGCACGGCGTCGGCCTCGACGCCGGCGGGCAGGCCCAGCCCGCCGGTGCGGGCACGGGCGAGGAGGCGCAGCTCCTCCAGCTCGTGCGCTCCCGCGCGGAAGCGCTCCAGGGCGCGCTCGAGGCCGTCGGTGCCCGCCCGCGGCCGGGCCCGCAGCATCCGCTCGACCGCGACGACGGCGGTGCGGGCCTTGAGGTCCTCCGCCCGGGCCTGGAAGTGGTCCTCCACCACCCGGACCAGCTCACCGAGCCCCGAACGGCGGGCCAGCTCGCCCGCCAGCCGGGTCGGCTGGGCCACGCCACCGCGCAGGAGGACCAGCGCCAGGCGGACGCCGAACACCCCGAAGCGGTCGAGCAGGGCGGCACGCTCGGCCTGGTCGACCGGCGCCTCGGCGGTGGCGAACCGGTCGGCCGAGACGAGGAGCCGCTCGGTGTCGGCGCGCTCGAGCGCCGCGAGCGTGCTGAGCGCGTCGAACTCGCTCTGGCGCAGCGTCCGGGCGCTCTGTGCCAGCAGACCCGCCACCGGCACCACCGCCACGGCGAGCTCGCGCAGGGCGGGGTCCTCGCGGGCCCGGGAGGCGATGTCCCGCGCCGAGACGAGGGCGTCGAGCCGGCCGGCGCCGATCTCGTCCGCCCGGGAGAGCACGGCGACGGCGTTGGCGCTGCCCCCGGCGGCGTCCCGGAAGGCCTCGAGGAACGCGGTGTCCGCCGCACGGAGGTGGCGCATGAGGTAGACGACGGCGTCCGCCTCGGCCGGCACGTCCTCGGGCGTGAGGGCGGCCGCGGTCCGGGCGGAGACCTCGGTGGAGAGCGAGGACGTCCCCGGGGTGTCGATGAGCACGAGGTCGCGAAGCGCCCGGGCGGGCCACTCGACGACCAGGCGCTCGACCTCCTCCGGTGCCGTCCCGCCCAGGTCGAGCCGCAGCCGACCGTCCTCGCGCCGCACGGGCAGCGCCCGGGAGGGCCCCCCGCCCACCGGCACCAGGGTGACCGACGGCGCCGCGCCGTACCGGTACCAGGTGACCACCCGCGTGCACTCCCCCGCGTCGGTCGGGGCGATCTCCTCCCCGACGACGGCGTTGATGAGCGTGGACTTGCCGGCCTTGACCATGCCGGCCACCGCGATGCGCAGCGGCTCGTCCAGTCGCCGGGCCAGCCCGGTGAGCGCGGCCCGGTCCGCGGCGTCCTCGCCGAGGACGTCGAGCGCGTCGGCCACCAGGGCGCGCGCCGCGGCGAGGGTCGCGGCGCTCACCGGGCCACCGCCGCGCCAGCGGGTGCTGCCCGGTCGAGGGCCGCTGCGCTGCGGCGCAGCCGCGCCACCTTCTCCAGCTCGGCGTCGATCTGCCTCATGCGGCTCTCCCGTCCGGCGGCGAGGGTGGTGGTGGCGCGCTGCGCCGCCGCCACGGAGTCGGCGAGGGAGCGGTGCTGCTCCTCGGCGATCTCGGTGAAGTGGTCCCGCGTGAGCCGCTGGACGAGCCGGAGCCGGTCCCGCAGCTGCTTGCCCACCTGGAAGACGACGTCGTCGATCTGGCGCCGCACCAGGGTCTTGGCCTCCGACCGGCGCCTGCGCAGGCGCGCCTCCTTGTCCTCCCGGTACGCCTTGCCGCCGAGGAGCACGCCCGCGCCGACCGAGATGGGGTTGATGAGCGCCATGCCGGCGATCCCGGTGAGCAGGCCGAACATCAGCACGCCGCCGTAGGACCCGCGCATGCCGACGAGGATCTTCTGCCCGACCCCGAGGTGGCCGTCGTCCAGCTCGCCGACGTCCGGGACGGGGTCCAGGACGTCGGAGGTGTCCGCGACCTGGAGGGTCGGCAGCGCCACCTGCCCCTGGGCGAAGTGGGCCGCGACCTGCGCGGCCAGCCAGATCGAGCGCTCGTTGGTCCACACGAACGTGTCGGAGACGGCGGAGGCGACCCGCTGCTCGAGCCACTCGGTGAACTCCGGCCAGACCTGGCCGGGATCACCGGCGTCGACGGCCGCCTCGGCCTCGCGCTGGACGGAGCGCATCCGGTCGCGGAGGTCGTACTCCATGTCCGCGATGAGGTCGCCCATCCCGTCGGCCAGGGTGGTCTGCCACCGTGAGGATCGCCGCCGCTGCTCGTCGGCCTGCTGCTTGGCCGCCTCGAGCCCCGCGATGATCTGGGGGGCGGCGTCGGGGTCCTTGAGCGCGTCGAGCTCCGAGCGCAGCGCCAGCTCGAGGTGCTCGGCGGTGAAGAGCAGGTCGTTGGCGACCGACCGCCGGCTCAGCCGCTCGGCCTGGCCCAGCACCTGGTGGCGCAGGTGGCCCACGAGCGCGGGGAAGCCGGACTCCTTGTTCAGCTCGGGGTCGGCCTCTCGCGCGGCCGTCAGCCGCAGCACCGAGGACACGGGGATGAGCGGGATGTCCCCGCGCACGGTCGCCAGGTGGTCCTGGTCGAGCTCGGCGATGCGCCGCCACCGGGGGTACAGGTCGGTCTTGGTCAGGACGCACGCGACGTTGGGGCACACGCGCAGGGCCTGCCTGAGGAAGCGGATCTCGGGCTCGGTCAGCTCCTGGGAGGCGTCGGTGACGAAGAGCACCGCGTCGGCCGTCGTCAGGGCGGAGAGGGTGGCGACCCCGTGGCCGGAGTCCAGCCCGCCCACACCCGGCGAGTCCACGAGGACCAGCCCGCCCTTGAGCACGCTGCGGGGCAGGGCGACCTCGGCAGCGAGGAGGTTCTCGGCGTTGCCGGGGTTCCCGCGCTCCGAGACGTGCGACGCCACCTCCCCGAGCGGGACCGCGCGCCGCTCGGGGACCGCCTCCCCGTCCGGGCCGGCCGGCCCCGCGGCGACGAGCACCGCGGCCGGTTCCGTCCCGTGCCGGACCATCGTGGGCACCGCGGTGGCGACGTCGTCGTCGACCGCGCAGACCGGCGCGCCCACGAGGGCGTTGACGAGCTGGCTCTTGCCCTGCTTGAGCTCCCCGACGACGACGACCCGGACGGACGGGTCGAGCAGGCGGGCCCGGGTCTGCTCGAGGCGGCGGCGCAGGTCGAGCCGGTCCCCGGCGCCGACGAGCCGCATGGTCTGCTCGACGAGCCCGACCAGGTCCTCCACGTGTCCTCCTGTGCTGCGTCCTTGCCCTCAGCGGTCCCGTTCGTCGGTCGGAGCGCCTGACGCGCCGGACCCGGCCCAGCGGCAGGGGGGGGTGTGGTCGCTGGGCCGGGGCGGCGCGGTGCGGTGGATCAGGCGGCGGCGTCGCCCGGTCCGGTCTCGGAGACGAGCTCGACGTCGACCTCGTTGTCCTCGACGATGACGGAGTCGTTGATGGACTCGTCCTCGAACTCGGGGTTGAAGGAGTCCTCGATCGCCACGTCGAGCTCGACGTCGGCCTCGACCGAGTTGTCGACCGAGTTGTCCTCGTTGAAGGACTCCTCGATGTCGACCTCGACGTCCGTCTCCGTCGAGTTGTCGACCGAGTTGTCCTCGTTGAAGGAGTCCTCGATCTCGACGTCGGTCTCGACCGAGTTGTCCTGGTTGAAGGAGTCCTCGATGTCGACCTCGATGTCCGTCGTCGTGGAGTTGTCGGAGTTGTCCTGGAAGGAGTCCTCGATCTCGACGTCGGTGTTGCCGACGTCGCTGTCGGAGATGAGGTCGCCGGGGCCGGCCTCGTTGAGGGAGTTGTCCGAGGCGTCGATCGTGACGTCGCCGACCGTGATGTCGGTGTCGTTGTCCTCGATCTCGCCGCCGCGGTCCGCGAGCTGGCCGGTGTTGCCGCTGTTGTCGGTCGACTCGTTCTCGCCGCCGTTGAACGCGACCTGGCCGGAGTTGCCGCTTGCGTCGACGTCGTTGTCCTCGACCGTGCCGCCGCGGTCGGCGAGGTTGCCGCTGTTCTCGACGTCGTTGTCCTGGTTCTCGCCACCGCGGTCGGCGTACTGACCGCTGTTCTCGATGACGCTCGCGTCGCCGTCGTCCCCGACGTACGCACCCGAGTTGTGCACGACCTCGGCGTCGTCGCCGGCGGCCGTGGAGTTGTCACCGCTGGAGACCACCGCGTCGTTGTCGAAGAGCTGCAGGACGTCGCCGTCGGCCCAGATGTTCTGGTTGACCGACTGGTCCACGACGGTGTCGCGGTCGTCCACCGTGGAGGTGTAGGAGTAGTTGTTCACCACGTTGTGGATCTGCTGGACGGCGTGGCTGTGGTCGTCGTCGCGGTCCTTGTGCCAGTCGTCGCGGTCGTGGTCGTCCCGGTCCTTGTGGTCGTCGTCGCGGTCCTTGTGCCAGTCGTCGCGGTCGTGGTGGTCGTCGCGGTCCTTGTGGTCGTCGTCCCGGTCCTTGCCGCCGCCGTAGTCGTGGTCGCGGTCGGGCTTGCCCACCCACGAGGTGTTCCCGCCGGTGTTGTACTCACGGTCGAAGGTGGAGTCCATGCGTACCGGGGCGTAGTCGATGACCACCGGCATGACGGCGTCGACGTCGTCGGTGCACACCGAGCCCAGCCCGTTCGCGGCCAGCGTGCCCTCGGGATCGTCGTTGAACGCCGCGACCTTGGCCGGGTCGCTCATGAGGCTGAGCAGGAAGTCCAGGAGCGTGCTTGCCAGAGTTGCCATGATCTGTCCTCGTCGGTCGAAGGGTGCCGGCCTCGTTGCCGGCGACGTCACGAACGTAGGTCGGGGCCCGTGGGAGGCACATCGGGGATCGGCCCCCCGCTCCCCCGCGCCCGTTAGGGGATCCGTCCGCCCAGCGCGGGCCCGGCGGGCCCCTCACCCGCCGCCGCCCAGCTCGGCACGTAGGCGCACGAGCAGGTCGGAGCGGCTCTGCGCCCCGAGCCGGCGCCGGATCCGCGCCACGTGGTGCTCGGCCGTGCGGGGGGAGATGTACAGGGTCTCGCCGATGTCGCGGTAGGTGCGCCCCGCGAGGACCATCGCGGCGACCTCACGCTCCCGGTCGCTCAGCAGCGTCGAGACCCCGCCGCCACCCGCACCGGTCGGGGGTGGCGCCGCGCGGGGCGGGCCACCCGGCGTGGGTGGCGCAGCGTCGACCGGGCGGACGTCGACCGGGCGGACGTCGACCGGGCGGACGTCGACCGGATGGCGCGCCGTGCGGGCGAGCCGGTGGTCGATCCGCGTCGGCCCCCCGCCGGAGCTGCCGACCCCGGGGCCCGCCGCCGGCGCACCGGTCGGACCCGCGGCGGGTGCCGCCTCGGGGACCGTCGCACGGACGGGGTGCATGGCCCTGGCGCGGGCCAGGAGACGGCCCTGCTCGCGCCGGTCGTCGGCCCGCGCGGCGGCGTGACCGACGAGCCGGGCCCCCTCCCACACCATCCCCGCGCGGGCGAGCCCCTCGGCAGCCTCCTCCACCTCTGCGGCGTCGAAGGACCGTGCCAGGACCCGCACCCAGGCCCGGCCGGCCGGAGCCAGGGCCGCGGCGAGACGGTTCGTCGGCGCGGCCGCGACGACCGCGGCGGCGTGCGGACGCAGGTCCTGGGGGCGGTCGGCGAGGATCGCGGCCTGGACCGCACCCCAGTGCAGGGGGACCGCCCAGTGCGCGGGGCGGCCCAGCCGCTCCAGCAGCGCCCAGGCGTCGGTCAGGTGCGGCTCGAGGATCTCGGTGTCGCGCAGCCGGGCGGCACAGACGTGCAGCTCGGCGAGCGCCTGGATGGTGAACAGGTCCGAGGGGCAGCGCAGCAGCTGCTCCCGGGCGGCGCTCCACGCGCGCACCAGGGCGGCGGCGTCGTCGGCGCGTCGGGCCAGGCCGACGTCGAGGGTCAGCGCCAGGCACCGGTCGCGCCCGTCCAGGCGGTGCTCCCGCGCCTCCGCCAGAGCCGCCCGGGCGGGCGCGGGCTGGTCGCGCAGCATGGCCGTCCAGGACCGCACGAGGAGGAGGTGGGGTCGGACCGCGGCACCGCCCTGGCCGGCGCGCAGGGCGTCGTCGAGGACGGTGCCCGCGAGCGGCGCCTCGGCGTTCTGCAGAGCGACGAGGGCGGCGAGGACCGCGGGGAGCTCGGGCAGCGGGGGCGGCGCCGCAGCCGAGCTGAGGGTGTCCGAGGCACGCAGGAGCAGGGCCAGGGCCCTCGTCGGGCTGCCCACCACCGAGCATCGCAGCCCCTCGGCCATGAGCCGGGTGGCCACCCCCACCGTGGTCGGCGACCCCACCACGCCCGCGAGCAGGCTCTCCGCGCCGTCGAGGTCGCCCGTGCCGAGCATGGTCACGGCGGCGACGGGCGCGGAGCTGCCCACCCGTGGGCCCAGCCAGCGGTAGGCCTCCGCGCTGCGGACGAGCATGCCTCGGCGCGCCCAGACGGCGGCGGCGACGTCGACCGCGAGCACGGGCGGCTCGGGCCGCGAGAGCAGGTCGTCGACGAGCCGGGACGCGGCCTCCGTGTCCCCCGCCGCGGCCGCGGCACGGGCGCGACGGGCCGCCGTGAGGTCCTCCCCCGCACCGGCCGCCGCGGCGGCGCGGTAGAGGCCGGCCGCCTCCTCCGGCCGGTCGGAGACGAGGTCGTCACCGGCGCCGAGGAGCGCGTGGGCGAGGGCGGGGTGACGCACACCGGCG
The DNA here is from genome assembly GCF_038049925.1 of Georgenia sp. M64. Classification (NCBI taxonomy): domain Bacteria; kingdom Bacillati; phylum Actinomycetota; class Actinomycetes; order Allobogoriellales; family Allobogoriellaceae; genus Georgenia; species Georgenia sp. M64. The sequence continues at coordinate 3,161,916 of NZ_CP145809.1, forward strand.
TCGGCGAGGTCGCGCGCGAGCGTGGACCCGATGGGCCGCCCCGCCTCGACGACGGTCTCCACGAGCCGGTGCCGCAGCGCGTGCTGGAGGTGCGGGTCCGTCCCGGCGAGCACCGCCGCGCCGACCAGTGGCACGCCGGTCGCGCCGCGCGCGAGCAGGCCCTCGTCCCGCGCGGCGTCAACGACGGCTGAGCCGTGCTCGAGGACGGCCGGGGGCAGGACCGGGCCCGACAGGTCGAACCCGACCGCCAGGGCCAGGAGGAGCTCCTGCGTGGCGGGCTCGAGGTGGTCGAGCTCGACGCCGAGCCGGGTGGCCACCTCCGGCGGCACGACGGGGACGGGGAGCCGGCCGTGCTCCCACGCCTCCGCGACCCGGTGCATGAGCCACGGCAGGCCGGCGGTCGCGCGGTGCAGCTCGGCCACGGCCTCCGCCGGGAGGGCGACGCCGAGCACCTCCTCGGCGTACCGGGCGACCTCGGCGAGGCCGACCGGCCCGAGGACCACCCGGCGGCGCCGGGTGCCCATCGCGGCCAGGACCCGGTCGAGGTGGGATCGGCCCGGGCCGGGCCGGTGCGCGACGACGAGGTGGTGCGTGCCGGCGTGCGCGAGCCGGGTGAGCGCGTCGAGCTCGTCGTCGACGAGGAGGTGCGCGTCGTCGACGAGGACGGCGCCGCCCGGCGGGACGTCGGCGCCGGCGGTCTCGGCCGTCCTCACGCCGGCGCCGTGCAGCCGTTCGGCGAGGGCGGCGAGCAGCACGCTCTTGCCCGAGCCGCCCGGGCCCGTGATGCTCGCGAGGAGCAGCCCCGGCGCGTCCGCGAGACGGAGCAGGTCCTCGGCCTGGTCGTGCCGGGCGAGCGGCGGGACGCGGAGCGGAGGACGGGCGGTCGCCATCGCGGTCACCCGGCGGTCGGGGCGGCGGTGGGCTCGACGGGTGGGTCGGTGGGGTCGGGGGCCGGCTCGGTGGCGGGCGTGGTGGGGTCGGGGGCGGGGGTCGTCGGGTCCGGCGCGGGGGTCGTCGGGTCCGGGGCCGGCTCGGTCGGGTCCGGCGCGGGGGTCGTCGGGTCCGGGGCCGGCTCGGTCGGGTCCGGCGCGGGGGTCGTCGGGTCCGGGGCCGGCTCGGTCGGGTCCGGCGCGGGCGTCGTCGGGTCCGGTGCCGGCGTCGTCGGGTCCGGCGCCGGTGTCGTCGGGTCCGGTGCCGGTGTCGTCGGGTCCGGGGCCGGTGTCGTCGGGTCCGGGGCCGGCTCGGTCGGGTCCGTCGCCGGTGTCGTCGGCGTGGTCGGGTTCGTCGTGGGGCTGCCCGGCGTCGTCCCGGACGCGGTGGGGCCACCTGTCGGCCCGGGGGTCGCCGGCGCGGTCGGGGACTCGGGCGCGGCCAGCGGGGTCCCCGCGTGCTCCTCGACACCGGCGGCCGCGAGGAGTCGCGGAGTGCCGGGACCGGTCTCGCCCGCGGAGTCCGTACGTCCCCCGGCCCCCGTGCCGGCCGTGCCCGCCGTACCCGCGGTGCCCGGCGTCGTCGCGCCGGGTCCGGTCCCCTCGGCGTCGGTGCCGCCTGCGGGCGCCTCGGTCTGCCCGGCGGCCGCGGTCGCCGGCTTGCCGGGGAAGGGCAGGAGCGACAGGAAGGTGCCGCCCCCGGGCGCGCCGGGCTCGACCGGTGTCTGCCCGGCGACCGCGGTGACGACGACGATGGTCGTCACCGCGGCGGCGACCGCCATGGCCCGCAGGCCGCGCCGACCGAGGAACATCACCCGGGTCAGGGCGCCGACGTCCATCGCCGCGACCGCCGGCGAGGACACCGTCACGAGCCCGGCCTGCGTCGCCGCCACAGGCTCGTCCTGCTCGGCCGGCGGGGCGGCCGGCTCCGGACGGGAGAGGGTGGCCGCGCCGAGGGCGGCCCCGCGCGCCGCGGCCGTCCCCGGCGCGTCCGCGACGACGACGGCCCGGTCGAGCGCCTCGCACACCCCCTGGACGACAGCGGGGACGCAGGCCGCGCCACCGACGAGGAGCACCTCGTCGACCTCCGCCAGACCCGCGGCGGCGAGGGTGTCGGTGAGCACCCGGACCGTCCGGGCCACCGGCTCGGCCACGAGCGCGTCGAACTCCGAGCGCACGAGCCTGATGTGGCGCTCCCCGTCCGGCCCGGGCACGACGACATCGGTCTCGGGGTCCGCGCTCAGCGCCCGGGTCGCCCGCTCGCAGTCCGTCCGGAGCCGCGCCAGCTCGGAGCGGACGGCCGCGTCGTCGCGGTCGAGGGCACCGACGGCGGTGCCCACACCGGCCAGCACCCGGGAGAGGACCGCCTCGGTGAGGTCGGCGGTCCCGGTCGCCCCGTCGCGACCGGGACGCCCGACCGGCTCGAAGGAGCCGGGGCCCGTCCGGCGCACCACGGCGGCGTCCGTGCCGCCGCCGACGTCGAGGACGGCGACGGTCGTGCCGTCGGGCAGGGCGCGCTGGGCCTCGAGCGCCCGGGCCGTCGCCACGGTGGTGGGCTCGAGGGTCGCGGCAGCCAGGCCGACACCGGCCAGCGACTCGCGCAGGAGGTCGGTGCGGTAGGGCCCCCACGTGGGCGGGTGGCAGAGGACGACGGCGGCCGGGGGCGCGCCCTCCTGCTCCTCGACGCGCTCGACGACGCGGCGCACGAGGGCGGCCAGGAGGTCCTCCGCACGCACGGCGATGTCCCCGAGGTGGACCGGGACGGGGTCGCCCACCCGCTCGACCAGCCCGACGCAGACCCGCTCCGGCGCGGTGTCACGCAGCTCGAGGGCCTCCTCGCCCACGACCGTGGTGCCGTCCTCGCGCAGGCCGATGGCCGCGGGGACCGCCGCACTCCCCCTGCCCAGCCCCACGACCTCCGGGGGCTCGTCCGTCTCGCGGCCCAACGCCGCTGTCACCGTGGTCGTCCCGACGTCGATGCCGAGGCCATAGCTCATGAGCAAGTCCTCCGAGCCTTCCGGCTCATCAGCCCCCCTGCTCCGTTGTCGAGGTTAGAGCGGTACGGCCGTCACCGCTAGGGGTAGCGGGTCCGAAGAACCGGGCTCTACCGGACGGCCGCCCCCTGTGATACGGGCGAAAATTGTCGCGAACCGCCCCGGACAGCAACGCCGCAGGTGGGGAGGGCGAGGGTGGTACCAGACCGCGCGCGCCCGGGAACGGGTCTCTACCCTGGGCGCGGTGACCACCCTGCTCCTGGCCTCCGCCTCCCCCGCACGCCTCGCCACCCTGCGCTCCGCGGGCGTGCGTCCCGACGTCCGCGTCTCCGACGTCGACGAGCCCGCGGTGCTCGCAACGGCCGTGCTGGACGCCGGCGGGACGATGCCCGCCGCCGAGCAGGTGCTCGTGCTCGCCCGGGCCAAGGCCGAGGACGTCGCCTCGCACGCGCCCTCCACGGACGTCGTCCTGGGGTGTGACTCCATGCTCGAGCTGGACGACGGGTCGGGCCCCGACGTCCTCGGCAAGCCGGCCGACGCCGCGGACGCCGTCGCCCGCTGGCGCCGGATGCGCGGCCGGTCCGGTGTCCTCCACACCGGGCACTGGCTCGTCCGTCCGGGCGACGGGGAGGCGGGTGGGACGTCCTCGACCGTCGTGCACTTCGCGGACCTCACCGACGAGGAGATCGAGGCCTACGTGGCCACCGGCGAGCCGCTCGCCGTCGCGGGGGCGTTCACCGTGGACGGCCTGGGCGGGGCGTTCGTCACGGCGATCGAGGGCGACTACCACGGCGTCGTCGGCGTGAGCCTGCCCCTCGTCCGGGTCCTGCTGGCGGAGCTGGGCCTGGCGTGGACGGACCTCTGGGCGCCGCGGTAGCCCCGCCGGCGGTCCCCGCACCGGCGCCTGCGCCGGTGCCCGTCACAGCCGGGCGATGACCGCGTCGAGCATCTCCTCGGTGAGCCGTCCGGTGAAGGTGTTCTGCTGGCTGACGTGGTAGCTGCCGTGCAGACGCAGGGTCCGGCCCTCGGGCGTGCGCAGCTCGGTCCGCGCGTCGTGGCCGAACCTGGGCCGCGGCCGCGGCACCTCCCAGCCGAGGCGCCGCGCCGCGGCGAGGGTCGCGTCCCAGCCGATGGCACCGAGCGCGAGGAGCGAGCGCAGCCCCGGTGCGGCCAGCTCGAGGTCGCGGTCGAGCCAGTGCCCGCAGGTGGCGCGCTCGAGCGGGGTGGGCCGGTTCGCGGGCGGGGCGCAGCGCACGGCGGCGACGATGCGCACGCCGGTCAGCTCGAGGCCGTCACCCGCGGCGGTGCTGGTGGGGCGGCTGGCGTAGCCGGCCCGGTGCAGGGCGGCGTAGATCCAGTCGCCGCTGCGGTCGCCGGTGAACATCCGCCCCGTGCGGTTGGTTCCGTTCGCCGCGGGCGCGAGCCCCACGACGAGCACCTGCGGCCGAGGGTCGCCGAACCCGGGCCCCGGACGCCCCCAGTACGGCTGGTCGGCGAACGCGGCCCGGCGCCCGGCCGTGGCCACCTCCTCCCGCCAGGCGACCAGTCGCGGGCACGCCCGGCAGACCGAGACGCGGGCGTCGAGGGCGGCGACGTCCCCCGCGCCGCTGGCGAGGGCCGCGACCTGGGCCTCGTCGCGCGCGACGGGCGTGCCGGGGAGCGCGGGGTCCCCGGGCCAGCCCGTCCCCGGCGGGACGGGCGAGGTGAACCGTTGACCGGTGATCGGGTGGGGGCGCGGCGGGACCTCGGGCACCACCCCATGCTGCCCGCTCCGCACCGCTCACGCCCGGCGCACCTCCGCGCGGGACGGTCCCTTCCGGACCGCCCACGCCCCGGCGCACCTCTCCGCGGGACGGTGTTTGTCCGGGTGCTACGAAGGTCACCGTCCCGGGCCGTCGAGACCTCCCGGTTGTTTGTGAACATCCCACAAGTTCATTTCGGCTCGCTTGCGGGGATGGACAGACTTCCGCACGCACGCGGGTCCGGTTGTGAGGCGCACGGCCCCCGCGGCTAACGTGAGCCGGTCAGGGAGCACGGAACCCGCGGGACGCCCCGTCGTGCTGCGCCGCCCCCCGGGGCCCGATCGACCAGGAGAGCAGATGACGAGCACCGTGAGCCAGCCGGCCGAGCGCCGGCTCACCAAGGTGCTCATCGCCAACCGCGGCGAGATCGCGGTGCGCGTCGCCCGGGCCTGCGCCGACGCCGGCATCGCCACCGTCGCGGTCTACGCCGACACCGACCGTGACGCCCTGCACGTCACGCTCGCCGACGAGGCCTTCGCCCTGGGCGGGATGCGCGCCGCCGAGACCTACCTCGACGCCGGCAAGCTCCTCGACGTCGCCCGCCGCTGCGGCGCCGACGCCGTCCACCCCGGGTACGGGTTCCTCTCCGAGAACGCCGACTTCGCGCGCGCCGTCGAGGCCGCCGGCCTGGTGTGGATCGGCCCGCCGCCGTCGGCGATCGAGGCGCTGGGGGACAAGGTCACCGCCCGGCACATCGCCCAGCGCGTGGGCGCCCCGCTCGTGCCCGGCACGTCCGACCCCGTCACGGGCCCGGACGAGGTCCTCGCGTTCGCCGACGCGCACGGCCTCCCGGTGGCCATCAAGGCGGCGTACGGCGGCGGCGGTCGCGGGCTCAAGGTCGCCCGGAGCCGGGAGCAGATCCCCGAGCTCTTCGACTCCGCCGTGCGCGAGGCGACGGCGGCGTTCGGGCGCGGCGAGTGCTTCGTCGAGCGCTTCCTCGACCGTCCCCGCCACGTGGAGACCCAGTGCCTCGCCGACGCGCACGGCACCGTGGTGGTGGTCTCGACCCGTGACTGCTCCCTCCAGCGCCGCCACCAGAAGCTCGTCGAGGAGGCGCCGGCACCGTTCCTCACGGCCGAGCAGGAGAGCAGCCTCGTCACGGCCTCCCGGGCGATCCTGCGCGAGGCCGGCTACGTCGGCGCCGGCACGTGCGAGTTCCTCGTCGGGACGGACGGGACCATCTCCTTCCTCGAGGTCAACACCCGCCTCCAGGTCGAGCACCCGGTCACCGAGGAGGTCTCGGGCATCGACCTCGTGCGCGAGCAGCTGCGCATCGCCGCCGGCGAGCCGCTCGGCTACGACGAGGTCGCCGTCCGCGGCCACAGCATCGAGCTGCGGATCAACGGCGAGGACCCGGCCTCGGGCTTCATGCCGGCACAGGGGACGATCAGCTCCCTGACGTGGCCGAGCGGCCCGGGTGTGCGGGTGGACTCCGGGGTGGTGGCCGGCGACGCCGTCTCCGGCGCCTTCGACTCCATGCTCGCCAAGATCATCGTCACCGGCGCGACCCGCACCCAGGCCATCGAGCGGGCGCGGCGGGCGCTGCGCGAGGCCGAGGTGGTCGGGCTGCCGACCGTGCTGCCGTTCCACCGCGGCGTGCTCGCCGAGCCCGACTTCGTCGCCGCGGACGGGGCGGACTCCTTCCGGGTGCACACCACCTGGATCGAGACCGACTACGCCGAGCGCCTGCGGGCCCTGCCCTCCACCCGTACGCAGCCCTCCCCCGCCGCGGCCGAGGAGGAGGCGCCCGCGACCGAGCGGGTCGTCGTCGAGGTCGGCGGCAAGCGCCTCGAGGTGGTCATCCCCGCCGCGCTGGGCATCTCCGCCTCCCGGGGCGCGGGCCGCCGGCCGCTGCGACGCACCGCGCGCGCCACGGCGGGCCCCGGCACCAACGGCAAGGGCCTGACCTCACCGATGCAGGGCACGATCGTCAAGGTCGCGGTCGCCGACGGCGAGATCGTCGCCGCGGGGGACCTCGTGGTCGTGCTGGAGGCGATGAAGATGGAGCAGCCGCTCCTCGCCCACCGGGCCGGCCGCGTGCACTCGATGAGCGCCGCGGTGGGGCAGAACGTCACCAGCGGCGCCGTCATCTGCCAGATCGACCCCCTCGACGACGGCGACAGCACGGACTGACCCTTGAGCCCGCACGAGCACCCGCCGCCGGACGCCCGGGTGCACCGCCGGTCCGGTGACGGCTGGGTGGACTGCTCGTGCGGCGCCGAGCACTGGGGGCTCAACGGCGCCGCGGGCCTGCTCGTCTGGCGTCGCGAGGCCGGCCGGGTGCGCGTGGTGCTCCAGCACCGCGCGCTGTGGTCCCACCACGGCGGCACGTGGGGCCTGCCCGGCGGGGCCCTCGGCGACGGCGAGCCGGCCGTCGACGGCGCGGTGCGCGAGGCCGTCGAGGAGGCCGGTGTGCTTCCTGGCGCTCTGCGGGTGCGTGCCGACCGGACCCTGGCGCACCCGCAGTGGTCCTACACGACCGTCGTGGCGGAGGCCGTCGAGCCGTTCACCCCTCAGGTCAGCGACGCCGAGAGCCTCGAGGTCGCCTGGGTGGACCTCGCGGAGGTCACGGCCCTGCCGCTGCTGCCCGCGTTCGGCGCCGCCCTGCCCGAGCTCACCGCGATGACGCGCCGCCTGGTCCTGGTCGTCGACGCCGCGAACGTGGTGGGCTCTCGGCCCGACGGCTGGTGGTCCGACCGGGCCGGGGCGACGGTCCGGCTGCGGGACCACCTCGTGGGTCTCGCCGGGGACGGCCTGCCCGCCACTGCCCTCGGCCTGCCGGGCGCACGGTGGTACCCCGAGGTCGTCCTCGTCGCCGAGGGCGCGGCGCGCGGTCTGCCCCCGGCCGACGGGGTGCGGGTCGTCGACGCCCCGGGCAGCGGCGACGACGCCGTCGTCGCCGCGGTGGCCGACCTGACGAGCGACCCGGCGACCGTCGTCGCCGTGGCGACGGCGGACCGCGAGCTCGCCGACCGCGTGCGCCGGGCCGGCGCCGTGGCCGTCGTCGGCCCGCGCCTCGTGCGGCACTGAGGGGCCGTCACCCACGTAGGCTGGGGCCATGACCGACCGCACCGCATGGGCCTTCGGCCTGGCCACCGTCACCGACCCCGGCGACACCCTCGACGTCTGGTACCCCGAGCCCTCGCTGGGCGCCGCCCCGGCGGGCGCGAACGGGGCCGACCTCGATCGGCTCGCCGGCGCCGACCCCGCCCGGGGCGTGCGCGCGGAGGTCGTGCGCACCGAGATCGACCTCGACGCCGCCCCCGCCACCGTGGCCGACGCCTACCTGCGCCTGCACCTGCTCTCGCACACGCTCGTCGCCCCGAACACGATCAACCTCGACGGCCTGTTCGGCGTCCTGCCCAACGTGGTGTGGACCTCCGCCGGCCCGTGCGCCGTCGAGGGCTTCGAGGCCACCCGGGCGCGCCTGCGCGCGGCCCGCGGGCACGTGACCGTCCACGGCGTCGACAAGTTCCCGCGGCTGGTGGACTACGTCATGCCCGCCGGGGTGCGCATCGCCGACGCCGACCGGGTGCGCCTCGGCGCGCACCTCGCCCCCGGCACGACCGTCATGCACGAGGGCTTCGTCAACTTCAACGCGGGCACGCTCGGCCGCTCGATGGTCGAGGGCCGGATCTCCCAGGGCGTCGTCGTCTCCGACGGCGCCGACATCGGCGGCGGCGCGTCGATCATGGGCACCCTGTCGGGCGGCGGCAAGCAGGTCATCTCGATCGGTCCCCGCTCCCTGCTCGGCGCCAACGCCGGTCTGGGCATCTCCCTCGGGGCGGACTGCGTCGTCGAGGCCGGTCTCTACCTCACCGCGGGCACGAAGGTCTCGGTGCTGAGCGGCGCGGGCACCCGGCCCGAGCACGGCCAGCTCGAGGAGCCGCGCGTCGTCTCCGCGCGCGAGCTCTCGGGCCGCGACAACCTCCTCTTCCGGCGCAACTCCGTCTCCGGGGCCGTCGAGGCGATCCCCCGCAAGGGCACGGGCATCGAGCTCAACGCCGCCCTGCACGCCTGAGGTGGCCCGGTCCGGCTCCCGGGGGTCCAGGCGGCGCGGCTGCCTCGGCGGCGCCGCGACCCTCCTCGTGGCGCTGGCCCTGGCGGTCGGGGCGGTCGTGGTCGGGCTCAACGTGCTGACCTCCCCCGGCGCGGCCGGGAGCTGCACCGTCACGCTCGCGGACGGCACCGCCGTCGCCCTCGACGACGACCAGGCCGCCAACGCCGCGCTGCTCTCCGGGGTGGCCCTGCGCCGCGAGCTGCCCGCCCGGGCGGCCACCATCGCCATCGCCACCGCGCTGCAGGAGTCCAAGCTGCGCAACATCGACTACGGCGACCGCGACTCGGTGGGGCTGTTCCAGCAGCGGCCGTCGCAGGGCTGGGGCACGGTCGAGCAGATCATGGACCCCGTCTACGCCACGAACGCGTTCTACGACGTGCTCGTCACGGTCCAGGACTGGGAGGGCCAGGAGATCACCGAGGCGGCCCAGAACGTCCAGCGCTCCGCGTTCCCCGACGCCTACGCCCAGCACGAGGACCGCGGCCGGGGGTTCGCCTCGGCCCTGTCGGGCTACTCGGCGGCCGCCCTCACGTGCGACCTGCCGGCGGACGCCGCGACGGACGGCGGCACCGGCGCGACCGGTCCGGTCGCCGCGGCGGAGGCCACCGGGCAGGACCCGACCGTCCCGCAGCGCCTCGCCCGCGTCGCCGAGCGCGTGGAGCGCGACCTCGGTCTCACCGCCACCGTGACGGCCGGCGGCGTGCTCGCCGTCGACGCCACGGCACTGCCCGGCGGACGCGACCCCTCCCCCGACCGTCTCGGCTGGGCCGTCGCCCAGTGGGCCGTCGCCACGGCGACCGACACCGGAGCCGAGGCCGTGGTCGTCGACGGGCGGGCGTGGGTGCGCGCGGGCGAGGAGGGGTGGACCGTGGCCGCGGAGGCGGACCTGCCCGAGGCCGTCGCCGTGGCGGCGGGCGCCGCGGCACCGGGCGTGGTCGTGGTCCTGGCGTGACCTCGCCCGTGGTGCCCGCCGGGGCGGGCACCACGGAGCGGGTCAGCGCTGGTCGATCGGCACGAAGTCCCGCTCGGGCGCGCCGGTGTAGACCTGCCGCGGGCGGCCGATCTTCGTGGTGGGGTCGCTGATCATCTCGCGGTACTGCGAGATCCACCCGGGCAGGCGGCCCAGGGCGAAGAGCGGGGTGAACATCTGCGTCGGGAAGCCCATGGCCTTGTAGATCAGACCCGTGTAGAAGTCGACGTTGGGGTAGAGCTTGCGCTGGATGAAGTACTCGTCGTGCAGCGCGATCTCCTCCAGCTCCATCGCGATCTCCAGGAGCTGGTCGTTCTTGCCCAGCCGCTGGAGGACGTCGTGGGCGGCGTCCTTGACGATCGCGGCGCGGGGGTCGTAGTTCTTGTAGACGCGGTGCCCGAAGCCCATGAGCCGGACGCCGTCCTCCTTGTTCTTGACCTTCTGCATGAACTGCTCGACCGAGTAGTCCGAGTTCTGGATCTTGCCCAGCATCTCCAGGACCGCCTCGTTCGCCCCGCCGTGCAACGGTCCCGAGAGGGCGCCGACGCCGGCGGCGATCGAGGCGTAGATGTTCGCGTGCGAGGAGCCCACGAGGCGCACGGTCGAGGTGGAGCAGTTCTGCTCGTGGTCGGCGTGGAGGATGAGCAGCATGTCGAGCGCCTTGACGATGGCGGGGTCGACGTCGTGGCGCTGGTACGGCAGGCCGAACGTCATCCGGATGAAGTCCTCGATGTAGGACTTCGAGGCGTCCGGGTAGAGCAGGGGGAGCCCGGTGGCGCGCTTGGCGATCGAGGCGATCATCGTGGGCACCTTGGCCATGAGCAGCACCGTGGACAGCTCGCGCTGGTACGGGTCGTGCGGGTCGAGGGTGTGCTGGTAGTACGTGGCGAGCGCGGCGATGCCGGCCTGCAGGATGGCCATGGGGTGGCCGTTCGCGGGGAAGGCGGTGAAGAACGCCTTGAAGTCCTCGTGGAGGATGGTGTGGCGCTTGATCCGGCGGGTGACCGCCTCGAGCGTGTCGGTGTCGGGCAGCTCGCCGTAGATGAGCAGGTAGGCGACCTCGAGGAAGTTCGAGTCCTTCGCGAGCTGGTCGATCGGGTAGCCGCGGTAGCGCAGGACGCCGGCGTCGCCGTCGATGTAGGTGATGGCCGACGTCGTCGACGCCGTGTTCATGAAGCCGGGGTCGAGGGTGACGAGCCCGGTCTCCTTGAGCAGCGAGGAGATGTTCACCCCGTCGTTGCCCTCCACCGCCTGGACGCGGGCGAACTCCAGCCGCTTCCCGTCAACCTCGAACGTCGCCGGGCTCAGCTCAGCATCCGCCATGTGTCCTCCTCGGAGTGGTCGGCGCCGTGCAGGCACCATTGCATGTGCGCCGGGCCCGGTGGCGGCTCGGCCGTGTGATCGTCGACACCAAGATATGTCATCGGCCCGGTCTGCACCGAACCATGGTCGCGTGCGGGGACGGGAGGGCGGCGCGGACGACGCCGCGCGTCCCGTCAGGCGAGCAGGGGCCCGTCGGCCAGCCGCTCCGCCGCAGCGGCGACGCGCTCGTCCGACGCGGTGAGGGCCATCCGCACGTAACCCGCGCCGGCGTGGCCGTAGAAGCTGCCCGGCGCCACGAGGATCCCTCGGTGCGCCAGCGCGTCGACGATCTCCCAGGATCCGGCCGCGCCGTGGCGCAGCCACAGGTAGAGCCCCGCCGCGGAGTCGGGGTCGGGCTCCAGCCCGGCCCGGGCGACGGCGCCGAGGAGCACCTCCCGGCGGGCGCGGTAGCGCTCGCGCTGGGTCTGCACGTGCGCGTCGTCGGCGAGCGCGGCGGCCATCGCCGCCTGGACCGGCGCGGGCATCATCATCCCGGCGTGCTTGCGGATCTCGGTGAGCCGCCCGACCAGCGACGGGTCGCCGGCCAGGAGCGCGGCCCGGTACCCGGCGAGGTTGGACTGCTTGGACAGCGAGTACAGCACGAGGAGGTTCTCGAGGGACCCGCCGCTCACCCGGGGGTCGAGGAGCGAGGGCACGCCCTGGTCGGTCCACGGGGCCACCCAGGGGAGCTCGGCGTAGCACTCGTCCGACGCGACGACGGCGCCGTGCTCGCGGGCCCAGGTGACGACCGCACGCAGCTGCTCCACGCCCAGCACGTGGCCGTCGGGGTTGCCGGGCGAGTTCAGCCAGACCAGCCGCACGCCCCGCGCCGGCCAGTCGGCCGGGTCGGGCCCCACCGGGGCCGGCGTCGCCCCCGCCAGCCGTGCGCCGACGTCGTAGGTCGGGTACGCCGCCCGGGGGTGCAGGACGACGTCGCCGGCGCCCAGACCCAGCAGCGCGGGCAGCAGGGCGACCATCTCCTTCGACCCGATGGTCGGCAGGACCGCGGACAGCGGCAGCCCCGGCACCGCCCGGCGGCGCGCGAACCAGCCCACCACGGCCTCGCGCAGCGCGAGCGTGCCCACGGTCGTGGGGTAGCCGGGGGCGTCGGCGGCACCGCGCAGGGCGTCCTGGGCGACCGCCGGGGTGGGGTCGACCGGGGTGCCGACCGAGAGGTCGACGATGCCGCCGGGGTGCGCGGCGGCGCGGACCTTGGCCGGCCCGAGCGCGTCCCAGGGGAAGTCGGGCAGCGCGCCACCGTGGAGCGGCACCCTCAGGCCTGCGGTGGCAGTGCCGCGATCATCGGGTCGTCCTTGTCGATGACACCCATCTTCGCGGCGCCGCCCGGCGAGCCGAGGTCGTTGAAGAACTCCACGTTGGCGCGGTAGTAGTCCGACCACACCGCCGGGACGTCGTCCTCGTAGTAGATGGCCTCGACGGGGCACACGGGCTCGCACGCGCCGCAGTCGACGCACTCGTCCGGGTGGATGTACAGGGAACGCTTGCCCTCGTAGATGCAGTCGACGGGACACTCGTCCACGCACGCCCTGTCCTTGACGTCCACACAGGGCTGGGCGATGACGTAGGTCACGGGTGCTTCCTCTCCTTGACGACGGCGCGGGCACCACCGGTGCGCCACGCGTCCCCAGTATCGCGCAGGCCCGCCGGGTTGACGAACCGTCTCGCGCGCTGGCGCGGGGGCGGCGCCCGGGGCAGGCTGCTCCCGTGACCAGCGACCACCCCGACCACGCCGACCAGGCCCCTCCCCCGCTGCCCTGGATGGCGTGGCGCCCGGGCGAGCGGGTGGTCGTGCGCTACCGGGCACCCGACGGCGTGCACGACGCCCTCGGGGACCTGCTCGAGGTGGCCCCGGACGCCGTCGTCGTGCAGACCCGTCGCGGTGCGGTCCGCGTGGCGGCGGCCACCATGATCACGGGCAAGCGGGTCCCGCCCCCGCCGGGCGCGTGACGCGCCCGGCGCGTGAGACTCAGCTCGCGGGGGTCGGCCGGTGAGACTCGGCGCGCGGGGGTCGGCCGGTGAGACTCGGCGCGCGGGGGTCGGCCGGTGAGACTCAGCCCGTGGGCGTCGGCGAGCTCGACGGCTCCTCCGAATCCTCGGCGGGCGGGTCGCCGCAGACGACGTGGTTCCAGGGCCGGTAGGTCCACGTCCAGCTCTCGTCGTCGAACAGCGCGCCGTCGCGGTAGCGCTGGCGGTCCACGGAGACGGTGAAGCCGACCTGCCCGCCGGTCTCGGGCTTGCAGTCCTCGGCCGGGTTGTAGACCGTCGTCGGCTGGACGATGTCGTACTTCTCCGACGTGGAGGTCTCCACGTCCCAGTACTTCGTGCCCCACAGGCGTGAGTGGAGCCGCCCGTCGGCGACCCAGGCCTCGACCATGACCCCGTGGTCGGTGCTGTTGCGCCAGACCATGTCCGTGCTCGACTCCCACACGGTGGCCTCGCGCCCGGCGGGGTACCGGTCGAACCAGCGCGTGTGGGGGGTGTGCCGGACGTCGTCCATCCCGGCCAGGAAGCCGATGTTGAACATGTTCGTCGAGAGTTGGGAGAGCCCGCCGCCGAGCGCGGTGGTGGCGAAGCCGTCCTCGACGACACCGGAGGAGACGTAGCCGTTCGCCTCGGTGATCGGTGCGATGTGCTCGAGGAGGGAGAACTCCTCACCGGGCTCGATGATGACGCCGGTGACCTTGCGTGAGCCCGCGACGAGGTTGGAGGTGCGCACCGGGTCGGGTGGCATCGGGGTGGAGAACTCCACGACGAGCTCCTTGATGCCCAGCGCCTCGGCGTCGGCGGTGGTGAACTCGGGCTCGGCCTCGACGAGGTCCACCTCGGCGGTGCGCTCGGTGGAGGTGCCCGCCTCCAGGACGGCCGCGGCGAGCGCCTCGGCGTCGAACCCGCGGCCCGACGTCGACGGGATGATCGTGGGCCTGCCGTCGCGCAGGACGATCTCGGCGTCCTCGCCGCCGGCGACGATGTCGGGGTTCACCTCGGTGACGGTGTCGGCCAGCGTCGGGCCGTCGAGCTGGAGCTCGAGGCGGTCGCCGGACGCGGTGAAGCTCGCGGCGGCGGCGAGCTGCTCGGGGGTGAGCTCGGCGAGCTCCTCCCCAGCCGTGACGACGACCGGTCCGGACACGAGCGGCTCGGCGAGCTCGGTCCGGGCGTCCTCCACGGCCGCGGCGTCGACGGCGGGCTCGAGCTCGCGCGTGGGCAGCTCGATGGGCCGCTCCGCCGTGAGCCACCCCTCGGTGACCACCGTGCGGGCGGCCTCGACGTCCACCGCGGTGCCGGGCACGGGCTCCGTGATCTCCGGCGTCGCGCCGTCGTAGGCGATGAAGCCCTCGACCGGGGCCACCTCGAGCTCGGCGGCCACCGACTGCAGGGCGGCGTCCAGGGCGGGCTCGTCCACCGTCGTCGCCGGGACGACGTCGCCCATGCCGAACAGCCGGCCCCACAGCACGCGCGGGTCGAGGGAGAACCCGGTGACGGGATCGAGGGTGGAGTCCACGTCCAGGGTGAGGCTCACGCCGGCGGGGTCGATGCTCGAGAGCCCCTCCCCCACCGAGACCGGGATCGCGTCGGTGGTCAGCGGGCCGAGCTCGCTCTCGAGCCGCTCGGTGGCGGCGGCCTGCGTCATCCCCCCGACCGGGACGCCCGCCACGACGGTGCCGTTGGGGACCCGGTCGCCCAGGAACCAGGCGGCCGCGCCGTACGCGAGGGCCAGGACGAGGACGACGACGCCCGCCACCAGCCAGCCACGGCCCCTCCGGGGCTCCTCGGCGTCGAACCGGTCCAGCGGCGACGGCGGCATGCGGGTCTCCTCGACCTCCGGGCGGTAGCGGTCGGCCGCCTCGTAGGTGTGCGCGGGGTCGCGAGGGTGCACCAGGGCCTCGCCGCCGCGGGGCGAGTGCGGGGCTGCGACGGCCGGGCCGGCAGGTGCCGCGGCGTCGATGGTCTCGGTGTCGGTGTCGGAGACCGGTCGCTCGGGGCTGAGGAGCGCGGTGTCGGAGTCCTCCGCGTGCTCGACGTACTCGGCGCCCTCCGCGGGCTCGACGTCCCCGGTACGGTCCGCGGGCTCGACGACGTCAGCGGGCGCGACGCCCTCGGCGTCCTCCACGGGCTCGGCCTCGCCGGCCGCCGCTCCGGACTCGACGTCCTCGACGTCCTCGGTGCGGACCGGGCGTTCGGGTGTGAGGAGCTCGGTGTCGGCGTCCGGTGCGTGGCCGTCGGCGAGCGCCGCGCGTCGTGCGAGCACCGCGTCGAGGTCGCCGAGGCCGGTGAAGCCGTGCTCGGCGTCGCTCTCGCGGTCGGCTGAGGTCTGGGCGGTACCGCCCTCGCGCCTGTCGTCGTGTGCCACTGCTGAGTGTCCTTCTCCCCCGGCTGCCGCGTGCTGCGACCCAGGCATCGTAAGCGTCCTGCCCGCCCTGACCGCGGCCGCGGCGCCCGCCGAAACCACATTGTGACCGTTCCGTCCAGGACCCGGACGGGTGGTCTCACGGCAGCGGGCGCAGCCTGCCGTGGTGGTGCACGAGCGCCCCGGTGCCCGTGGGGCCGAGCCGTGCGTCGAGGACCTCGCCCACGACGACGTCGTGGTCGCCGGCCGTGCGCACCCAGGCGGTGCGGCACTCGAGCCACCCCTGCGCGGCGTCGACCAGGGCCGCCCCGGAGGCCTCACCGCGGTGGTGGCCGATGCCGGTCAGCTGGCCGATCGAGGGCCGCCCGGGCTCGGCGAGCCGCTCCGCCACCTGGGTGGCGGTGGCGTCGAGGAGGCTGACGGCCCATGTGTCCGTCGTCTCCAGGGACTCGCGCAGCCGGGCGTCGGAGTAGACGCAGAACAGGACCATCGGCGGTCGCAGGGAGACGGATGCGACGTCGGTCGCGGTCATGGCGAGGTCGAGGCCACCCGCACGGACGGAGACGACGGTGACCCCGACGGGCCGCCGGAGCACGACCGCCCGGAAGCGGTCGACCAGCTCCTCGCCCGGCTCAGCCACGCGGCCCCCGCGACGCCAGGGCCGCCGGCTGCCCCGAGTACCAGCGCCGGGGGGTCACCGCGGCCACCACGGTGCTCAGCGGCAGCCCGAGGAGCCACGCGTACCCGATGACCTCGTCGGTGACGAGGACGTCCCCGCCCGGGGAGACGAACGCCATCGTCTGGGAGGTCACCACCGCGGCCAGCCCGAGGAGCACCACCCCTGCCGCGCCCGCCCCCGCCCGGGCCGCCACCGCGGACAGGGCGGCGGTGACGAGCGCGAGGAGCAGGCCGACCGGCCACCCGTCGGCGTCCCACCGGTGCACGAGCGTGCCGGCGGCCGCGACGACGACGCCCAGGACGACGACGGCGACCAGCGCCCCGGGCGTGCGCCCGAGGTCCTGGCCCCCGCCGGCGCGGGCGTGGTCGCTCACCGTCGTCGCCGGGTCAGGCCTGCCGACGCGCGGCCTTGTACCGCTCGTTGGCGTCGAGGACGACCTTGCGGATGCGCACCGACTCGGGCGTGACCTCGACGCACTCGTCCTCGGCGGCGAACTCGAGCGACTCCTCGAGGGTGAGCCTGCGCGGCGGGACGAGGTTCTCGAAGTTGTCCGCCGTGGAGGAGCGCATGTTGGTGAGCTTCTTCTCCTTGGTGATGTTGACGTCCATGTCCTCGTTGCGGGAGTTCTCCCCGACGATCTGGCCCTCGTACACCTCGGAGGTCGGCTCGACGAAGAAGGACCCGCGCTCCTGGAGGTTGATCATCGCGAAGGGCGTGACCGAGCCGGCGCGGTCGGCCACCAGCGAGCCGGTGTTGCGCATCTCGATGGGCCCCTGCCACGGCTCGTAGCCCTCGGCGATGGAGGAGGCGATACCCGTGCCGCGGGTGTCGGTGAGGAACCGTGTCCGGAAGCCGATGAGACCGCGCGCGGGCACGATGAACTCCATGCGGACCCAGCCGGTGCCGTGGTTCGACATCGTCTCCATGCGGCCCTTGCGCTGCGCCATGAGCTGGGTGACCGTGCCCAGGTACTCCTCCGGGACGTCGACGGTCATGCGCTCCATCGGCTCGTGGCGGCGGCCGTCGATCATCCGGGTGACGACCTGCGGCTTGCCCACGGTGAGCTCGAAGCCCTCGCGGCGCATCTGCTCGACGAGGATGGCCAGCGCGAGCTCGCCGCGGCCCTGGACCTCCCAGGCGTCGGGACGCTCGGTGGGCAGGACGCGCAGGGACACGTTGCCGATGAGCTCGCGGTCGAGGCGGTCCTTGACCTGGCGGGCGGTGACCTTGGCGCCCTTGACCCGCCCGGCGAGCGGCGAGGTGTTGATCCCGATCGTCATGGAGATGGCCGGGTCGTCCACCGTGATGAGCGGCAGGGGGCGGGGGTCGTCCGCGTCGACGAGGGACTCACCGATGGTGATGTCCTCGATCCCGGCGACGGCGACGATGTCACCGGCGCGCGCGCTCTCGGCCGGCACCCTCTCGAGCGCCTCGGTGCGCAGCAGCTCGGAGATGCGCACGTTCTTCATCGTGCCGTCCTGGCGCGCCCACGCCACGGTCTGCCCCTTGCGGAGCTCGCCGTTGTGGATGCGCAGCAGCGCCAGCCGGCCCAGGAACGGCGAGGCGTCGAGGTTGGTGACGTGCGCCTGGAGCGGCGCGCCCTCCTCGTAGGTCGGCGCCGGGATGGTCGAGAGGATCGTCGCGAAGAGCGGCTCGAGGTTCTCGCTGTCCGGCAGCTCGCCGTCGCCAGGCTGGTTCAGGCTCGCCCGGCCGGCCTTGGCCGAGGCGTAGACGACGGGGACGTCGAGGATCGAGTCGAGGTCGAGGTCGTCGACCTCGTCGGCCAGGTCGGAGGCCAGGCCGAGGAGCAGGTCGTGCGCCTCGTGGACGACCTCGCTGATCCGCGAGTCGGGGCGGTCGACCTTGTTGACCAGCAGCACCACCGGCAGCTTGGCCGCGAGGGCCTTGCGCAGCACGAAGCGGGTCTGCGGCAGCGGTCCCTCGGAGGCGTCCACGAGCAGGACGACGCCGTCGACCATGGACAGGCCGCGCTCGACCTCGCCGCCGAAGTCGGCGTGCCCGGGGGTGTCGATGACGTTGATGACGACGCCGTCCTCGAGACCCGCCGCGGCGGGCCCGCGGTAGTGCACCGCGGTGTTCTTCGCGAGGATCGTGATGCCCTTCTCGCGCTCGAGGTCGCCGGAGTCCATGGCCCGCTCGTCGACGTGCTGGTGCTCGCCGAAGGCGCCGGACTGCCAGAGCATGGCGTCGACCAGCGTGGTCTTGCCGTGGTCGACGTGGGCGACGATCGCGACGTTGCGCAGATCAGAGCGCACAGGCATACGCGTAGCTCATTTCATCGGTGAGGACAGACCTCCGCGGGGCGACCGGATCGGCCACAGCCTGCGCGGGCTGGGCGCCGCGGTGGGCGCCAACGGACCAGTTTAGCGTCGTACCCCCGTCCGGCGGCACCCCCTGGCGGTGTGCGCCCACTCACGGCCGCGTCGGCGATGATGGACCGATGGGTCCCACGCTCGTCTTCCGCGCGCCCGCCGCCGGGCGGTACGCCGTCTTCTTCTGGGTGGCCGCGGCGTTGCTGCTCGTCGCCTTCGCGCTCAACGGCGGCCTGGCCGAGGTGGTCCGCTTCGGGGCGGTGCCGCTGGCGCTGGCCGTGATCGGCTGGGTCGTGTTCTGGCGCCCACGGGTGACGGTGGGCCCGGACGGGCTCGAGCTCGCCAACGTCTTCCGCACCGTCGTCGTGCCCTGGGACGACGTCCTCGGGGTCGACACGCGGTGGGGCCTGAAGGTGCGCACCACCGCCGGACGGTACGGCGCCTGGGCGGCCCCGGCCGCACCCGGGCGCCGTCGTCACGACACCGTGCCCGACCAGCTCCTCGACGAGCGGGCCAGCGGCACCGCCCAGCTGGTCGGGGACTCCTCGACCGTGGGCTCGGTCATCGAGCTCGGCCTCGACCGGCGCACCACTGGCTCCCACGCAGCCGGCCCCGCCGGAGCGGACCGCCCGGGCGGGTCCGACCTCTCCAGGGGGCCGTCGGTCCAGGACCAGGCGGCCCGTGGGGTCGGCAGGTCCGGCGGGGTCCGCGTCAGTGTGGACGTGCTCGCGCTCGGCGCCGTCGTCGCCAGCCTCGCGCTGGCCGCCGTCACGGTTGCCCCGCTGGCCTGAGGGGGCGCCGGGCCTCGTCGCCGTGGACGGCGGCGCCCCACCGGCCATGGGCCCTCACGCACCACGAAGGGCCGGTGGTCTCCCACCGGCCCTTCGTCTCGTACTACGGGTGGATCACTCGCTCACGAAGCCCCAGTTCTCCGCACGCGTGGTGCTGAAGCCGGTGGCGCCGAAGTTGGCGAGGTTGCTGACCGTGGCCACGAGCTCGGGGCGCTGGTACAGCGGGAGGGTGTGCCCGGACTCCCAGATCATCACGTCGGCCTCGTTCGCCAGGTCGATGCGCGCGGCGGGGTCGGTCTCGACGTCGATCTGCTTGATGAGCTCGTTGAGCTCGGGGTTGTTGAGCTTGGCGTAGTTCGACGTGTTGGTGGACGGGTCGCCGTAGAGCTGGGCGAGACCGTTCATCGGGTACGGCGTGCCGATCCAGGAGAAGGCCATGATCTCGAAGTCGCCGGCCTCCAGGGCGGGGCCGAACTCGTCGACGGGCGTCTGGACGAGCTCGAGGTCGATGCCGATCTCCTTGAGCTGGGCCTGCGCGAGCTGGCCCTCGTTCTCGGAGGCGCCGACGCCGGTCAGCACGGAGAACTTCACCGCGAGGGGCTCGCCGTCCTTCTCACGGATGCCGGTGTCCTCGTTGAGAACCCAGCCGGCCTCCTCGAGGTCGGCCATGGCGCGCTCCGGGTCGTAGCCGTACTCGCTGCCGTTGTCGACGAAGCCCTCCTGGTTCTCCATGAAGATGTGGTTGTTCAGGGGCTTCTTCTCGCCGGGGAGCCCGGCGAGGTCGGACTCCGCGATCGCCTGGCGGTCGATGCCGCGCTGGATCGCCTGGCGGATCACCTGGTCCTGCAGCAGCCCGGCGGTGGAGTTGATGGTGAAGTGGCGCCAGTTCGGGCCCTTGGCCTCGCGGATCTCCGCACCGGACACGGTCTGGGCCAGGGCGTAGGCGTTCGGGTCCGGGCCGACGTCGAAGACGTCGATCTCGTTGTTCTGGAACGCGGTGCCGGTGGCGTCGGGGGCGACGACCCGGAACTGGATCTCGTCCAGCATGGGGGCCGGGCCCCACCAGTTCTCGTTCGGGACGAGGGTGAGGACCTGCTGCGCCTCGTCGAGGTTGTCGACCTTGTAGGGCCCGGTGAACCAGTCGGCCGGGAACTCCAGCCAGCCCTCGTTGAAGGTCGCGGCGTCGGCGACCGACTCGGCCGGGACGACGGAGCTGACGAGCGAGGACCAGTCGGGGTAGGTCTCCTTGAAGGTGATGACGACGTCGAACTCGGTCTCACCCTGCTCGACGGACTCGATCTGCTCGTACGGACCGGTCTGGACGCACTGGAACTCCGCGTTCTCGCCGTTGCAGGCGGTCAGCGAGGCCTGGTAGTCCTCCCAGTTGATCGGGTCCCCGCTGTTCCAGACCGCGTCCGGGTTGAGGTTCAGGGTGATGACCTGCTGGCCGTCGACCGTCTCGTCGGTGAAGTCGAGCAGGTAGTTCTCGTTCGGCACCGGCGAGCCCTCGCCGTTGTAGTCCCAGGTGGCGGGGCTCATGGCGTCGCGGATGTCGGTGTAGTCGGCGTTGTTGCCGTTGACGTGCATGGGGTTCCACTGCGGGGGTAGCTCGGACACCGCGCGGCGCAGCTGGCCGCCCTGCTCGAGCTGGTCGCGGGGGGTCGCCTTGACCTGGAAGAGGTCACCATCCCCCTCGGTGAGGATTCCGGCCTCACCCTCGGCGCCGCCGCCCTCGGTCTCCTCGGCAGCCCCCGACGTGGTGTCGGTGGGCTCGTCGCCACCGCTGTCGCCGCAGGCCCCAAGGACCAGGGCGAGCGCCGCACCGGTCGCCAGGACCGCTGCACCCTTCTTCGTGCGCACTGTTTGAACCTCCATGAGAATGTCAAGAGAACGTCCGCGGACGGGGCCGCCCACGCCCGACATCGGTCGGCCGCACGTTCATCCGAGTACTGAACCATGTCGCCTGTGACGTACCGCACGCCGACGGCGCTCTAGACGGACTTGTGACCTAATTGAGACCCGGGCGAAACACTTGGGAGACTTAAGTGTTCGGGCCGCTCCGAAACCGCCTCGGCGCTGCCGGCCGGCGCCGGGATCAAGCGAGGGTGACGTCGCCGGAGAGCAGCGGGCGGCGTCCGTGGCGCTCGACGGCACCGGACCGGCGCAACGGGGAAGATCCAGCCGATCCGAGGCACCCCCGACGGCGCAACGGGGAAGATCCGACCGATCGGAGGCACCCCCGACGGCGCAACGGGGAAGATCCGACCGATCGGGTGAGTTCCGACGGCACAGCGCCGCCGAAAGCTCCCCGTAGAAGTCCCCACCGAGGCGACCCGCCGATCCACCCTGCTCACCGTGGCCGCGGGCACGAGCCTGCGTGCCGTGATCGCGGGTGCCGCGAGCCACCTCACCGCGGCCGCGCGTGTGCTCACCGTGCGCGCGGCACGAACCCGCTCACCCTGCCCGCGAGCCGAGCACGCTCCCCGTTCCGCGGAGCGGCCCGCTCGCGGCGCCACACGCGACGGGGCCGCGCGCGGTGTCCGGTACGCGGCCCCCTCGCTCTCGCCAGCCCGGCCGGCGGCGCGGTCGGGTCAGAAGATCTCGACGGCCTGGGCGTAGTGGCAGGCCGACCGCTGGTCCCCACCCATCGGTGTCAGCGCCGGCTCCTCGTCCACGCAGCGCCGCTGCTCGTCCTCGCTCAGGACGAGGAACTTCGGGCAGCGGGTGCGGAACCGGCAGCCCGACGGCGGGTCCGCCGGGGAGGGCAGGTCGCCGACGAGGAGGATCCGCTCGCGCTGGCGCTCCTTGACGGGGTCGGGCACCGGGATGGCCGAGAGCAGCGCCTGCGTGTACGGGTGCGTGGGAGTCTCGAAGACCTTGTCCACCTCCCCGATCTCGACGATCTTGCCCAGGTACATCACGGCCACCCGGTCGGCGATGTGGCGGACCACCGACAGGTCGTGCGCGACGAAGAGGTAGCTGAGCGAGAGCTTGGCGCGCAGCTCGTCGAGGAGGTTGATGATGCCCGCCTGGATGGACACGTCCAGCGCGGAGACCGGCTCGTCGAGCACGAGCAGCTTCGGCTCGAGCGCGAGCGCCCGGGCGATGCCGATCCGCTGGCGCTGCCCGCCGGAGAAGTGCTGCGGGTAGCGGTTGGCGTGGGAGGGCTCCAGGCCCACCAGCGCCATGAGCTCGCGGACCCGGTCCTCCAGCTGCCGCTTGGGGATCCCGTTGGCCTCCATGGGCTCGGCGATGATGTCGAAGACCGGCATGCGCGGGTCGAGGGAGGCCATGGGGTCCTGGAAGACCACCTGGAGGTCCCGGCGCACGGCCTTGCGCTCGCGCCGGCCGCCCAGGGACTCGACGTCGTTGCCCAGGACCACCACCTTGCCGTTGGAGGGGGCCTTGAGGTCGAGGATCTCCAGCAGCGTCGTCGTCTTTCCCGAGCCCGACTCACCGACGAGGGCGAGGGTCTCCCCCGCGCGGATCTCGAACGAGACGCCGTCGACGGCGTGGACGGTGCCGACGCGGCGCTTGAACACCGAGCCCTTCATGAGGGGGAAGTGCTTCTCCAGGTCCGTCACCGCGAGAACCTCCTCGCGCTCGGCCCGCGGCAGCTGGGCCAGCGGTCGCTCGATGATCCGCGGCACCGGGTACATCTCGAGGAAGGTGAGGTCCTGCTCGGCGATCTCCTCCGAGCGGTGGCAGGCGGCGGTGTGGCCGTCGCCCCGGGTGAGTGCCAGGGCGGGTTCGACGGTGCGGCACACGTCGATCGCCATGGGGCAGCGGGCGGCGAACGGGCACCCCGGCGGGAGGTCGAGGAGCGAGGGCGGGTTGCCCTCGACGGGGGCGAGCGCCTGCTTCTCCTCGGCGTCGGGGCGGGGCAGCGAGCCGAGCAGGCCGATCGTGTAGGGCATCGTCGAGCGGTAGTAGATGTCGTCGACCGGCCCGTGCTCGACGACCCGGCCGGCGTACATCACGGCCACCTGGTCGGCCATGCCCGCCACGACGCCGAGGTCGTGCGTGATCATCATGACCGCGGCACCGGTCTCGCGCTGGGCGGTCTTGAGCACCTCGAGGATCTGCGCCTGGATCGTCACGTCCAGGGCGGTGGTGGGCTCGTCGGCGATGATGAGATCGGGGTTGTTGGCGATCGCCATGGCGATCATGGCCCGCTGCCGCATCCCGCCGGAGAACTCGTGCGGGAAGGCCTTGACCCGCACCGCGGCGTTGGGGATGCCGACGAGGTCGAGCAGCTCCACGGCCCGCTTGCGCGAGGCACCCTCGTCGGTGCGCCCGTGGGCCCGCAGTGCCTCGACGATCTGGTCACCGATCGTGTACACGGGCGTCAGGGCCGAGAGCGGGTCTTGGAAGACCATGCCGATGTTCTTGCCGCGGATGGCGGACATGTGGGCGTCGGAGCGCCCGAGGAGCTCCTCCCCCTGCAGCCGCACCGAGCCGCTGACCTTCGCGTTCGGGGTGAGCAGGCCCATGACGGCCATGGACGTCACCGACTTGCCCGAGCCGGACTCGCCGACGATACCCAGGACCTCCCCCGGACGGACGCTGAAGGAGACCCCGCGCACGGCGTGGACCGAGCCGTCCTCGGAGGGGAAACGCACGTCGAGGTTCTCCACCTCGAGGACCGGCCCACCGCGCATGCGCGCCGACCGCTGGAGGCTGTCGGTCAGGGGTGCGGGCCGGTCGGCCTGGCTGCGGCTGAGGATGTTCACGCGCGTCCTCCGGACTTGGACGTGGGGTCGAGGGCGTCGCGCAGGCCGTCGCCGATGAAGTTGATGAAGACCAGCATCGTCGTCAGCGCCGTCGCGGGCGCCAGGAAGATCCACGGGTAGGTCGCCGCGGTGCGCTGGCCCTCCCCGATGAGCGTGCCCAGCGACGTCTCGGGGGCCTGCACGCCGAAGCCGAAGAAGGACAGCGACGTCTCCGCGAGCACCGCCGAGGCGACGGCGAGGGTGGCGTCGATGATGAGGAGGGAGGAGATGTTGGGCAGGATGTGCCGCACGATGATCCGCGGCGTCGGCACGGACATGTACTTCGCCGCCGTGACGTACTCGAGGTTCTTGATGCCCAGCGTCATCGAGCGGACCACGCGGGCGGAGAGCATCCAGCCCAGCCCGGCCAGCAGCACGATGAGCATGAGCACCGAGCCGCGGCTCCCGCCGGTCTGGACCGACAGGATCGCGATGACGAAGAACGACGGCACCACGAGCAGCAGGTCGATGACCCACAGCGCCACCTTGTCGAACAGCCGCCCGTAGTAGGCGGCGAAGGCGCCCACGGTGGCGGCGATCGCCGTCTGCAGGGCCGCGACGCCCAGGCCGATCATCATCGACTTGCGCAGACCCTCGACGGTGAGGGCGAAGACGTCGCGCCCCGCCTGGGTGGTGCCCAGCCAGTGCGCCTCGCTCGGCGGCTTGAGGAACGCCGTCTGGTCGATCTGGGTGTAGGTCCAGGGCGAGAGGGAGGGCCCGAGGACGGCGAACGCCGCGAGGAGGAGGTACCCCACCAGCCCGACGACGGCGGTCTTGTTCCTCAGGAACCGGCGCGCGACGATCGTGCGGCGCGACAGGCGCCGGGTGCCGACGGGCAGGCCTCCCGCGGCCACCTCCGGGAGCTGGGCCTCGAAGGGACCGGCGACCTGCGAGGTGGGCTCGCGGTCGAGGGCGACGCGCGGTGCGTCGTTGTCCTCGTGCTTGGTCGTGGTCATCTCAGCTCACCCTCACTCGGGGGTCGAGGGCGGCGACGAGGACGTCGGAGAGCATCGCCCCGACGAGCACGCACACGCCGCCGAAGGCCGCGACGGCCACCGACCCGTTGACGTCCTGGCCCTGGAGCGCCTGGACGAAGTAGATGCCCATGCCGTGCCAGCCGTAGACGAGCTCGGTGAACGTGGCACCGAGCACGAGCGTGGCGATGGTGAAGGCGAAGTAGGTCCCGGTCGGGATCAGCGCCGTGCGCAGGGCGTGGCGGCGCAGGGCGACGTTCTGGCGCAGGCCCTTGGCGCGGGCGGTCCGGACGTAGTCGGCCCCGAGGGTGTCGAGCATGAGGTTGCGCTGGATGCGGCTGTAGGAGGCGATCCCGCCCACGGTCAGGGTGATCGTGGGCAGCAGCAGGTGCTGGAGGCGGTCCCACAGCGGTGCGAGCGCGCCGTCGCCGTGCCGCCCGGTCTCGCCGAGGAACTCGAAGAACTGGGTGCCGGTGCTCTGGTTGAACTTCACCGCGAGGATCTGCAGGACGACCGCGATGACGAGGATCGGCGTGGAGATGACGACGAGGGAGCCGAGGGTGATCATCCGGTCCCCGACGCTGTACTGACGCGTCGCGGTCCAGGCCCCGAGGGCCACGCCGATGGTGATCCCCAGCAGCGACCCGATGGTCACCAGCCGCAGGGAGACCCACGCCCGGGTGCCGATCTCGTCGTTGACGAACTCCCCGAACGGGCTGCGGCCCCAGTCCCACGAACCGAGGACGCCGGTGAGCCAGATCCAGTACCGCTCGAGCACCGGGGTCTTGTCGTTGAGGTTGAACGACGTCAGCGAGCTCTCGATCGCGGCCGGGTCGATCGGCGGGTTGCGCATCTCGTACAGGCTGCGCGGGTCGAGCTGCGTGGCCGCGAGCACGTACACCAGCGAGATCGCGATGAAGAGCAGGACCAGGTAGTTCAGGAACCTGCGAGCGAGGTAGAGGAGCATGGGGTGGCTTTCGTGCTCAGGAGGGACGCGGGTGGCCGCCCGGTGGGACGGGCCGCCCGGACCTCACCGACGGGGGGTTCCGCTGGCTCGGAATGTGATCCACGCCATTGGTGACATCGAGACAGATTACATGCTCGTTCATGACCATCATGTTTCGGCCGACCGGTGTCCTGAGATGCCGCGCGACGGCGCGCGGCAGGACCCGGGGCGACGGCGCCCACGCACGATCCCGCCTCGGTGCGGGCCTCCCGCGAGCGTGCGTCCGGTGCCGGCGACGAGCCCGGTGGCGACGCCGGCCGGGCCCGTCCAGGATGCAGGCCGGGGCCGCCCGCCGTGGCGGGCGGCCCGGCTCTCACAGCTCCAGGCTGGCTCCGGGGATGGCCGCGAGGAGCTCCTGTGTGTAGGCCTGCTTCGGGTGGTCGAAGACCTCGTCGGTGCTCGCCATCTCCACGATGCGGCCCTTCTCCATCACCGCGACCTCGTCGGCGATCTGCCGGACGACGGCGAGGTCGTGGGTGATGAAGAGGTAGGTCAGCCCCAGCTCGGTCTGCAGGTCGTTGAGCAGGGTGAGGACCTGCGCCTGGACCAGCACGTCCAGGGCGGAGACGGCCTCGTCGCACACCACGAGGCTGGGGTTCAGCGCCAGTGCCCGCGCGACGGCCACGCGCTGACGCTGCCCGCCGGAGAGCTCGTTGGGGTAGCGACGCATGGTCGAGGTGGGCAGCGAGACGAGCTCCAGCAGCTCGGCGACGCGCTTGGCGCGCTCCTTCTTGTCGCCGACGCCGTGGACCCGCAGCGGCTCCTCGATGACGCGGAAGATCGAGTACATCGGGTCGAGGGAGCCGTAGGGGTTCTGGAAGACGGGTTGCACCTGGCGGCGGAAGTCGAACAACTCCTTGCGGTCGAGGGAACCGACGTCCGTCCCTTCGAAGATCACCGAGCCCTCGGTCGGCTCGAGCAGGTTGAGCATGATGTTCGCGACCGTCGACTTGCCGGAGCCGGACTCCCCCACCAGGGCCGTCGTACTGCCGCGGGGGATGGCGAAGGAGACGTCGTCGACGGCCTTGAAGTCCGTGCCCGCGCCGGGTCGTGCTCCGCGCAGGTGGAAGACCTTGGTGAGGTTACGGACCTCGACGATGTTCGCGGCGCGGGCGACCTGCTCCTCGTCGTGCGCGAGGAGCTCCTTCGACTGCTCACCGCGCTCGTGCGCGCTCTGGATGCGGCGCGAGGCGAGCGAGGGCGCCGAGGCGACCAGCCGCTGGGTGTACGGGTGCTGCGGGTCGGCCAGGATCTGGCGGGAGGGCCCCGACTCCACGACGCGCCCGCGGTGCATCACCACGAGATGCTCGGCCCGCTCGGCGGCCAGGCCGAGGTCGTGGGTGATGAAGAGAACCGCCACCTCGCGCTCGCGGGTGAGCTCCTCCAGGTGGTCGAGGATCTTCTTCTGGACCGTGACGTCCAGGGCGGAGGTCAGCTCGTCGGCGATGAGGAGACGGGGCTCACCGGCCAGGCCGATGCCGATGAGCGCCCGCTGGCGCATGCCGCCGGAGAACTCGTGCGGGTACTGCTTGGCCCGGCGCTCCGCATCGGGCAGGCCGGCCTCGGCGAGGACCTCGGCGGCCCGCGCCTTCGTGTCGGCGCGGTTGTGCGTCACGCCGTTGGCGCGGAGCGTCTCCTCGATCTGGAACCCGATCTTCCAGACCGGGTTGAGGTTGGTCATCGGGTCCTGCGGGACGAGCCCGATCTCGCGTCCGCGCAGGTGCTCGATCTCCGCGCGCGAGGCGGTGGTCAGCTCCTTGCCGGCGAACTTGATGGAGCCGCCGACGACCTTGCCGGTGCCGGGGAGCAGGTCGATGATCGCGTGCGCGGTGGTGGACTTGCCGGACCCCGACTCACCCACGATCGCCACCGCCTGACCGGGGTAGATCGTGAGGTTGGCCTTGCGGACCGCCGGGACCATGCCGGTGCTGGACTGGAAGGCGACCTCGAGGTCGCGGATCTCCAGGAGCGGGACGTTGGGGTCGACCGTCGTGGCCGCCTCGGTCGCGGTCGTCGTCGTGCTCATCGGTTCCGAACCTTCGGGTCGAGGGCGTCGCGGACGGCGTCACCCATCATGATGAATCCGAGCACCGTGAGGGCCAGCGCTCCGGCGGGGTAGAAGAGCACCTCCGGTCGGGAGCGGAGCGAGGCCTGGGCCTTGGAGATGTCTCCGCCCCAGGAGACGATGGAGGGCGGCAGCCCGATGCCCAGGAAGCTCAGGGTGGCCTCGGCGACGATGAACGTGCCGAGCGCGACCGTCGCGTAGACGATGATCGGCGCGGCCGCGTTGGGCAGGATGTGGCGGACCAGCGTGGCGAGCTTGCTCATGCCCAACGACTTCGCCGCCGTGACGTAGTCGTTGTTCTTCACGCTCATCACCGAGCCGCGGGTGATGCGGGCGATGGACGTCCAGCCGAAGGCGGCGAGGACCGCGACCACGGTCATCGTGGCCCGGCTGTCGCTGAAGAGCTGCATGATGACGATGGCCGCGAGGACGATCGGGATCGCGAAGAAGATGTCCGTGATGCGGGACAGGATGGTGTCGAACCAGCCGCCGAAGAACCCGGCGATGGAGCCGACGACGGTTCCGATGAGGAGCACCGCCAGGGTGGCCAGCACGCCGACCGTCACCGAGGCGCGGGCGCCGTAGACGGTGCGCGCGTAGATGTCGCAGCCCTGCCGGTCGTACCCGAAGGGGTGTCCCGGAGCGGGGTCGCCGAGGCTGTTGCTGAGCTCGCAGAACCGGGGGTTCTGCGAGGTGAACAGGCTCGGGAACGCCGCGACGACCACGACGAGGACGATGATGACAGCGGACACCCAGAAGATCGGTCGGCGTCGCAGCTTCTGCCACGCCTCGCTCCACAGGCTCGAGGGTGCGCCGGTGTCCTGGACCGCGTCGACCGCGCCGAGGCCGGTCTCGTCCAGGTCGGCGAAGAAGTGCTCCTGGTGGCGCCGGGCCGCCACGGGCTCGGGGCCGTGCAGGGCGTTGGTGTGGACGATGTCAGGCATAGCGGATCCTCGGGTCCAGGACGGCGTAGAGCAGGTCCACCAGGAGGTTGGCGACGATGTAGATCATCACGAGCACGGTTGTGAGGGAGACGACCGTGGCCGACTCCCCCTGGATGATCGCCCGGAACAGCGTGCCGCCGACCCCGTTGATGTTGAAGATGCCCTCGGTGACGATGGCGCCGCCCATGAGCGCCCCGAGGTCCGCACCGAGGAACGTGATGACGGGGATGAGGGAGTTGCGCAGCACGTGCACGGTGATCACGCGGTTGCGGGGCAGGCCCTTCGCCGTCGCCGTCCGAACGTAGTCGGCCGACATGTTCTCCGCGACCGAGGTGCGGGTCAGACGCAGGACGTACGCGAACGACACCGCGCCGAGGACGATGGCGGGCATGAGGAGGCTCCGGAAAGTGGCGTCCCCCCCGACCGTCGTCGGCAGCCAGCCGAGCCGGACGCCCACGGCGAACTGCAGGACGAAGCCGATGACGAAGGTCGGCACCGCGATGACGAACAGGCTCGTGACGAGCGCGGTGCCGTCGAAGACCCCGCCCTTGCGCAGCCCGGCCCACAGGCCCACGGCCACGCCGAGCACGGCCTCGAAGACCAGCGCCATGACGGCGAGCTTGAACGTGACCGGCAGGGCGCCCTTCACCACGTCGAACACCTCGCGGCCGGAGAAGGTCAGGCCGAAGTCGAGGGTGAGGATGCCCTTGAGGTACAGGAGGTACTGGACGAAGAACGGCTCGTCGAGGTTGTACCGCTCCCGGATCTGCTGCTGGACCGCCTCGGGCAGCCCGCGGTCGCCGCCGAGTGCCGCGACGGGGTCGCCGGGCATGGCGAACACCATGAAGTAGATGAGCAACGTGGCCCCGAGGAACACAGGTATCACCTGCAGGATCCTGCGCCCGACGTACCAGAGCATCCGGTCGCCTCCTAGTGAACGAGCAAGAAGATGGCCGCGACGGGGGAAGTGCCGCCGCGTGCGAGGTACGACGATACGTCGTCGCCCGGCCAGGGACATAGACGGGGGCGGGACCGCAACGGCCCCGCCCCCATCGTCGGTGACACTTACGCGTCGGGCGTCAGCCCTTCGTCACCTGGTACATCAGCGGGACGCTGTTCCACGCGAACTCGACGTTCTCCACGCCCTCGGCCCAGCCACCGTTGACGTTGGAGTACCAGAGCGGCACCTGCGGAAGGTCCTCGAACAGGATCTCCTGGGACTGCTGCAGAAGCTCGATGGCCTCCTCCGGCGACTCGGCGGCGTTCGCCTGGTCGATGAGGGTGTCGAAGTCGGGGTTGGCGTACTGGCCGTCGTTCGAGCCGGCGTTGGTGTAGAAGAGCGGCCCGAGGAAGTTCGACAGCGCCGGGTAGTCGGCCTGCCAGCCGGAGCGGAACGCCCCGGTCATGGCGGCGGCGTCACGGTCGTCGAGGAGCTCGGCGAACGTCGGGTACGCCTCGCCCTCGGCGTCGATGCCCAGCGTGTTGCGGATGCCGTTGGTCACGGCGTCGACCCAGGCCTGGTGACCGCCGTCGGCGTTGTACGCGAGGGTGAAGGTGCCCGTGAAGGGCTCGATCTCCTCCGCCTGGGCCCACAGGTCCTTGGCGATGTCGGCGTCGAACTGCGTGACCTCGTTGCCGGGGATGGAGTCGGACCAGCCGTCGATGACCGGGGAGGTG
The DNA here is from genome assembly GCF_038049925.1 of Georgenia sp. M64. Lineage (NCBI taxonomy): Bacteria > Bacillati > Actinomycetota > Actinomycetes > Allobogoriellales > Allobogoriellaceae > Georgenia > Georgenia sp. M64. Next base: position 3,192,640 of record NZ_CP145809.1, read on the forward strand.
AAGTCGACCGCCGGGGTGCGGGTCCCCTGGAAGATCGTCTCGGTGATCTGCTCGCGGTCGATGGCCCGGGAGATGGCGGCGCGGCGGAGCTTGCCCGCCTCGCCGGACCACTCGGGCAGGTACTCCGGGAAGGTGAAGCCCTGGAAGATGGCAGCCGGCTGGTTCACCGAGCGCCCCTCGAGCTCGTCCTCGTAGGTGCCGAAGGCCGAGTCCGGGATCGCATCCATGACGTCGAGGTTGCCCGCGAGCAGGTCGTTGTACGCGGCGTCCAGCGTGTCGTAGAAGACCACGTCCACGCCGCCGTTCTGCGGCATCCGGTCACCCATGTAGTCCGGGTTCGGGACCAGCGTGACGCCCACGTTGTGCTCCCAGGCACCCTCGCCGTCGAGCATGTACGGGCCGTTGCCGATCGGGTTCTCGCCGAACGCCTCCATGTCCTCGAAGGCCGACTCGGGCAGCGGCGCGAACGCCGTGTAGCCCAGCCGCAGCGGGAAGTCGGACTGCGCCTCGTTCAGGCGCACCGTGAACGTCAGGTCGTCGACGACCTCGAGGCCGGTCAGCTCGGAGTCCTCGTCGTAGGAAAAGCCCTCGATCGGCTCGAAGAAGTAGCTGTTGGGCTGAGCGTTGCTCAGCAGCGCGCCGTAGTTCCAGGCGTCCACGAACGACTGGGCCGTCACGGGGCTGCCGTCGGAGAAGGTCCAGCCGTCCTCGAGCGTGATCGTGTAGGTCTGGTTGTCCTCGGACTCGATGGACTCGGCGACCTCGTTGTGGACGGCGCCCTCGGCGTCGTAGTAGACGAGTCCGGCGAAGATCATGTCGGTGATCTTGCCGCCACCGGTCTCGTTGGTGCTCGTCGGGATGAGCGGGTTCTGCGGCTCCACACCGTTGAGGGTGATGATCTCGCCGCTCGCCGCGCCATCGGCAGCAGTGGTCTCCTCGCCGCCGCCCTCCGCATCGCCGTCTCCGGAATCGGTGCCGCTGCATGCGGCCAGCACGAGCGAGCCGGCAAGGATCGATGCCGCCACGCTTGTCATACGCCTGGTCTTCAATGTTCCTCCTGATGGGTGAGCACGATGCTCTCCGGCGCCGACCGCCGGGACCCGCCGCAGCCGGAGCGTGCGAGGGCGCCCCGGTGGAGGCGCGGATGCGGAAACGATAGGTCGGTCACGCCGCCACGAATGCCCCCGGCATGGATCGTTACGCGATCGTGACCACATTGTGAGAATCCTGACACGAGCCATTCACAGGACGCGTTCGTGGGACTAAGGTCCCGGTCGGCGACGACGCCGCCCCGAGTGACGGGGGCGTGAGGTTGCGGCCGGCGCAGACCTCCCCGAGGGTGGACGGGTCCATGCAGTCAAGACAGAGGGAAGACATGCTCACCCTGACCGACACCGCCCAGGCCGCCGTCCGTGACATCACCGCGCAGGCCGGGCTGCCCGCCGAGGGCGGCATGCGCATCGCCACGACCGAGAACGACGACCAGCTCGAGCTCACGCTGGTCCCCGCCCCCCAGCCGGCCGACGCCGTGATCGAGGACGACGGCGCCCGCGTGTTCGTCGCGGAGGACACCGCTCCCCTGCTCTCGGGCCACGCCCTCGACGCCGGCGCGACCGAGCAGGGCGTGGGCTTCGCGCTGCGCCCCCAGGAGTGACTGCGGCGCACAGCTGACGAAGGGGCGGCCCGGTCTGCGGACCGGGTCGCCCTCGTCTGTCCACCGGCCTGTCGCCGGGGCGAGCGGCGCGCCGGACCCTCGCACCCCAGCCGGTTCGACTCAGCGCGGCCGGACGTCGAACCGCCGGTTCGCCAGGCTGGGGTTGTCCGTGCGAACCCGCGCCACGTCGTCGGGACGCAGTTCGACGACGGCGTGCCCGGGCTCCTCGCCCAGTTCGGCGAGCACCTGCCCGGCGGCGTCCACGACCATGCTCCGGCCCGTGCACCGCGGCCCGGTCATGCCCGCCCCGACCACGTAGGCGGTGTTCTCGATCGCCCGGGCCCGGAGGAGGGTCCGCCAGTGGTCGGCCTTGAGCGGGCCGGCCACCCAGGCGGCCGGCACGAGGAGCACGTCGGCACCGGCGTCGACGAGGAACCGTGCCATCTCCGGAAAGCGGAGGTCGTAGCAGGTCATGAGGCCCAGCCGCAGGCCGCCTGCGGTCACGACCGTCGCGACCGGGTCGGCCGCCCGCAGCCGGTCGGACTCGCGGTCGCCGAACGCGTCGTAGAGGTGGACCTTGCGGTAGGCGGCCAGCAGCGTGCCGTCCGGGCCCAGGGCGACGAGGGTGTTCGCCGGGCGCTCGCCGTCCGTGCCACGTTCCAGCACACCCGCGACCACGGTCACCCCGTGACTGCGGGCGTGCCCGGCGAGACCGGTGACGAAGGGACCGTCGAGCGGCTCGGCGTCCGCGGCGAGGGAGGCGGCGTCGGGCAGCGGGTCGTACGCCATGGCGTACTCGGGCAGGACCACCGCCTCGGCACCGTCCCGGGCCGCGGCCGCAATGAGGTCGCCCGCACGGGCGAGGTTCGCCTCCTTGTCCCGGGTCGCGGCGAGCTGGGCGACGCCGACCCGCAGCCCGCTCACCCCCGCACGTCCCAGGTGTGGTGGGCGACCTCGTGGAGGGCGTAGCGGCCCAGCGACGTCGCGGTGAACGCCGCCCCGTCCGAGCGACGGCCGGGCCGATCGCGCTCCTCGGGCCGAACGGCGTCCAGGGCAGCGGCGAGGTCCGCACCGGCGTCGGCGAGCTCCGTCCACACCGAGGCCGGGTCGGCCCCCACGTACCCCGCGGCGGCCGCGTCCTGGTCCCAGTCGGCGAAGACCGGGTCGTCGTCGGCGAGCACGGCGTCGAGGCGGGTGCGCATGAGCCGGCAGACGTCGCGCACGTGGCAGGCGTACTCCAGCGGGGACCACGTCGCGGCGTCGGGGCGCTCGCCGGCGTCGAGACGTGCCAGCACGCCCTGCCACCGGGGCAGGAGGTCGCGGAGGAAGGCTCCGAGGTCCTCCGACGCGACGGCGCGGGCGTCGAACCCGCACTGCGGGCAGGGGCGCGTGAGGACCCAGGTCCAGTCCTTGGTGTCCGGGGCGATGTCCATGACCCGAGGATGCCGCCTCCGCGCGCCACCGCGCACCCCAGCGGCTACGTTGACCGCATGACGGCAGCACGGAGCGACCTCGTGGCCATCCCGGCCCGCGCGGTGGACCGCGCGATCCGCCTCTACCAGGAGCGGCTCTCGCCGCGGAAGGGCTGGTCGTGCGCCTACGGCGTGGCCCACGGCGACGCCACCTGCTCGGGCGCCGTGCGCGACATCGTCGCCCGGCGCGGCGTCGTGCGCGGGACCGTGCCGGTCGTCCTGCAGTTCCTCGCCTGCTACCAGGCAGCGAGCATGCTGCGGCAGCACAACGTGCAGGGCGTCTGCTGCTGCGGCGGCATCCCGATCCCGTTCAGGTTCTAGCGGCCCGGGCTGCTCGTCCCGTCCCACCTGCGGCGGCCTACCCGACCTCCCACCACGGGACGTCGTTGCCGGCGGACGGAGCTCACGGTCGCCGTCAGCCCGGCCATGGTGACGACGACCTTGCCGGCGCGGGTTCGGCCCTGCTCGACGATGTTGTCGGTCGTCAGCCGGAACGGCAACGTCCTGTCGATGACCGGACGCAGCACCCGGGCGTCGCCTGCCGTCGCTGCTCGGGGTCGGGGCCCTCGCCCTGAGGCCGAGCCTCGGCTGTCTCAGAGCCGTCTCGTGGCGATGAGCGTTGTCCCGTACACCGCGTCGACGTCCTTCCGCCTGGTCTCGACGAACCCGACCTTGGCCAGCACCCGGCGAGAAGCGGTGTTCCAGTCCCAGACCGTGGCCCACAGACGTCGATACCCGGACGATCTCGCCCAGTCCAGAACCGCCGACGCGGCCTCGGTCGCGTATCCCTGGCCCCAGAACCGGCGGAGCAGCTCGAACGCCAGCTCCGGCTCACCCGCTGGTCCGCGTCCGCTGTCGATCAGCCCGCAGTAGCCGATGACGTCACGAGAGACCTTCCGCTCGACCGCCAGCAGGCCGATCGACGATGTCGCGTGCGTGCGGATCGACTCCTCGAGGTCGGCGATCGAGGGGCGGCCATCGGCGTCGATCCGGCGGTGCGGCGGCACTCGTGGGTCGCGTTCGCTCCACATCTCACGCTGGACGCCGGCCTCGGCCACCCGCCAGGGTCGGAGCAGCAGGCGATCCGTCTCGAGCACCGCCGCGCGGTCCGGGGTCGCTCCGCCTGCCATGACAACAACCCTCTCACCGGCGAAGGTCGTGGCACTGCGAGGGACCGTCCCGGACCGCCGCCGCGCCGTACCGCAGGGGGACCCCGCTGCGGGATCGCCGCCCGCTCCCCGGCGCGTCGGGGTCTCGAACCCGCGGTGCGGCATGATCGGCAGGTGCCGTCCTCCGTCACCTCGATGACCGATCCCGCAGGGAACATCTTCGCCTGCGTGCCCGGTGTCATCGCCTCGGCCGAGACCTGGGTGCTGCTGCACGGTACTGACGGAAGAGAGACCGATCTGCTGCCCATCGCAGACCGTCTCGTCCCAGGGGCAGCGAAGATCGCCCCCCGCGGAACCGTCAGGACGCCAGGCGGATACGCACACTTCCGCCGGCACCCGGACCGCAGCCTCGACGACGACGACCTGCGAGCCCGTGCAGAACCCTTGGCGGCGCTGATCAACCACGCGTCGACAACGATGCACCTACCCCGACGATCCGTCGTCCTGGGCAACTCGAACGGTGCGATCATGGCGGCAACACTCATCGAGGCCTACCCCGACCTCTTCGAGGCCGCCGTCCTCCTCCGTCCACTCACACCCTTCCCCGAGCAGCCGGTCCGTGTACGGACACCGATACCGGTCCTGATCCTGGACGGCGCCCACGATGACCGGCGTCTGCCTGGCGACGGGCAGCTTCTCGCTGACCGGTTGGTGAGCGCCGGCGCGCTCGTGACCCGCGCCGTTCTGCCCACCGGGCACGCGATCAGCACCGTCGACGAGCAGGCCATCAGTGCCTGGCTCGACGACGTCCCTCTCCGGGCGAGGCGGTCCCCCCTCTGACCACAGTGCTCGTCCAAACGGTCCAGAAGCAGTCGCGTGGAACCGTGCAAGCCCGAGTTCGCCGGTCCTCGCAGCCGAACACGCGCACATCGGCGAGTGCGTTCAAGGCGATACGCGGTCGGCGGTCGGTGCCGTGACCCCTGTGCTTCGATGGGGCGATGACCAGTCAGGACAGGGAGCTGCGCGTCGCCAGTGCCAGCCGTGACATCTCGGCCAGTGCCGGCCAGATCTTCGAGCTCATCGCCGACCCGTCGCAGCAGCCTCGCTGGGACGGCAACGACAACCTGTCCGAGGCGCCTACAGGTCAACGAGTCCGCGCCGTGGGCGATGTCTTCACCATGACGCTCACCGGAGGACAGGTCCGTGAGAACCACGTGGTGGAGTTCGACGAGGGTCTCCGCATCGCGTGGCGACCCGCGGAGCCGGGTCATGAGCCGCCGGGCCACCTGTGGCGATGGGAGCTCGAGCCGATCGACTCGTCGCGTACGCGGGTTACCCACACCTACGACTGGACGCAGCTGACCGATGACAGCCGGGTCTCTCGCGCGCGGGCAACCACGGCAGAGAAGCTTCAGAACTCCCTGAACCGACTCGCGGCCCTGGCCGAGGGCCGGTAACCGCGAACGCTCCTGGGCGTAGCGCGCGACAGGTCGCGCCGCGCGGCGGGACCGCGCCGAGTTTCGCACCATCGGCGTCTGTCCCGAGCTTCTCTCAATGACGGCCCCGCGTGACGACCTCTCCGTTGAGGCTCTTGCCCTGTCGTCGCTACGTGAGGCTTCTTCGTCACCCCCGTCCGGCCGGAGGCACGCCACGATTCACACGTTGAAGCGGAACGAAATCGCCCGATATTGGCAGGTCGCGATCGTCGTCGGTAGACGTCGAAAATGCGCTCTGACCTGCACTGACGCGACTATCGGACCGTTGGGTCTGGTTGGTCGTCATCGGCCTCCGCCGGACTTCTTGCGGACTGTTTGCGGACCGCTGGGCTCACGGTGCGGCCCTGGCGACGGCCGCTTCGTAGAGCGTCCGGGCGACCTGCTCGGCCTTCTCTGTGCCGAGGAACGAGGTTGCCCGGCGAGGTGCGCAAGCACGACGTCGAGGCGTGCCTCCACCAGGGCGACGACCGTCGCCTGTGGACGCGGGTGAGCGGGGTCAGCGCCACGGCACCTCCCCGATCACCGCGACCGCCGGGCCGCTGCGGACGTTGTCCAGGAAGGCGGAGCGCTCGCCGAACTCCTCGGTGGTGAGGATCGTCGGGTTCACGGGTCGGTGCACCGCGGCCTCCGCCCGGGTGCACGCCTCGTCGACGGCGTCGATGTCGGGCTCACCGACCACCATGACGTCGATGTCGTGCGGTGCCGGGCCGGCATCCCCCAGCATCCGGGCCGCGAAGGAGCCGTAGAGGAACGCCGACTCGATCCGGTCGATGTGGGCGAGCTCCTCGGCCAGGACCACCACCGGTCCGGTCGCGACCATGAGGATCTCGCGAAGGGGGTTCACCAGCGGGCTCGCGTCGTTGGCGCGGAGCAGCCTCGTGCGGCCCACCTGCCGCTCGCTCAGGATGCCCGCCCCCAGCAGCCGCGCGACCTCGCGGTGCGCGGTCGGGTACGCCAGAGCGGCTTCTTTGGCGAGATCGGTGATGCTCAGCTCGTCGCCGGTGAGCAGCAGCGTCGAGAGCAGGCGCGCCTGGCCGTCCGACCGGAAGATCGGAGCCAGGAGCGGCGCCTCGGTTCTCATATAACTGAGGTCAACCTCCACGATGTCGACAGCCAACGCCGCGTTCCGGTCACCGCTAGATCGCGCATCGTTGCGCGCCACCGGCGCCTACGTGGCTTCCGGCCGTGGGCCGCCTGCACTCACCCGCCGATGCTTGCCCGCGTCGCCGTGACCCTGGACCCGGGAGACCTCGTTCGACCGGCGGCATTCATGGGCAAGCTGATCTACGCCGCCAACACCTCGCTCGACGGCTACCTCGAGGCCGAGGCCGGCTCCTTCGACTGGTCCGTGCCCGAAGAGGAGGTGCACACGTTCTGGAACGAGCACGAACGGCACATCGGCACCTCGCTCGCACAACTGATAGAAAGACTCATATCGCGTATCGGTCACCGCGCCAAGACTAGACAGCGCCTGCATGTCGAGCCCGTTGCCCACGAGCGCCAGGATGTTGTACTGATTCCGAGTGTTCTCGAACTTCTCTCGGAAATCCTCATACGCCATACCTGACCTACTCCCTCACGTGACCGAACTACCAGGCGCAACACAATCGATGCACCGAGACGCTGATCCGCTGCGAACCCTCGAGGTTCTCATTGCCGGGTCCGATCGTCTCTGAACGCCTAGTCGAAGTACCTGGGAAAGCGCCTCCACAAATCGACGATCGACGCAAGCTCACCTAAAGCATCTAGCTCCTTTGCCCAAAGCTTCACCTGAGCGCAAACCTGGCCGACTGACAAATCTCGTGCTTCGCCTCGGGCAATGGCGACGCGAATGCACACGGTGAGGTTCTGCGCGTCCCGCTGCTCGCGCAACGCCGCCTCTGCCGACGTCTGCGCAGTCGCAAGGTCGCCCTCGGCGAGCGCAAGTTTGGCCTTCACGTTGTTGAGCACGCCAGCCGGCGCTGCAGGCGACTCCTCGACACCTGCGAGGGTCGCTTTAGCCTCGGCGATGAGCCCTTCATCGATCTGGATGCTTGCCAGCGACAGCGGAGCCTCCACGAACTGTGGATCAAGTTCAATGGTCCGCTGAAACTCCTGCATGGCGGTTTGCCGGTCGTTGAGTTGTAGCGCGATGCGCCCCAACCGGTAGCGGTAACGCGCATTCTTAGGTTCGCGAGCTACCGCACGACTCATGACTTCCTTGGCCTCGGGCAGAAGCCTCTGAGCTTCTAGTGCCTGCGAGTAGGTTGAGAGCGCGTACGGCGTATCGCCACCCATGTCGATGGCAGTCTTCGCAGCTGCGGCCGCGCCCGGCCAGTCCTGCAAACGGACCCTGGCTTGAGCAATGTCGGCATACAGCTGCGCCTTGTGCCGTCTAAAGGGCAACGCCTTCTCGTACCAAGAAATCGCATCGGACCACTTGCGGTCGATCTGTTCGACTCGTCCTCGGTCTCGCAGAACCCCCGCATCCTCGGGGTAGTGCCGCACGAGCCTGTCGCCCAGCTCCCGCGCCTCGGGCATGCGCTTCAAGTTCGCCAGAGTCTTCATGCGCACACGGTTGGCGGGGAGGTCTACCTCGTCGTCCCCGGTCAGTGCCTCATCTAGATGCTCTAGGGCGAGTTCGTAGCGACGTTCCTGGAAGAGCTCCAGGCCCGTCTCGTAAAGAGTTCCAATCAGGCCTTGCCGTAGCTCACGAGCTTCGTTCAGGCGACCCGAGAGTCCGAGCACCTTTACAGTGGACAACAACGCAGGGACATAGCCGTCGTCGGTGTCGGCAAGTGAGCGCAGACGAGTCAATAGGAGGTCCGCAAGCGCACTCGTCTGTGCTGCGTAGTCGGGACGCTTGCGGAATGAGCGCAAGTAGTAGTCGCGCAGCAGTGGATGAAGAGTGAGTGTCCCCGACGACCCCAGTCGGACCAGCGCATAGCTCGTTGCTTCGTCAACGGCACTCGTGTATTGGTCCGCTGCGAGGCCAAGCGCCTCCGCGAGATCGTGCCCGCTCAGGGGACCGTCCACCAATGAGAGGACTTCCAGCATTCGCCAGGTGTTGTCCTGAATGCGTGCCGGGTCGATGAGATCCGTCGCGATTTCGTGACGCTTGTCAAGCAATGACGCTATAGTCAGAGGAAGTTGGGGAGCGACCACCTCAAGAGCCAGGGGGTGACCATCAAGTTCTGCTGCCACCTCCCGAAGCTCGTCATCCGTTGCGTCGGCGCCATGCGACCTTAGTAACGGAATGGCGTGCTTCGGTTGGAGCCCGGGAAGGTAGAAGCTCTGGATCGCTTCTGCGAGTGACGAGTCGATGCGCGGCCGTCGCCTGGAGGTGAAGATGAGCAGCCGATCGGTGTTCTGCTGCGCTTCTGTCACGGCGGAGATGACCTGTTCTGCAAGACGGCCAAGGGTCCCGTTCTCGGCCAGCCAGTGCTCAGCGTCTTGGAAGACGAACACTCCTCCCGCAGCAGTGAACTCACGCATCATCTGACTCGTGTGGGCAGTGATGTCCGCGAGTGACGCCCCGGCCTCGGCGGGATCAAGCCGTAGTTCTCCGGCAACGAGAAGGTTGAGCTCCGGCTCGGCCACGCCTTCGGTCACGCGGATAGTCGCCACCGTGCCGGTTCCCGTCGTGATGCGGTGCAAAGCCTCGCGCGCAAGCGAGCGCTTGCCACTCCCTGGCACACCGCAGACCCACACGGCGGCGGTCGTTGACGAGTAGAGATGTTCCTCGATCGTCCCGATTTCCTCGTTGCGGTTGAAGAACCGCCTGCGTGGCACGGGAGCGGGCTCATTGCGACGCAGTGCATCGGCGATCTGCGGAGCTGACTTCGCGTCGCGTGCCTGCAAAAACGGGCGAAGGCGAAAGGGAACGGAGGTGTCATCTAGGCAGATAATGCGCAGAGCAATCGCCCGGTCCTCCAACCATCGGGTGAACGCCAGCGTGATCTCGTACTCCACCCACCTCGACTGGGCCGATGCAGCAGACCACAGGAGTACGAAGTCGGTCGCTTCCTCGATCCCATCGCTGATCTCGTGCCAGAGGATCTGGCCAAGTTCGATCTCGAAGAGATCGACCCATGCGTCACCGTCCAGCAAGCTCTTGAGCTCGATGGCTAGAGGCTTATCTGGACCTGCGTGAGAGATGAAGAATCGTTTGGCCATGCGCAGCTTTCGTCTTCGGACCGATGTGCGAACCCTATATGTCTCGTGCCCGTGCGGCCAGCTCTTAAGTGCCTTTGAGTTCGCCCCACGCCGTCAGGGCCAATTGCCGGTCACGCTCGACCAGGAGGCCGACGGGCCGACGCGCACGATGAACCATCGCAGATTGGGCAAGCTACGTAGCCCCACTGGGAGACACCGTGATTTGGATGGTTCACTCCGGCGGGCCGTCATCATGAACGCCGGAAGGTCAGGGACGACCATCCCGTCGGCGATAGCCAAGCAGCGTCATTCCACCGCCACGGAGCCGCGTCACGGGCGGATGATCAACTGGTTGCACGGGGTCTGGAGATTGGCCCTCCGAACGACCAGATCGAGCCCATCGCGTTAAGTTTCTTGCGAACTCTGTACGAACGGGGAGCGCCTACACTCCCCCTTGAAGTGGACAGCACGCGATGTCAGACGTGGAAGTGGAACGATATCGGCCGTTTTCGGGTGGTTATGGTCATCGTCGGTAGACCCCGGCAAACATGCTCTGACCTGCGCAAACGCTACTTTCGGACCGTTGGGTCTGGTTGGTCGTCATCGGCCTCCGCCGGACTTCTGCGGGCTGTTTGCGGACCGCGGGGCGCATTGCGCGACCCTAGCGACGCGGCCTCGATGAGCGCCCGGGCGAGCAGCGGCGGGGTCAGCGCCATGACAGCTCCCCGATCGCCGCGACCGCCGGGCCGCTGCGCACGTTGTCCAGGAAAGGCAGAGCGCGCCGAACTCCTCGGGGGTGAGGATCGTCGGGTTCACCTGCCGCTCGCTCAGGATGTCGGCCTCGATCAGGCGCCCGACCTCGCTGTGCGCAGTCGGTAGGCGAAGCCGGCTTCTTAGCCAGATCGGTGATGCTCAGCTCATCGCCGGTGAGCAACAGCGTGGAGAGCAGGCGGCCTGGCCGGCAGACCGGAGCCGGGAGCCGGGAGCCGGGAGCCGGGAGCCGGGAGCCGGGAGCCGGGAGCCGGGAGCCGGGAGCCGGGAGCCGGGAGCCGGGAGCCGGGAGCCGGGAGCCGGGAGCCGGGAGCCGGGAGCAGCGTCGCGGTCCTCATATAGCTGAGGTCAACCTCCACGATATCGAGAGCCGATGCTGGCCTCCGCGCCACCCCAGGAGATCGAGTCGCCGCCGCTGTCGATGTCCAGCTGCGCGCCCGCAACGACAGCCATTCAGCAACCGTGGTCGATGCCCAGGGCCGGGGATCGCTGCAACGCCGGGGCGATGCTGGCGGGTAGCCGTCACATGCCGATCATGTCGAACTGCTCGAAGGAGATGGTGATGCGGAAGTCACGCCTGGGGTACGGAAGCCTCACCAGCACCGACCTGAGCGACGGGGAGTAGTGCCACCCTGTCGTCGCCTCGTCGAAACGCGCCCGGTCCAGGTGATGCGGAAGGCGGGAGTCGTCCACCGAGACCCAGAACGGTGCCTTCCCCGGGTAGACCACGTCCACCAGCAGCTCTTCGATCGTGCTCTCGTAGTCCCCCTGGTGGGTGAAGCCGAGGACCGCGCGCTCTCCCGCCGTCATCGTGATCTCGGTACGGAGGAAGGCGCCGTGCTCGTACGCACGGCTCACGCCGTCGTCCTCGTGGAGCACGAAATGGCCGTCGCGATCGGGAGCACAGACGAGGTGAAGACCCGTGACGTTCTCCCGCGCGAGGTTGTGCATCTGGTTCAGTGCCATCGGCACGATTCCGCCGCCACGGAGGAAGACCGGAACGGTGCCCAGATCGACCGGGACCTCGATCGTCTGCCCGCCGGTGTACGGCTCACGCGTGCTGAAGTCGTAGAAGTGCTCGCCCTCCGGGAGGTAGACCTGCCGTGTCGAGGAACCGGGCGTCACCACGTTCGCCACCAGAAGCGCGTCCCCCAGCATGAAGTCGACGCCCTCCTCGTCGCACCTCGGATCGTCCTGGAAGGCGCTGCACATAGGTTCCGCGATCGGGAGGCCGGCCTCGTGCGCCCTCGCCATGAGGGAGTACAGGTACGGGAAGAGGCGGTAGCGGAGCCGGATCGCGTCCCGTACGTGGTGGGTGACCTCGTCGTACATCCACGGCTCGGTGACGGTGTTGTCGGTGTTGACCGAATGGATGGAGAACCGGGGCTGGAAGACACCGTTCTGGACCCACCTCACCAGGAGCTCGGGCTCCGGGGCCGGCCCGAAGAAGCCACCGATGTCGGCGCCCTGGTTGGCGACCCCGGACAGGCTCATCCCCAGCATCGTCGCGATGTTGTACGCCAGCGAGTCCCAGGAGGTGCTGTTGTCACCGGCCCAGGTCTGCGCGTACCGCTGGATCCCGGCGTGCCCGGACCGGCAGACGAGGTACGGACGGGCGTCCGGGGCAGACTCCGCGATCGCCTCCTGAGTGACGTGGCACATGAGGTTCGGCATCACCGCCTTGAGCCGGCCGATCGTGCCCCCGCCTCCGTCGAACGCGCAGCGGGCGTCCTTGTCGACCAGCCCGTCGTACTCGCAGTTGTCGTTCCACACCGAGGTGGTTCCCCGCTCGAGCACCGTGCGCGTGAGCCGCTTCTTCCAGCTGTCCCGCGCCTGCGGGTCGGTGAAGTCGACGAAGTGCCCCTTGCCGCCCCACCACGTGCCGAGGGCCGCGACGTCCGCGTCGCTGGCTCTGACGAAGATGCCGTCATCCTTCATGTCGTCGAGGTCGGGGTGGACGGTGAGGACACCCGGTTTGACGTTCGGGGAGACGGTGATGCCGCGCGCGGACATGGCGGAGAAGAACCCGGACGGGTCGGGAAAGCGATCGTCGTTCCAGGTGAAGACACAGCGCTTCATCCCCGCGGCGGTCTCCTGCTGGGTGTACCCCGACGACAGCTGGAACCCGTCGATGGGGATCTCGTTCCTCTCCGCGATCTCGACGAACTCGAGGATCGCCTTGTCGCAGTCGGCCGGGAGCTCGGAGTAGTACATGGAAGAGCCGAGGTACCCGAGCGCCGATTTCGGCAGCATGGCTGACCTGCCCGTCAACATGGTGTAGCGCTGGACGACGTCCCTGATCGCCGGACCGGCGATCAGGAAGAGGTCGATGTCGCCGCCGTCGGTGCGGTACCGGCTGTGCGGGGCCCAGTAGTTGCTCCTCTCGCGGCCCATGTCGAAATCGCAGTCGTACGTGTTGTGGTAGAAGTACCCGACGGCCTTCCGGGTGCCGGCGCCGAACTTGATGTAGAACGGGATGTGCTTGTACAGCGGGTCGGACTCCCTGGGGTCGTACCCCATGGCGTCCTTGGGACTCATCGTCACGAGCTTCTGGTACTTGTTGAGCGGACCTGTGGTCTCGCCGAAGCCGTAGAAGCGGTCGTCACGCGCGATCTCGCTCGAGTGGATGCGCCGTCGGTTGGAGTCCTCCAGGTAGCCGATGTCGACGACGTCCGCGTGCAGGAGCGTGCCCTCGACGTCGTAGACGCAGATTCGGAACGGGTCCTTCTCGACCTCGATCCGGAGCTTGCGCCCCGTCACCACGGCCTTGGCCGGGCCGTCGGCCAGCTCCACCGCCGCCGCGCCGATCCGCGTGCGCTCGTCGCCCATGAACGCGTCCAGCCGGTCCGGCCAAGCGGTCGTCACCAGGGTGTACGACTCCTCCGTGAAGCCCGGATCGAACCCGGCCCGGACCCGGACGATGTCGTCGGTCATCAGGAGGATCCTGATCTCGACGCCGTCCGTCCGGACGGAGATCCAGTCGCCTGACCGCTCGACCCGCTCGACTCTTCTGCACAGACGCACGGTGCTCACCTCTCAGCGGTTCTCCCGTCCGCTGCCGGACGGCTGCGCCACCGATTCACCCATGCCTGCAGGCCGGTGGCAATGGCTCCCTCGCATTTCCCTCGCTGTGCCGGAGCTGCCGTTCGTGACGTTCGAGGCACCGTCGAAGCCTGCTCTCCCCGATCTGCGTGTGCCCGATTTGTTATGAATTGTTCACCGCCCACGGAGTGCCATCCCGCCCTAACCGGGGCATGCTCGGTCATGTGCCTCGACGACGAGGCGCACGCGCGCTCCGAGCGCCACGAGTTCAAGGAGGATCCCGTGCGGACGACACGAGTCACCAAACTGCTGGCCCTGGCCGGCGCGACCGCCCTCTTCGCGGCCTGTGCGCCCGGGGAGGTCGAGGGCGAGGGCAGCGACGGCGAGGCCGGAACCGAGGCCCCCGAGGTCGAAAGCGTCGACCCGGCGGAGTTCGCCGGCGAGACCCTCAACTACGTCTACTTCACCGACGGTCCGGACGAGCAGGTCACCCGCGACCTCATCGCCGAGTTCGAGGAGGAGTACGACGTGACGGTCGAGCTCGAGGTCCTCCCCTACGCCGACCTGGTGACCTCGGTGCAGGCGCGCCTCTCCGGCGGCAACCCGCCCGACGTCGTCCGGCTCACCGGTCTCACCGACTTCCGGCCCGACCTCCTCGACCTGAGGCAGTACCTCGGCGAGGACTACGCGGATGAGTTCCAGGAGGGCCCCGTCCGGGGCGCCCTCGGCGACAACGGCGAGCTGCTCGCCGTCCCCTCGGACGCCACCCTGAACGGTCCCTTCGTCAACACCGCGATGTTCGAGGAGGCCGGCGTCGAGCTTCCCGACCCGGCGGACCCGTGGACGTGGGAGGAGATGACCGAGGCCGCCCGCCAGGTCCAGGAATCCGCCGGCACCCCCTACGCCTTCGCGATGGACAAGTCCGGCCACCGCGTCTCGACCATCCTCAGCCAGTACGGCACCGCGCTGGTCGCCGATGGCGAGGTCGCACTCGACGTCGAGAAGGCCGAGGAGGCCCTGACACCGATCGTGGGGCTCATGGCCGAGGACGTCATGCCGCGCGACTTCTGGATCGGGACCGGCACCCGGTACGAGGGCGCCAACGAGATCTTCCTGGCCCAGGAGACGCCGGTGTACCTCTCGGGCAACTGGCAGGTGGCTCAGTTCGCGCAGAACGCCGAGTTCGAGTGGGCGGCCGCCCCCAACCCCTGCGCCGAGGAGTGCGGCGGGTTCCCCGGCGGCAAGTACATGGCCGCGCTGACCGAGGGGCCCAACCCCGCCCTCGCTGCCGAGTTCATCCGGTTCATGAACACCACCGAGAACCAGGAGACGTTCGTCTCCGGCAGCATGTTCCTCCCCACGAGGGCCGACCTCGCCGAGTCCGGTGTCACCTACCCGGACCGCCAGGAGGACATGGACGTCTTCCTCCAGGACCTCGAGCGCACCCCGGAGCTCGGCTACGCCGCCAACGCCGACCCCGCCTTCGCGGGCGCCGCCACCGCCCTCGTCGAGGAGATCTCCCAGGTGGTCACGGGCGGCAAGGACCTCCCGACGGCGCTCACCGACCTCCAGGCCACCACGGAGAGTCTGGTCGAGGAGCTCAGCTCTTGACCTCCGCAGCCGTGCAGGCGCGGCCCCGGCGACGGCGGTCGAAACCGCTGGGGCTGCGCATGTCCCCGTACCTGTTCCTGCTCCCGAACATGCTGATCTTCGGTGTCTTCGTGATCTGGCCGGCGATCAACGGCATCAACATCTCTCGCTTCACCTCCTCCAACGGGCGCACCTTCCGCTACGTCGGGACCGGGAACTACGAGCGGATCCTCCGCGACAGCGAGTTCTGGGGCGTCGTCACCAACACGGTCATCTACGCGATCGCCTTCGTCACGCTGTCTGCCGTCCTCGGCGTCGCGCTAGCCGTGCTCATCGACCAGCAGGGCAGAGGCCGGGCGTTCTTCCGGGCGGCGTTCTTCATCCCCGTGCTCATCTCGCCGGTCGTCGTCGGCCTCGTGTGGAGCTGGATGCTCGAGCGACAAGGCGGGCTGGTGAACACCTTCCTCGGCCGGTTCGGGGTCGGGGAGATCCCCTGGCTCGTGGAGGACACCCTCGCGATGGTCGCCGTGATCGGCGTCGGCGTGTGGATGCAGGTCGGGTTCTACATGCTGATCCTGCTCGCCGGACTTCAGAGCATCGACCCCTCCCTCTACGAGGCGGCCCGCATGGACGGCGCCTCCCGGTGGGGCCAGTTCGTCCACATCACCCTGCCGCTGCTCCAGTCGAGCATCCTCGTCGTCATCATCCTGGCGACCATCCACGGCTTCCAGGCGTTCGACTACATCTTCACCCTCACCGGCGGCGGGCCGGTCGGCGGGACGACGCTCATGGTCCAGTACATCTACGAGAACGGGTTCGTCTCGCCGATCCGGTACGGGGTCGCGGCGGCCGGCAGCGTGCTGCTGTTCTGCGCCGTCTTCAGCCTGACCCTCGTCAACTGGCTCATCGGGCGCCGGAGAGAGGCAGCATGACCACGCAGCCCACCACCACCATCGCCCCGCCCACCACCGAGCCCCGCCGCACCTGGACGTCGACGAGCTCCGGCAAGCGGGTCACCGCCACCGACGCCCTGCGGGTGACCATCCTCATCACCTTGGCGCTGCTCGCCCTCATCCCGATCGTGTGGACGATCCTCGGGGCGTTCAAGACGCCCACGGAGCTGGCCGCGCGCCCGCCCGCGCTCCTGCCCGACTCGTTCGCCCTCACGAACTACACCGACGCACTCACCCGGTTCGACTTCACGACGTACGTGCGCAACAGCGTGCTCGTCACCGTCGGGGCCACCGTGCTGACGCTCGTCATCAACTCCATGGCCGCCTACGCACTGGCGAAGTACAACTTCCGCGGCAAGAACGCGTTGTTCCTGCTGACGCTGGCGACGATCATGATCCCACTGCAGGTCATCCTCATCCCCGTCTACCAGGTGGTCGCCTCGTTCGGGATGGTCAACACCCTGTGGGGCCTCATCATCCCCGCGGCGGCCACCCCGACCGGGGTGTTCCTCCTGCGCCAGTACATGCTCACGATCCCTGACGAGCTCATCGAGGCCGCCCGCGTCGACGGCTCCGGCGAGTTCCGGACGTTCCTGCGGATCGTGCTGCCCCTGTGCCGGCCGGCGCTGGCCGTCGTCGCCATCTTCTCGGTGATGTGGCGGTGGAACGACTTCCTGTGGCCGCTCGTCGTCGCCCAGAGCGAGAGCGTCTACACGCTCCCCGTGGCGCTGGCGCGGTTCAACGCCCAGGAGACGGTGCCGTTCAACCTCATCCTGGCCATGAGCGTCGTCTCGATCGTGCCGGTCATCGTGCTGTTTCTGTTCTTCCAGAAGCAGATCGCGACGGGCATCGCCAACACCGGCATCAAGTGACCAGCGAGCCCGCCGCCCCGACCGGCCGCACGACGCACACCGTCGACGCCGACGGCACCGTCCGCGACTGGCTGGTCTCCCCCGCCTGGGCCGCCCCGTGCACGGACCTCGACGACTTCTTGGCTGCCGACGGCGACCCCTGGGGTCCGGACGGGCGCTGGGTGCTCACGAACGGGCCCGACGTCGCACCACTGAAGGAGCGGCTCGCCGCGGCGCACCCGATCACCACCGACCAGCCGCTGGCCGCACCCCTGGAGGGCGGACCCGTTGCCTGGACCGCCGACGGCCGCACCTACGAGGCCACCTGGCGGCGGGTGCGCACGGGTGGTGACGGGCTGCTGGACTGGTCGGCGTTCTGCTTCACCCCGGAGTACCGCTACTCCGTGGCCACCACGGTCCTGGAGGTCGACCAGGCCGAGTGGCGCATGCTCGAGCTCCACACGACCGGGCCGTTCGTGCTCTGGCTGGACGGCGAGGTCGTCCTCCGCGGTGCCACCGTCTCCTACATGGAGCCGGAGGTGCACACCGTCCGGGTGCGCATCCCGTCCCGGACGACGACGGTCCACCTGGCCACCTGGCAGGTCGCCTTCCGCGAGTGCCGGCACGTCGCCCGCCTGCGGGTGCAGGGGCTGCCGGTCCGGGTCGTGATTCCCTCGCCCGGCGCCGACGAGACGGCCAACCGGCTCGCCGAGACCCTGCTCTCCCGGGTGGCGTCCCGCTCCTGGGCCCTGGAGTCCGCCACCGCCACCCTGCAGGCCCCGCCCGGCGTCGCCCTGCGGGTCCGGGTCGGGGAGGGCCAGCCGTGGCAGCACCTGCTCGCCGACGATGACGGGGTGGTCACGTACCGGCTCGGCAGCGCCCCCGAGGAGACCGACGAGGGCGTCGACGTCGACCTGTCGGCGGGGGCGTCGATGCTCTCGAGCGGCGAGAGCGTCGTGGAGGTGCGGCTCGACGACGACCGATGCCCGCAGACCGTGCGCCTGCATGTGGCGATGCTGCCGTCGCTGAGCACCGAGACCGCGGCGGGCGGCCCGGAGCAGTGGCGCCGCGAGGCGCTCGAGCACGTCGCCGGGTTCGCCCGGGAGGCACCGTGGGCGGAACCTCGCGAGCGAGGCGTCGCGGGGCTGCTCGCGCGACACGCCCTGGACCCGGCCACCACGGTTCGTCCCGAGGACCTCGCCACGGCCCTCGACCGCATCCGGACCAGGGGCGACTGCGCCGACTTCGAGGTCGTCTCGCTCATGCTCGCCTGGCACTGGGTGCCGCAGGACCGCTGGCCCGCCGGCCTCCGGGACGAGGTGGCCGCCGCCGTCACCGGGATGAAGTACTGGATCACCCAGCCCGGCCTGGACGCGATGTGCTACTTCACGGAGAATCACCAGCTCGTCTGGCACGTGGCCGAGATCCTTGCCGGTGAGACGTTCTCCCGGGTGGTGTTCGACGTGGACGGGCGCACGGGGGCCGAGCACGCCGCCGAGGCGCGCGCCCGCGTGGCCGGGTGGATGGCCCGGAAGCTGCGCGGCGGGTTCAGCGAGTTCGACTCGAACGCCTACCTCGCGATCGACAGCTACGCCCTGTGCGCGCTCCACGAGCTCGCCGAGGACACCGGGCTGGCCGAGGCCGCCCGCACGCTGCTGGACAAGGCCCTCGTCACGCTGGCGTCGAACTCTTGGAGAGGCATCCACGGCGCCGCGCACGGCCGCTCGTACGTCCACACACTGCGGAGCTCGCGGTTCGAGGAGACGTCACCGATCCTGCGCCTGGCCACCGGGGTCGGCACACTCAACGACGCCGTCCTCCCGGTGACCACCCTCGCCCTGGCACGGTCCTACCGGATCCCCGACGTCGTGCGCCGCCTCGCCGTCGACCAGCCCGAGGAGTGGTGGGGCCGACAGGTGTACCGCGGCTCACTCGGTTACGAGAGGGACCTGCTCGAGCGGCCGTACCGTTCGGACCTGCAGGTCTGGCGCACGCCCGACGTCATGCTCTCCAGCGTGCAGGACTACCGGGCCGGGCTGCCGGGCCTGCAGGAGCACGTCTGGGGGGCGACGCTCGCACGTGAGCTCCAGGTGTTCGTCACCCACCCGGCCAACGCGGACACCGGTTCGTCCGCGCGGCCGAACGCGTGGGCAGGCCACCGTGTGCTCCCCCGGGTCCACCAGCACCGCCAGGCGCTCGTCCACGTGCAGCGGTTCACGACCACGGATCCGATCCACACCACGCACCTGTGGCTACCGCTCGTCCAGACCGACGAGCACGTGCACATCGGCGACTGGTTCGCCGCGCGCCGCGGGGACGGCTACGTCGCGGTGGCCACCCCGGGCGGGGTGCGGCCGGTCCAGGAGGGCGAGACGGCCTGGCAGGAGTGGCTCCCCGCCCGCGGCGGAGACGTCTGGGTGGTGGTCGTCGGGCGGAAGGCGGTCGACGGCGACTTCCGCCGGTGGGTGGAGCGGCTCGCCGCGAGCCGTCTCACGTGGCACCCGCGCGGCACCATCGACCCGGGGGTGCGGTGGGACCGCGACGGCGCGCCGTCGCTCGAGCTGACCTTCGACACCGCGTTCCTCGTCGACGGCGTGCCGCAGGGCCTGGTCGACGGACGCCCCGAGGCCGAGCCGCACCTGGACAACCCCGCCGTGCGCCTCGGGTTCAGCGACCACCGCACCACTGTGCGGTGGGGTGGCGCCGAGCTGGAGCTCGACGTCGGCGGTTCGCTGGAGACACTGGAGCGCGTTCTCGGTGGCGCGGATGCGGCACCCACCGCGCCCCGGTCGTCGCCACGTTGACCTCGATGCCCCGAAACGCCTGGGGTGGCTCCGGTGGCACCGCGGGAGCATTGCGGTATGAAACTCAGCGTCAGCCTGTCGGACGAGGATGTGGCAATCCTCGACGAGTACGCCCGTACCGCCGGCCTGCCCTCGAGGTCGGCCGCATTGCACCATGCTGTGCGGATGCTGCGCCTGCCCGACCTTGAGCAGGACTACCAAGCCGCGTGGCAGGAGTGGGAAGCCTCAGGCGACCAAGCGGCGTGGACAGGGACCGCGGCCGACGGGATCGCTGATGCTGCGCAGTGAGATCCGGCTCGTCGATCTGGACCCCTCTCGCCGAAGTGCGGCCAACAAGCGCCGTCCGGCTGTGATCGTGAGCAACGACCGGGCGAACTCGATCGCGGCGCGCCTCGGCCGCGGAGTGGTCACCGTGGTACCGGTCACCAGCAACACGGACCGGATCTTCCCGTTCCAGACATTCCTGCCCGCAGCCGCGACCGGCCTCCGGCAGGACGCCAAGGCCCAGGCCGAGCAGGTCCGTTGGATCGCGGTCGAGCGGCTCGGCGCGGTCCTTCGGGAGCCCCAGCCGAGATCATGGCGCAGACGACGCATTGCGCCTCCACCTCCAGCTGTAGGGACCGCGTTGCAGATTGGGATCCGGCGAAGGCCGTGGCATGCCGCACTGCGAGGGACCGTCCCGGGTCCGCGGCACGCCGTACCGCCGGGGAACCTTCTCCGAGACGTCCGCCCGCTTGCGGCATGACCGCGCGCCGGAGCTTCCCACCATCGGCGTTGCCCCGGGTCCTCTTAGCGACGGCGTGCTCGTGACCTCACCGTCGACGCTCTTGCCGGAGTCGTCGCTACGGAGGACTCTGTAGAACCCGTCCAGCCGGAGGCACCCATGGGCAAGCTGATCTACGCAGCCAACATCTCGCTCGACGGCTACCTCGAGGACGAGACCGGCTCCTTCGACTGGTCCGTGCCGGACGAGGAGGTGCACGCGTTCTGGAACGAGCACGAGCGGCACATCGGCACGTCGCTCTACGGCCGCCGCATGTACGAGACGATGCGTGTCTGGGAGGACGACGACTGGCTGACCGACGAACCGGCCGTCGTCCGCGAGTACGCACGCATCTGGCGCGACGCCGACAAGGTCGTCTACTCCTCGACGCTCGCCGAGGTCTCGACGGGGCGGACGAGGATCGAGCGGCAGTTCGACCCTGACGCGGTACGACAGCTCAAGGACACCTCCGAGGCGGACCTGAGCATCGGCGGCGCGACCATCGGAGCCGAGGCGTTCCGCCACGGGCTGGTCGACGAGTGCGTGCTGCTCCTGTGCCCCGTGACCGTGGGCGGCGGCAAGCCGGCACTGCCCCGGGGCGTCCGGCTCGACCTCGAGCTCCTGGACCACCGCCGGTTCCGCAACGGTGTGATCTACGTGCGCCACGCGGTACGAAGCGCTGCCTCGGGCCGGCGGCACTGAATTGGCGGAGTGACCGCGGCGGTGGGCGTCTGATTGCTATGGTCCGAGCTGCCCAGGCGAGGGTTGGCCCTGCGACTGGCTGACCCATGGAGGTGCCGGTGTTGAGTGCCCGCACAGAGGCTCGGCGGCGACTGTCCCTCGCTCGGGTGGTGGCCGCGCTCTTCGCTCTCATCGCGGCCTTCATCCTGATGGGTCTGATCGACCTGTTGACGTTGCCCGGGTGGGTGAACCAGGACTTCGAGTGGGAGGTGCCGCTCGAAGCGAGCTGGGGGGCCCTCTTCACCTTCTTCCTCGCCGGCGCCTACGTGTGGGTGGCCCTGTACCCGCAGGCCCCATGGCCGGCCTTCGTACAGCTGGCGATCTCCGGGCTGGCCCTCCTCGTCAGCGCCGTGGCCGGGACCGACTGGCGACCTCTGGCCCTGGCGACCGGCGTCGCGGTGTCCGGGCTCCTCCTGTGGCGGCTCGTCGGCAGACCGGTTCCTGCCGTCCCCGGCGGCCGACCGTCGGCGCCCTGGGCGATGCTGGCCGTCGCGGTGCTCGGGGTCCCGCTGTGGCTGCCCTACGCGTTGACGGCGTTCTCCCAGTCACGAGCCGGCGTGCTCGGCAGCATCACCCAGGGAATCGAGCACTGGCCGGTCCAGGGTGCGGTCGGCGTCGCCCTGATGGTCGGATCCCTCGCGCTGGCCGTCTGGGACGACGGACGTCCGCTGCTCCGGGTAGCCGTCAGCCTCTCCGCGGTCTACATCGGCATGGCGGAGCTCGCCTATCCCGACAGGGCCGGCGCCATGGGCAGCCTCCTCTGGGGGATCGGCGTCACGCTGTGGGGACTCCTCGTCGCCCTGATCGTCGTGCCCCGACGCGCCCACGCGGCACCCGCGCCCGGGCCCTAGACCACGTACGACAATCGCCTGGCCACGACCCGACCGCCGGCCACACGCACCGACCAGCGGCATGCGCGCACCGAACGCGGCAGATCCGATCACTGAGGCCGGTACGCGTCGGCGCGGTGCTCGATGCGTAGGACGACGGCCTCGCGCAGGTCGTCGTTGATCCGGTAGAGCACCCGGTAAGTCCCCCTTCGCGCGGCGTAGATGCCCGCCAGATCGCCGCGCAGCGGTTTGCCGACCCGGCGAGGGTTGACCACCAGGGCGCCAGTGAGGAACTCGACGACGGCCGCCGCCACGCCTTCGGTCAACCGGGATTGGATCGCACGGATCGCCGGCGGAGTCAGGACCAGCTCATAGGGTTCCGACCCGCTCACGGGCGCAACGCACGAACAGCATCAACGCCGCGCACAACGTCACCGGCGGCATACGCGCGGTCCGCCTCGCGGATGTCCGCGAGGGCTTCCGGGTCGCTGAGCACCGCGAGGGTCTCCTCGAGCTCGGCGAGATCCTCTGGGCTGACGATGACAGCAGCGGCACGACCGTTACGCGTCACGGTCACCCGCTCGTGCTCGCGCTCGACGCGGTCCACGACGTCACTGAAGTGGTCACGGACCTCACGAAGCGGCTCCATACTCATGACCACAATTGTGGCGCTCGAGAAGCTGTACGGCAACCCGCTTGGCTGCAACAGGGTCCGCCCACCGGAGACCAAAGCTCGGTGACGGGGCCGCTTGCCACGGGACCGCGCCCATCCATGATTTCGAAGGGCGGCATGAGCGGATGCCAGCGCCTCTGACCTCTAACTCGCTCCGCCCGCGAAGCCCTCTTCATCGGCCACCCAGGCGGACCCCTCGATACGGCGGCAAGGGTGCTCTCGAAAGACCGCGCGGAGTACGTTGCCAGCATGCCTGACCTCACGATCAAGGCGCTCAGCCCGGCGACGTTCGAGGACTTCGCCGCTCTCCTCGAGCGGAACGGGGGGATGTACGCCAGCTGCTGGTGCACGAAGTTCCATCCTGGCTGCGCCGAGAAGGGCCAGAGCGCCGAGGCGAACCGGGCACTGAAGCAACGGCTGGTGGCCGAGGGGCTCGCGCACGCGGCGCTGGTCTACGACGGTGAGCGGGCCGTCGCCTGGGCGCAGTACGGATCACCCGAGGAGTTGCCCAGCATCCAACACCGCAAGGAGTACATCGCCACTGCCGAGCGCTTGCCCGACTACCGCGTCACCTGCATCCAGGTCGAGCGCGGCCGGCGCGGGCAGGGCCTGGCGGCACTCGCCCTGCGCGGAGCCGTCGAGCTGATCGCGCAGGCCGGCGGCGGCCTGGTCGAGGGCTACCCGCACGACACCGGCGGGGTCCGGAAGAAGAACTCGTCATTCCTCTACAACGGCACTCGCACCATGTACGAGCGCGAGGGCTTCACCTACGACCGGCCCAAGGGCCAGGTCAACTGCGTGATGGTGCGCGAGGTGGCACCCAGCACGCGCGACTAGACCAGTCCAGCGCTTGACGCGGAGACGACGGCTCCCGCCACCGCGCGCATCCGCCCAGGCAAGTGCGTTCAAGGCGACCCGCGGTCGGCGCCAGTGCTGTGACGCCTGTGCTTCGATGGGGCGATGGCCAGTCAGGACCAGGAGTTGCGCTTCGCCAGCGCCAGCCGCGACATTTCGGCCGGTGCCGGCCAGATCTTCGAGCTCATCGCTGACCCGTCTCTGCAGCCTCGCTGGGATGGCAATGACAATCTGTCTGAGGCGCCTACCGGTCAGCGAGTCCGCGCTGTCGGCGATGTCTTCACCATGACCCTCACCGGAGGGCAGGTCCGGGAGAACCACGTGGTCGAGTTCGACGAGGGCGTCCGCATCGCCTGGCGACCTGCCGAGCCGGGTCAGGAACCGCCGGGCCACCTGTGGCGATGCGAACTCGAGCCGATCGACTCGTCGAGTACGCGGGTTACCCATACCTACGACTGGACGCAGTTGACCGATGACAGCCGGATCTCACGTGTTGAGCGTCAGGACATCGGTAACACTTGATGTGTCAGGACATCGGTGACAGTGGCGCGGCCGTGATGCTGCCTGGATGGGCAGAGATGATGGCCGCGAGATCGATCCGGAGCTGGCGGCGGCGGTGCTCGCCTATGTGGCTGGCGAGCCGGTCAACGTCAGCGTGATGTGCCGGCGGCTCGGCGTCTCACGCAAGACGTTCTACAAGTACGCCGCCCGGTACGCCGAGCGGGGCCTGGCCGGGTTCACCCAGGACTCGCGTCGCCCGCGGACGAGCCCGAGCAGGACCACGCCGGCGGATGCCGACGCGATCGTCGCGGCCCGCGCGGAGCTCAAGGCGTCGGGGTTCGACTACGGGGCCTGGGCGATCCGGACCCACCTGACCGAGCACCGAGGACCGACCCGCGAGGGGGCAGGGTCGCCGGTGCCGTCGGAGGCCACGATCAACCGGGTCCTGGCCGTGCGCGGACTGCGCGAACTGGTCCCGGCCCGGCGCCCGCGCAGCTCGTGGACGCGCTTCGAGCGCGAGAAGGTCAACAGCCTGTGGCAGATGGACGGCTTCGACGTCACCCTCGGCGACGGCCAGCAGGTGGTCGTCATCCACGTCAGTGACGACTGCTCCCGCAAGGACCTCGCCCTGCACGTCGCCCCCTCCGAGAGCGGCGCGGCGGCCTGGGAGGCGTTCGTCAAGGCCAGCGCCGAGCACGGACTGCCGATGGAGCTCCTGACCGACAACGCCCGGGCGTTCAACGGCTCCCGGATGGGCTTCGTCTCCCAGATGGAGAAGAACACCCTGGACTGAGGGATTGAATCCGGACCGCTGATTGCTGCTTCTTTTCAGGCGGCTCTGTGCGTTTCGTACCAGGCGTGCTCGACCTCGTTCGGTGTGCGATACCCGAGGGTCGAGTGGAGCCGCTTTTGATTGTACCGCAGCTCAATGTACCGGGTGATATCTCGGACGGCGTGACCCCGGGTGGGATAGGCGGTACGGTGAACTCGCTCGACCTTCAGGGTCGCGTTGAAAGATTCGGCCCAGGCGTTATCGTAGCAAATGCCGGTGCGCCCGACCGAACGGGTCACGCCGACCGCGGCGGTGAACTCAGCGAACGCCGCCGACGTGTATTGCGTGCCCCGGTCGGAATGAAAGATGGTCACGCCGGGGCGGATATGACCATTCCTGTTCGCCATACCCAAGGCGTCGGTGACGAGCTCGGTGCGCATGTGCTCGGCCAGCGCGTAGCCGACGACCTTCTTGGAGAAGCAGTCGAGCACGGTGGCCAGGTACACCCAGCCCTGCCAGGAGGGGATGTACGTGATATCGCCGACGAGCTTTGCCCCGGGCTCGGTGGCGGTGAAGTCCCGCTCGAGCAAGTCGGGCAGGTCACCGGCGTCCGAGGCGATCGTGGTCACCGGTCCC